>NZ_JBLFEO010000018.1:0-105149 GCF_047345505.1 Maribacter aquimarinus | reverse complement strand
GTGGATTTGAACCCCTTCCTGGACAACACGGACGACCAACAGATCACGGCCTTCAGCCTTGACAATGCAACGGACGTGCTCACCTTGACCTTGGAGGACGGTGGCACCCAGACGGTGGACTTCACCGCGGTACTGGCGGCGGCCGGCACGGACGACCAGGCATTGAGCCTGGCCGCGGGCAACATCCTGACCCTGGAGGACGGCGGTACCGTTGACCTGACCCCGTTCCTGGACAATACGGACAACCAAAACCTAAGCATTGGAACAGGTGGCGTTGCCAACCAAAGTGTGGAAGTAGCCATTTCAGGTGGGACGAATGCAGTGGTTGATATTAGAGATGGCGATGCGGACCCTAGTAATGAACTGATTACATCTTTTGGCGTAAATGGCACAGATTTAAGAATTACGGAAGCCGGTGTCAATTTTGATGTTCCGTTATCAGCTCTAGGAAGTGACGACCAGAACGCAGGAGAGGTGGCCGTAACTGATACCGCTGGTAATTTTACGGCTACGGATGTGGAAGGGGCTCTGGCCGAACTTGCTGGAGCGAGTACAGATGACCAAACACTAAGTTGGTTAAACACAGATCTCACCATATCGGAGGGCAATACGGTAGACTTACGATCTTTCACCAACACAGCTAACGTAGATGCCTTTAGTTTTACTTCCAGCGATGGTACTACTGGAGAAAAAGATGTCTTTACCATTACAGATTTGGATAATGGTGGTGGCAGTCAAGATCATAGTTCAGTTTTTAAGGTAGTAAAAAGTGGCACCATATCAAATGTGGATAATGGTTTTAGTTTGATTGAATTAGCCAATACAGGCACTGATCCTGGGGCCAATAAATATTGGATATCTGGACGCAAGACAGATGAAGGTGCACCTTTATGGGGTGTGGATATTACCGATAATGATTTTTGGTCGGAAGGTGGAATTACCCTAGGGGTAACCGGGAATGCAGCAGGCACCTACAGTGGTGGTAATTTTACGGTAACCAATAGCGGTCAGATTACATCTTCGGATTTATCCGGAGTGGGCACTAGAATGGTCGTGGCTGATGCCTCAGGGGTATTATCCACACAATCGGTAGTAGTCAACAGTGACAACCAAAACCTAAGTATTGGAACAGGTGGCGTTGCCAACCAAAGTGTGGAAGTAGCCATTTCAGGTGGTACGAATGCCATAGTGGATATTCGTGATGCGGATGCGGACGCTACCAACGAAATACAAACAGCATCTGAAGTAAATTCCGATACGCCCGTGGATGTGGATGGTGACGGTAATACAGAGGCTACCGTGGAAGATGTGATACAGGATATTGCTCCCATCGTTTCAAAGTCGGCCCGTATATTTTACCCGCCGTCCATTGCTGTGGACGCCTCAACAACGGGAACGGGCAGAACCTTGAACTTGTACACAGAATATACAAACCAGTACGCAACGCCGGCAGTGGCCAGTGCTGGGGCACCGGCGGCCATACCCACTTACGGAGCTACGGAACTGTATTATTACGTGACCTTTTTTGATACCAATGTTTTTGCCAATGTTAGTGTGGATGCCAATGGGCTTATGACCTACGATGTCATTGCGCCTCCAGCAGATTACAATTCGCTCATTAACGTAGTGTTTGTAGTAAAATAATTTAATCACGGCAACCACCTCAGATCGATTTGAAACATATCACTACATATAAAGTTCTGATCCTATGCATTGTTTTTACGGTGCTGGGTACATTGGTGTCCAATGCACAGTTTTTATTGCAGGCGCCCAATAGTACCGATGAAAACAACTACCAATGGTACGAGGCATCGGACACGGCCACGGTTTTGGGAACGGAATTTTTCTTGGAGGTAACGGCCCCGGGGATTTATTTTGCCACCTATGATGGTACCTTGTGCGGGTCCAACGCCACGGGGTATTTCATAGTGACCGATTGCAATACGCCGGACAATCAGGTAACATTGGACATTACGGCAAATGTGCCCGCTTTGGCCACCGTGACCTGGTCTCCCGCAGTATCGGGGAATCCCCAGTCGCCCACGGTAACCGCCACATCTTCCGTGGTAAGGTACACGGCCACGGTGAACAAGGCCGGAAACAATGTGGACCTGCCCAACTTTACCGTGGTCTGTTTGCAGCAGGCAGCCAATTTGCTGGATGACCTGGTGACCACGGATGAGGATGTGCCGCTCGCTCTGGATATCTATGGGAATGATGCAGATTTACCAACAGAGGGTACATTGACCTTCACAGATCCCCTGAACGGAACCGTTTCATTGGATAACGGGGGCACCCCCAACAATCCTATGGATGATGTGCTTACCTACGAGCCAACCCCGGATTACAATGGTCCTGACAGTTTTGACTATACGGTCTGCAACACGGCCGGAGACTGTAGTACGGCCACCGTGACCATTGATGTATTGCCCATTGTGGACGCGTTGCCTGACAATATTGCCATTGCTGAAAATGAGATCAGTGTCTTGAACGGTCTGTTTTTGAACGACAATGATGTGCCCACATTGGGTACTTTCAGTGTTACCCAGCCCACGGCCGGCTCCGTGACCATAGATGACAATGGCACGCCAAACGACCCATCGGACGATGTGGCCACTTACTTCCCAAACAATGCTTTTGTGGGAACGGATACCTTTAACTATACGCTTTGCGACGACAACGGAAATTGCAGTACCACTTCGGTAACGGTGATCGTGAGTCCGTCAGGGGCCGATTTGGATAGTGATGACGATGGCATAGTGGACACCTTTGAGGATTTGAACCTGGATGGCGACAACGATCCCCTTACCGACCCCACCGATACCGATGGGGACGGAATACCCGATTTCTTGGATATTGATAGTGACAACGATGGTATTCCCGACAATGTGGAAGCCCAGGACACCACCAACTACATTGCCCCCAGTGGGGAGGATGCCAATGGCAATGGCGTTGATGATGCCTATGAGGAAAATGGCAATGTTGGCCTCGTACCCGAGGATACGGACTTGGACGGTCTGCCCGATTTTGTGGACGAGGACAGCGACAACGATAATGTTCCCGATAGAATTGAGGCCCATGACTTCAATGGCGATGGTATCGCCGATGTTACCGCAGTGGGTACCGATCAGGACAATGATGGCCTTGATGACGCCTTTGAAGGAGCCAACTTGGTGGACAATCTGGTGAACGAGGGAATCACCGATCCCCTCAATGAACTGCCCAACACGGACAGTGATATGGAGTCGGATTATAGGGACACCGATGACGATGACGACGGTATCGCCACCATTGACGAAGATTTGAACGGAGACGGCAACTACGCCAATGATGACAGCAATGGCAACGGCATACCCAACTACCTGGATCCAGACCTGGGCCAGCAGGGGGAGACCATAGAGGTATTCAACGTGATCACGCCCAACGGGGATGGGGTGCATGACGTACTTAGAATAGAGGGTCTGGAAAACTACCCCACCAATTCCCTCAAGATTTATAACCGTTGGGGCGTACTGGTGTATTCCACCAACGCTTATGGCACTGCCGGAAATGTCTTTGACGGTACCTCTACCGGAAGGGTCACAGTGGCCGCGGACAACAAATTGCCGGTGGGCACCTACTTCTATATCCTGGACTATGAAGTGTCTGAAGGCAATCCAAGAAGTCTTACCGGTTACATCTATATAAACAGATAAACACTATGGCAAGTTCCATTTCATCATATAAAAAACGAACAACGTTGCCATACGGTGTGCTCCTTGTTCTTGGGCTCATGACCTTTTTTGGGCAAGCCCAACAAGACGCACAGTACACCCAGTACATGTACAATACCATTAGTATTAACCCTGCCTATGCCGGTTCAAGGGGGCATATGAGCATTGGTGCCCTGCACCGTTCCCAATGGGTGGGACTGGATGGTGCGCCGGAAACCCAGACCTTTAACATCCATACACCCGTTGGGTATAAGGGGGTGGGCCTGGGGCTCTCGGTGGTGAACGATAACATAGGGCCCACGTCCGAGACCAGTTTTGATTTGGATTTCTCCTATACCGTGCCCACTTCCCGTGAGGGAAAATTGAGCTTTGGCCTAAAGGCCAGTGCCCATCTATTGGACATTAGGTTTTCCGAGCTTAACCAATTTGCACCGGACCAGACCCTGCAACAGGACATTGACAATAGGCTAACCCCAAATTTTGGTGCCGGGGTATATTACCATACCGATCGTTTCTATGCGGGACTGTCCGTGCCCAGATTCTTGCAGACCACCCATTTTGAGGAGTCCTCATTGTCCACCGCAAGGGAACAAATGAATTTTTACCTGATGACGGGGTACGTTTGGGAATGGAGGCGCAATGTAAAGTTTAAGCCCACCGTGCTCACCAAAATGACCCAAGGGGCTCCATTGCAGGTAGATTTGTCGGCCAATTTTATGTTCAATGACAAGTTCATTCTGGGAGCCGCCTACAGATGGGACGCCGCCTTCAGTGCCTTGGTGGGCTTCAACCTATCCAACAATATGCTCATTGGGTTGGCCTATGACCGGGAGACCACGGAATTGGGCGCGGCCGCTTTCAATGATGGTTCCTTTGAAATCATTCTACGGTACGATTTTCTTTTCACCAAAAACAACCTGCGGTCTCCAAGATTCTTTTAAACTTATCTTAAAAAACGGCAATACGTCCTAGTTTCTTTGGGTGCTTCGGGGGCAGATTTGGGGCAAAGGTCTTATTTTTGTCCCATGGAGAAGGAAGAAAAGGTTATTTTGGTTGATGAAAATGACGTGCAGATAGGCACCATGCCCAAAATGGAGGCCCACGAGAAGGCGAGGCTTCACAGGGCATTTTCCGTTTTTGTTCTCAACGAAAAGGGCGAAGTGATGCTACAGCAAAGGGCTTCCCACAAGTATCACTCCCCCTTGCTCTGGACCAACACCTGCTGCAGCCACCAAAGGGTTGGCGAGACCAATGTGGAGGCTGGTAAAAGGAGGCTTATGGAAGAAATGGGCTTCTCCACGGAGCTCAAGGAGCTTTTTTCCTTTATCTACAAAGCCCCTTTTGACAATGGTCTCACGGAGCATGAGCTGGATCACGTCATGATCGGTCGTTACAATGGCGAGCCCAACATCAATCTGGACGAGGTGGGTGGTTGGAAATGGATGACACCAATGGCCATCAAAGAGGATATGGCCCAAAATCCAAAAAAATACACGGCCTGGTTCAAAATTATCTTTGATCGTTTTTATCAGCACGTTTTTCAGAACGCAGAACAGCAATAGAGGCATAAGGCATGTCAAATTTGGTGTACCTGTCCTTGTGGGTAGGGCTTAAACCTCTAGTGGCATCCCGTTGCAAACAGAAAATAATAAGGAATGAAGGTAAAGGTAAGTAGAAGGGCACATTTCAATGCGGCGCACCGTCTGTACAGAAAGGATTGGTCTTTTGAAAAGAACGATTCCGTTTTCGGGAAATGCAACAACCCCAATTTCCACGGGCACAATTATGAGCTTGTGGTGAGTGTTACCGGAAAAATTGATCCTGAAACCGGCTACGTGGTAGATGTAAAGGTTCTCAAGGATTTGATCAAGGAGCATGTTGAAAATGCCTTTGACCATAAAAACCTGAACGTGGAGGTGCCGGAGTTCGCCAACTTGAACCCAACGGCCGAAAACATTGCCGTGGTCACTTGGCAAAAACTGAGGCCCCACTTGGATGCTGCCCTGGAGCTGGAAGTGGTGCTCTACGAAACACCGCGCAATTTTGTGACCTATTCCGGTTGAACATTTTGTTGTTTGAAGCACCACTACATAACCCGGCCAAACCCATCCCGTATGCAAGCTTATCCCCTTAAATTCCGTCCCATCCTCAAAGACCGTCTTTGGGGGGGCACAAAATTAAGAGACGTCCTAAAAAAAGAGATACCCACCGATACCACCGGCGAAAGTTGGGAAATCTCAACCGTTCCCGGAGATGTCTCCGTGGTGGGCAACGGTGCTTATGCCGGGAAGAACATACAAGAACTGTTGGAAGCCTATGGGCCGGATTTTGTGGGCACTTCCGTTCATCGGCGTTTTGGCCGGGAATTTCCCATTTTGATCAAGTTCATTGATGCCAAGCAAGACCTCTCCGTACAGTTGCATCCCAATGATGAACTGGCAAAGGAACGGCACAACTCTTTTGGCAAAACGGAAATGTGGTACGTCATGGATGCCGATCCCGGCGCCCAGCTCATTGTGGGCTTCAACAAAGATGTGACCAAGGAGGAATATGGGGCCGCCCTGGAGAATGACGGACTATTGAACCTGTTGCACTACGAGCAGGTGACCGAGGGCGATACCTTTTTTATCAATACGGGTAAAATCCACGCCATTGGTGCAGGGGTGCTCCTTGCGGAAATCCAACAGACTTCCGATGTTACCTACCGCGTATTTGATTTCAACAGAAGGGACAAAGACGGCAATTTCCGTGAGCTGCACACCGATTTGGCCTTGGATGCCATAGATTACAAGAAGAAGAATGATTTTAAGGTGTCCTTTGAAACAAATGCCAATCGCAGCAATGCTATGGTGGACTGTCCTTATTTTAAAACCCAATTTTTAAGGTTGACGCAAGACCATAATTTGGACACGGCCACGAGGGACAGTTTTACCATCTTGATGTGTGTTGGCGGAAGCGGAGCCGTGCACACGGCCCAGGGCAGGGTGCCCTTGCAAAGGGGAGAAACCGTTTTGGTTCCGGCCTGTGCCGAAAGGATCGGCATCGAAACCTCGGGCGCCACCTTTTTAGAAGTTACCATATAACACCCACTTTGCTTTTTGAAAGTTGTATTTTTACAAAAAAATAGAGTAGTATGTCTAGTATCAGAGATTTAAAAAAGGACATTAACAATGTTCTGGGTTCCATTATTGAGGCGGTGTATATTGTGGAGGCGGCCAACGGCCAAAAAGATTCCAAGGAAGGTTCAAAGATCATAGATGATGCCATAGCCGTGTTTGATGATTTAATCGGCCGGGTCAATGACCGCGGAGTGGATAATAGAAAAGCCCATTTAAAGGCGGTACGGAACGATTTGGAGGCCAAGGCCAAGGGTCTCGCCGAGCAGGTGAACGCCCTGGGATGAGAAAAATAGGAATATCGCAAAAAGCACTGTGAAGCGGTGCTTTTTTAGTTTTAACCCAGATGATGCACTAGATTTTCGTCATAAGGGTGCAATACCATTTCCCCATTGAAAATTGGCCGATAAATGGTGTCTTTTTTCGCCCTACTTCAAAATAAAAATGAGCCGTAGCAGGGCCATACCTGCTTTTTCTTTTTCCTGGCCAAAAAAACAGTTCAATTTTCATGGCTGCATTTTAAACGCGAACTGGTATAAAGCCACATAAAATAAGGACTTTTAAGATGGAAGCATCCCCATTGACGTGGTGCTTGGGAACTTGGATGAGCAATCCGATTTTACCGGGGCTTGCAGCCGCACGGGGAATATTTAATGTACGGTCTGGGTAAAATGGGAGGATAGGGGCTCAGTCCTCTTCTTTTTGGTTCAAATACGTTTGCAGTTCCTGCCCGTATTTGGATCGGGCCACTTCCGGGCTCAGGGAAGTGGCAATGGAATCCAGGTATTTTCGGTTGGCATCCGGTATTTCCTTCAGGGCAATATAGGGGGCTATGTGGTTGTCCCTGTTGGCCAACGCAAAATTAATGGCAAAAGCATAGCCTTTCTGCATGTTCCTTATACTTAGCATTTCAAGCGAATCCATCTCTTTTTCTGTCAGGGGCACTTCGGTCTGGTTGCTCTGCACCATGATCTCCATTCCCCGCTTGTTCAGGTTGCTCATTGTTCTTTGGTATTCTTCCCACTTATCCTGGGTTTTGGATCCCGAAATTTCCGCATTTGCCACAAAGCGGTTCCAATCCGTACGGATGTCTATG
The DNA here is from genome assembly GCF_047345505.1 of Maribacter aquimarinus. Lineage (NCBI taxonomy): Bacteria > Pseudomonadati > Bacteroidota > Flavobacteriia > Flavobacteriales > Flavobacteriaceae > Maribacter > Maribacter aquimarinus. The sequence goes on along the minus strand of NZ_JBLFEO010000018.1, from coordinate 97,224 downwards.
GTTCCCCGTTCCCCAAAAAAGGTCAAGCGGTCATTGATGTCGTTGTTGTCCTTTTTGTCCAAATAGAGATAGAATACCTCCGGGCTTTCCAAAGGGGTACTAAAACTAAAATTCCCATCTCCTTTCAATTCAAGGGAATCCAGGGTTACCAGCAGGGTGTCCCTAAGGTGCTGGAGATAGAGCTTTCCTTTTTTGAGACCTTTGATGTTGCCGTTTATGTACATGGTGTCCCCGTCTTTTTCAGAGGCACAGGAACCCAAGATCAAAAGAATCAGAAGGGGGAGCACATTTTTTTTCATAAGGTACTTTTTTGGCGCGTAAATATCCATATTTTTTATGAACTGACCACGGTTTTTGTCATCTGGGGAACCATCTTTTTAAAGGGAAGAGGCCACTTCCATCAAATAAGCGCAAAGAAGGGCCCCGGCGGTGCCCACCACATATCCCAGCACGGCCAAAAGGACGCCCACCGAAGTAAGGGAGGCATGGAACTCGGCCGCCACTACCGGAGCAGATGCGGCCCCGCCAACGTTGGCCTGGCTTCCAACGGCCAAGAAGAAGTAAGGGGCCTTGATGAGTTTGGCCGTAAGTATCAAAAGTCCGGCATGGATGCCTATCCAGATAAAGCCAACGGCAATGAGCCCCGGGTTTTCCAGAACCTTTCCCAAGTCCATCTTCATGCCTATGGTGGCCACCAGGATATAGATAAAGATCCCACCCACCTTACTGGCCCCGGCGCCCTCATAGTTTTTTGCCTTGGTGAAAGACAGGGCAATGCCCGCCGTGGTGGCGATCACCACCATCCAGAAAAACTTGGAACCCAGGAAAGAAAGGAAGCTCTTACTGTCCCTAACGGCCTCCACACCGTTAATGAGCCACGTGCTAATGTGGTCTCCCAAAAAGTGCGCCGTTCCCACTGCCGTGAAAGCCAGGGACAGCATGATCATATAATCTGTCAATGTGGGTACCCTGGTTATTTTTTCAGTGAATGCGGTGACCTTGACCTTTAAAGTCTCAATGGCAGAGGTGTCTGCCTTTAGCCAACGATCTATCTTTTCGGTACGGCCAACCCCGAGCAGTATTATGGCCATCCAGACATTGGCCACAACAATGTCTATGAGCACCATAGCGCCGTATTTTTCCGGATTGTACTGAAAGATCTCCAACATGGCGGCTTGGTTGGCACCACCTCCGATCCAGCTACCGGCTATGGTGGCCAGTCCCCTCCAAATGGCATCAAAATCGTTTCCGCCCACCGTTTCCGGCGAAAAAATGGAGACCACCAGGATGGCAATGGGCCCCCCAATGATAATGCCCGCCGTTCCGGTTAGAAACATGATCAAGGCCTTGGAGCCCAGGTTGGCAATGGCCTTTAGGTCTATGCTCAGGGTCATGAGCACCAGTGCCGCCGGCAACAGGTAGCGGCTGGCCATGTAGTACAGATTGGATCCCTTGTCCGAGAGAATGCCGCTACTGGTGAGCACGGCCGGCAGCAGATAGCAGATGAGCACGGCCGGGACCACCGTGTAGAACTTTTTCCAAAAACCAGTTTTAAGGGAGGACGTATAAAAAATAAGCCCCAAACAAAGGGCCAGTAGGCCTAAGCCAACGGTATCATCTGTAATGAGGGGGAGGTTGCCATTGTCTGCCATGGAAATTGTTTTGCCAAAGTGCCAAATATACTCAAATAATCAGCTTTGTCCTTATGAAATGGGCCACCCCGTGTTCCGTGTTGCTCTTGGTGATGTGATCCGCCACTTCTTTTACCGCTTTCTTGGCATTGTGCACCGCGACACCGGTGCCGCACTGGCGCAACATTTCCATATCATTGTAATTGTCTCCAAAGGCCAGTACATTGGCCAAATGTTCACCGGGTTCAAGGAGCTGGGCAATGGCGGTTGCCTTGTTGGTGCCCTTGGGCGAGAGTTCCAAAAGGGTGTCATTGGAACGGTATATTTGAAGGTGGTGGGCAAATCTGGACCTGAGTTTGTCCTCCAGGGGATCGGCCGTCCCCTTGGTGGCCATCACCATGATCTTGTGTGCTCCCTTTTGTTCTTGTTCCCAACGGTGCAGGGTTGTTTTGGTGGGCTCATAAACGGGCTGGACCTTGGTGTGCTTAATTTCTTTCGTTACCCTTTCCGAGGTGTTTGGGACATACCACCCGTTTTCGTGATACAGGCCCAACAGCGCTTCTTTGTCCCGTGCCAATGCCTCTACTTCCACAGCGGTGCCGGGGGGAATTTCCCGGGAATGCACTTTTTTGCCGTTTTTACAGACCAAGGCCCCATTGTAGCAGATCATCGGTGCATCTAAAATACCAAGGTCCTTCTGGATATACTGCATGGCGCTGGGCATTCTGGCAGATACCAGGATAATGCGCACATGGTCCTTGATGTGGGCCACGGCGTCAATGGTGGTCTGGGAAACGTCGCTCTTGGTGCTGAGCAAGGTCCCGTCCAAATCGGAACAGATCACTTTTACCTTCATGCTATCTGAGTTCTCGATGAAAAATTCGCTTTTGGATTTCCCTTTCTGGTGCTTTGGAAATCAGTGTTGTCCGCCTTGGCCGCCTAGATGTTCAACCAGTAGGTGAGTTTAAGGTTAATGGAACGTGTCCTGGGCATAAAGGTGTTCACAAAATAGTTATCATTGTACACAATGAATAGATCGGAAAGGGGGGCAAAACGCCACTGCAGCCTGGAATTGATGCCAAAATTGTCCCGTTGGTTGCTGTACTGGAAAAGGGAAGACCAGAAGATGGACTTGCTAAAGGTGATGTTTACCCTGGGACTGATCAACCAGATATCTGCACTGGAATGCGGTTGTGGCATGTCCAATCTGTCATACTGTGCCTCAAAGCCGATCAATACCTTGGGTTGCAATCTTATGTTGAAGCCCCCCTCCATGGAGTAGCGGTTTCCATTGAAAAACCCGCCAACGGCCGGTTCCAGAAAATAGGAGAACACTTTTCGCCTATCGGACTCAAATGCCATCTGAAAATTGCTGAAGGTATACCCCAGGTTTCCCGGCAATGGAACGGCGCCTTCTTTTCCCGTGGGCTCAAAATCATCGGTAAGGAAAATAAAGCGTCTGGTAAAGGCTGCGCCCAGCTCTTCCAAGCTTTTGAACTCCGCCCTGGTCTCCAGGGAAATATCATGATCGGTGTACTGATAGTTGAGCCCTGGCCTCCAAATGACCTCATTGAAGAGCTGTACCTCGTAATTGTTCACCTTTCCCTTTTTGGGCCACAACCTGCCCTCAAATATGTTCACCAGCTTAAAAATATCCTTCCGGGGCACAAACCCCAGGTCAGAGGTGAATTCCTCGTCTATCTTCACCGCGTCCACAAAGGCAGAAAAGTAGCGGGTGTTCTTTCCCAAGAAAAAGCCAAGGGAATGATTGCCCTCGTTATCATTGGGCTGGAAGGATTTATGGGCGTAAAACTTACCGATCCAACTGTTGTCTTCGGTGGCCAGGTTGTAATCCAGGCCCACTACCCGGTTAAAGGTTTCTTCCTGGGGCAGAAACCCGCTGGCGTTCACCGCTTGTCTATTAATGAAAAATACCCCCAAGTTGGATCGGGAGAACATTTTCTGCTGTAGGGAGAACATCATGTTGTTGTTGGAGGGGATGCCGTTGGCGGCATCTTCCTCGGTCTGCAGGTTTAGGAAGCCGAGCCTTAGGTCTTTGTTGATCTTGCCGCTGAGTCTGGCCCCACCAATGATCCTGTTCTCAATGGTGTTGTCTGCGGTGTCCCTGGCAATGCCGATCCTTCTGGAAAAGAATGGGTTGGCATCCCGCGTGCCACCGAAGCCCCCGAAGAGGTCGTTGTTGTCTATGAAAAACTGCCGCCGCTCGGGTAGGGCAATCTCAAAACGGGTAAGGTTGGTAATGAAGTTGTCCACTTCTACGGTAGAGAAATCGGGATTTAGCGTAAGGTCCAGGTTAAGGCTGTTGCCCACGGAAATTTTTGCATCCGCCCCTACCTTAAAGTTGTTGGTGGATCCGTCGCCCACATTGTCCTTGATGGTGATGCCATTGATGTAGGGAATCAAGGCGAGGGGCGTACGCGATTTTCCCAAGGGTTTTTCAAAAACCATATCGCCCATAAAGGCCAAGTTGAAAATAAGCTGATTTTGCGGAATGCGCACCCACGTACTGCGCTCATTGACCTGCATGTCAAAACGGTAGCTGTTAAAGCGCCATTTGGTGGTGCCCTCCCTGAACTTAAGGGAGGTCAAGGGTATGATCAGCTCTGCGGTATAATGCTTGTCATAGATTTTGGTCTCGCCCCGCCACTTCATGTCCCAAGAGGTGGTGAACCCCCCTAGGCCCGATCCGCCGTTGGTGATCAAGGCCTCCCGCCGTACCCCGTAAGGGTTTATCCCAAAAAGAAAGGCGTTGGTGCCGTCATTGAAAGTATCGAACAGTAAACTGATATTGTCATTTCCGCCAGCCCTGAAATCGCGTTCCAAGGAGGGGATCACGTAGTCCCTACCTTCGGTATCCAATCTAATGCCTATGTACAGGTTCTTGTCGTCATAGAGCATTTTTATGTCCGTTGGGGCCAATGCCCCTATGGAATCCGTGGGAAAGTACTGTTGAAAATCCCTGGCACTGTCCGCATCTTGCCAAACCGCCTCGTTCAAGGCGCCATCCAACTCAATGGTTTCCGAGGTGAACTTTACCGTAAAGGATTTTTCTGTGGTTTGGGAAACAAGGGCCAGTGAAAAAGAGAAGGTCACAAAGACACTGAAGGTCTTGGTCATTGGAGGTTTTTTGTTTGGCTAAATCTCAAAATTAGGGATTTTCATCCTAAAAAAATCACAACTCAATTGATTTCCCTGTTTTTTTTAACATCGCGTTTGGCCTGTTTTAGGCTTTTCAGCAACATCCATTCAATTTGGCCATTGGTGCTGCGAAACTCATCTGCCGCCCATTTTTCAATGGCCTTCAACGTCTCTTCATTGATTCTCAGGGCAAATGCTTTTTTCTTACTCATGGGTTTTTATAAATGCGGATAGGGCTTTCACCAAGTCGTTGGAGAGCTCAAAATTGGAATCCCTATAGGACTTGAGATTATCCTCCATGTTCTCAATGCTTTTTAAAACGTGGTTCATTTTGGGCACAAGGACCAATTTGGCCGCTGGGAGGGCATTTTGCAGGGCTTTTGCTTCCCCGGGCGTTACCTGTAGGTCTTCTTCACCGTGAACGAGCAGCACGGGCACCTTGAGGTTTGCAATGACTTCCTTGGGGTCGTATGCCATCCAATTTCTTAGAAAATGCTGGTTTTGGGGGGCAAAAAGATTCATCAGGTAGGGCGATACCTTCAAGAGGGTGTCGGTCTCCTTCAATTCCTTTACGTGCGCCGCCGTTACCCTTCCCAAGGTGGAATCCTGCTTGGTCACTTGTTCCGTGATGATCTCTCCTATGGGCCTGGCAGACCCTGCCACGGAAGTAAAACTGCGCAGCTGTTCATTCACGGCCAACATCCCCACCAGCGACCCCTGGCTGTGCCCAACCAAGTGAATGCCATTGAACCTCCCATCTTCCATAAAGTGTTTTATGGCCACTTGCACATCCGCGACAAAATCCTTTAAAAGCGTGCCTTTGAGTTGTGGGGCGTTGGGCAGGTGCGCGGTGCGCTTGTCGTACCGGTAGCAGGCAATGCCCGCTGCATTCAGTGCGTCCGAGAGCATTTTTAGGTAATTGCCCTGGACCATTGGGCCTTGGTTGCCATTGCGGTCCACATTGCCGGAGCCGTGCACCAAGATCGCCAGTGGAACGGGCAGGTCCGTATTTGGCAAACTCAGGGTGCCGGGCAGTGCAATGGCACCATTTTTTAGTTCCATTTCTTCAGTGTACACCCCGGTCTGTCCCAATATGGTGGCATGGAAAAGGGTCATCAGCATTAAAAAGGTATAACGAAGCATAATAGGCTCGATTTTTTTGGCTTTTGGAACTGGTCACTGCCTTTACCCGCGTATCTTTTATGTCATGAACTTGCCCACATAAAACTGGGCAAACAGTGTATGGATAGGTGGGGAGAAGCATCTTTTGCTTATTGCAATACTATCTGTTTTTGTCGCGTTCCAGTACCAGACGTTGTGAATGTTCTGAATATTGCAACAATCGCCAGCCTTGTTTGGCATGGTTGTTCAAGGCATCTTCCAAGCGCTGGTCGTTGTTGGTAAGTCCAATGGTCCAGCTCACTACTTTATATTCTTTCATCCTGTTGGTATTTTTTCAGTATCAACCTCACTTCTTCCATTTTCTGCGTGCCGATCAACAGGGAATCCCCGTTTTTAAGTTTGATTTGTATGCCCTTGTTGCCCTTTACGTTCAGGGCCTTTCCAGACCTGCCTATGCGATATCCCCAGCCGCCAAACTCCAACAGGGGCTTGTAGGTCCTTACGCCAATGGTATCCACTTCCTTCCAGGTCAGGGTTTTTGGCCTTAGGTGAATGGGAAAGAACTGGTAGCTAAGCCCATGCTCGTCTATCTTGGTGTGCAGTTTCATAAAAACAAAGAGAAGCACCACAAGGGCCATGGTGCCCAAACCGATCCAATAGCCCGTATCCAAATCCCTTAGATCGGTGTTTCCGGTCTGTGCAAGCTGGCTCAACGGTGGCAGCAGCACCGCCAAGGAGACCACGGCCAGCAAAAGCCAGAGCCACCATTGGGTAAAACGCTGTGTTTCTTCAAAGACGCGCATCTCCTAGTGGTTCAGGGTTCCGGTGTTGAGCACGGGTGCCGCATCCTTGTCCGAACAGAGCACCACCATAAGGTTGCTCACCATCGCGGCCTTGCGCTCCTCGTCCAGCGCCACAATGTCTTTCTCGCTAAGAGCCGCGAGGGCCATTTCCACCATGCTCACGGCCCCTTCCACAATTTTGTGCCGTGCGGCCACAATGGCGGTGGCCTGTTGGCGCTTTAGCATGGCGTTGGCAATTTCCTGGGCGTAGGCCAAGTAGCCAATGCGGGCTTCCAGTACCTCAATGCCGGCCATTTCCAGCCGGTCCTGTATCTCGCGTTCCAGGGCCGCACTTACCTCGTTTACACTGCTGCGCAAGGTAATGTCTTCCTCAATGCCCTCATCGGCAAAATTGTCATACGGGTACATGCTGGCCAGTTTTCTCACAGCGGCATCGGTCTGTACCCGCACAAAATTCTTGTAATCGTCCACATCAAAGGCAGCTTTGTAGGTGTCCGTTACCCGCCATACCAGAATGGTGCTGATCATGACCGGGTTCCCCAATTTATCGTTCACCTTTAAGCGCTCACTGTCAAAATTACTGGCGCGCAAGGATATCTTCTTCTTGGTATAGAGCGGGTTCACCCAAAACAGTCCGTTCTTTTTAATGGTGCCCACATATTTTCCAAAAAGGAGCAGTACCCGAGATCCATTGGGGTTCACCAGTACAAGGCCGGCCGCAAGTACCAGACCCAAAAAGAGGAGTAGGGCAAACCAGGCGGTGCCGAGTTTCACAATGCCCACCACGCCGCCAATGAGCATTACCAGGCACAAGAACAACATAAGGTAGCCGTTTATGGGGGCTACGGATTTTTCATTTGTCATAATTGGTCAGTTTAGTATTAAAATGATATCATAAAAATATCAATTTAAATGCTATCTACCAAATTTTTGTTAAAAATGGGGAAAAGCCCTATCTGGTAACAACAGAATAGGGTCAAGGTGGTACTTTTGAAAAAAAAAGGAAGATCATGCGCTTGTTCATATTGCTTTTTCTTGTTGCCACCACCTTGTGCCAGGGCGCAGTGCCCATTTGGTCCAAGACCGGGCATAGGGTCACCGGCGAGGTGGCCAATCAGTACCTTACACGAAAGGCCCGCAAGGCCATAGACAAGCTGTTGAACGGACAGAGCCTGGCCGCCGTTTCCACCTTTGGGGACGACATCAAGGCCGATCGCAAGTACCGGGAGTTCAGCCCCTGGCATTATGTGAATTTTCCGGCGGACAAGAAATACACGGACGTGGAGCCCAGTGAACAGGGAGACGTGGTCATGGGCATACAAAAGTGCATTGCGGTGGTCAAGGACAAGAACAGCTCCTTGGAAGACAAGCGTTTCTATCTCAAGTTTTTGGTGCACCTGATGGGAGATCTGCACCAGCCCATGCACGTGGGCCGCAAAGAGGACAAGGGCGGAAACGACATACAGTTGCAGTGGTTTGGCAGGGGCACCAACCTGCACCGGGTCTGGGACAGTAACATGATCAATGATTATGGGATGGGGTATAGGGAACTGGCATCCAACCTTCCCAGGTTGAGCAAGGAGGAGGTAAAGCAGATCCAACAGGGCAATGTGCTCACTTGGGTGGAGGAGTCTCAAGAATTGGCCAACAAAGTCTATGACTCCGCGGCGGTTGGGGAGAAGTTGGGTTACCGTTACAGTTATGACTGGTGGCCCACGGTAGAGCAGCAGTTGCAGCGTGGCGGCATTCGTTTGGCAGCGGTGCTCAATGATATGTTCAAATAATGGTGCCCTAGTAGGGCAGGGGACAAGGGGCCATTAAGGTATGGCGTGCGCCCTCCCTAAAATCACCGAAGAAATCCTTTAAAGTTGTGGGTGCGCCTTTTGGTGCCCTCCATGACACGTCTTATTTCCGTTTGGAGATTTTGTTGCCGCTCACATGGCGCTGTCGGCTGCATTTAAAGCGATGGTCTTCGTTGTCCCTAAGTTTTGCGTGCTTCGTGGCACGCCCCTGTACCCTTTTGCGCCACATTCTGAAACTGCTGGGCTTCATTTCACGGCGCATAAGTGCTATGGTGTCCTGTTCCGATAGTCCAAATTGAAAGGTAATGGCCTCAAAGGGCGTGCGGTCTTCCCAAGCCATTTCAATGATGCGGTCCAGATCCCGCTCCGTGAATTCTTTTTTCATAGCAGGGCAAAGATACGAAGGGAATTGGAAGTGACTTTGGGAGATGACCCCGTTTGGCGCTTTTGGCCTGTTATGGGTTGATATTGCCATGGTGGGAAACGGCATTGCGGGGAACCATTGCAATTTGAAAATGTACGATTGAGGCTGCCGGCGACGCGGCCATCTGTTGTGGCCTGCAGTACAGCGGGGAGATGGCTACGTGCCCAGCAATGATGCACCATTTTGGTTTTTGGTCAAAACTCAGCTTTGCCCTTCCCTGATCACCCTGAACGTAAGGTTGATGCGTTCGCCAATGGGCTTGGCCGTTTTGGGTATTTGGTGCTTCCAATGGTGCTGGGTGGGGCCCTGCATAAGCAAAAGGCTTCCGTGCTGCAGGAGTATTTTGTGCCGTTCTTCCTTAATATGGTTGTGCTTTAGGTGAAAATAACGGGCCGCGCCCAAGCTCACGGAGGCTATGACCGGGTTTTGTCCCAGTTCCTTTTCATTGTCCGCGTGCCAACCGTTGCTGTCCTTCCCGTCCCGGTACAAATTCAGGAGGCAGGTGGTAAAGGGTACCTTGGCCAAGGCTTCCACTTTTAACTTGATTTCCCTTAAGGTGCCGGAAAAGGGATGTGGCCGCATCACAATGTTGCTGTAGCGGTATTCCAGGCCATTGTTCCCGTAGAGTGCGGTGAGCCGGGGCTGGGCATAGGTTTTTCCAAAAACGGTGATATCGTCTTCCTGCCAGGGCACTTCTTCCTTGAGCTTTTTAAAATAGGTGTTGGCCAGGGCCTTGTCCAAAAAGTTGGGATGGTAGCTTATGTCCGCATCCGGAAGGGAGAGGGGCTCATGGTCAAAAAGGGTGTTCATCACTGCAGTACGGTTTTCAATTGGTTCCTGTAGGCAGAGGGCGTTTGTCCCGTAAAGGCCTTGAACGATTTGTTGAAGTGCGAAAAATTGTTGAAACCACTCTCAAAGCACACTTCGGTAATGCTCAACGGGCGTTCTGCCAAGAGCTTGCTGGCGTGCACCAAGCGGTACTCGTTCACAAATTGGGTAAAGGTCTTGTTGGTGATCTTTTTAAAATACCTGCAAAAGGAAGGTACGGTCATGCTCACCATATCTGCCATGGCCTCCAGGGGCAGCTCTTCCCTGAAGTGGTTCTTTACATGGTTAAAGATCACGTTTATGCGATCGTTGTCCTTCACGTCAGAGGTTATGGAAAAGCCCTGGGCATTGAGCAGCTTAAACTCTTGCGACTGGCCCAGCTCGTTCAAGATGTTCAGGATGGAAAGAAGGCGCTGAAAATCGGTCTGGTACTCCAAGACCTCCATTTTTTCCCCGATCTTCTTTTTGGTCTTGCCGTGAAAGGCAATTCCGCCACTGGCAGATTGAAAAAGCGCCCCAATTTTTTTCATTTCCGGAATGTTGAAGAAATCGTTCCCCAGAAAATCGACCTTCATTTGTACCACGGTCTCACTGGTGTTTCCGGTAAGGGCGTCCGTAAAGCCGCAGTGCGGTATGTTGCTCCCGATCAAGATGAGGTCCCCGTCCGTGTAATAGGACACGTGGCTCCCGATCTGCCGCTTGCCCGCGCCACCGTTCACATAGACCAGTTCCAACTCCGGGTGGTAATGCCAAATGTTGTTTTTGTTGAGGCGGTGCTCATCGAACTTTTGGTAGGTGAACGAGTGCCCAAAACTGGGGGCAATGGCCTCAAAAGTGGGTTTCTGCTGTATCATCTCTTTTTTGCTGTTGAACAAGGCTAAGGTAGGTGCACGCACTTGGGTGCAACAGGACAAAATTAACCAAAATATGTTCTAAATTAACCATTTGTCCCAATTAACGTTTTTTCGCTGATAAAATAGCACATATATTGGAAAATTGTGATGAAGCACAGCATGTAGTTTGACCCTAATTTTGCCTTGTAATCAAATACAAACAAAAAAAATGAAACGTATGAAAGCAATGAACAGAGTACTTAGAGCGACAACAGTATTGGCCCTTTTCCTTACCATGGGAACAGGGATGGCCAAAGGCCCCAAAATGAACCTTCTGCCCGCCAAAGAGGCCAAGGGAGTGGTTTTGAGTTTGGCCGGACTATCTGAAAAAGTGGCGGTCTCCTTAATGGATGCGGAGCAAAACACCATTCATTTTGAGCGACTTACCGAGGGCAGTCTCGGAAAGAAATTCGATATGAAAAACCTGCCCGATGGGCAATACTGGCTCAAGACCGAGACCGCTCTGAGCACGGTGCTGTACAGTATTGTTCTGGAAGGTGATGCCGTCGTCATAAAAGAAGAGGGCGAGCACAGCAAGCCTTATTTTAGAAAAACAAGGGAACAGCTCATGCTCAATTTCCTGAACAAAGAGATGGGCAGTGTGGACATCAAGGTGTACGATGGCCAAGAACGCCTAGTCTTCTCTGAAACGGTAAAAGACCGCTTTCTCATAGAAAAGGCCTTTAACTTTTCTGGGGCCTATCCTGGGGAGTACAGCGTGGTCATCGCGGACGGATACGGGGTCTATGGTGAGGACTTTACGGTAAGATAAGTTAGTTTAAGTTGATTTTCAAAGGGGAAGGGAGCGGAAACGTTCCCTTTTTTTGTGCCCGTTACCGTTATGGTCGCTAAAGTGCCAAATAGGCATGGGCCCAGTACATCAATCCAAATTGCAAGGGAATCCTGGCCAAGAGCAGGGGTCTGGGCACCCCGGCACTTTCTTTTTTGCCCTTCAGCATGTAAAAATGAACGCTCAGGAACAAAAAGAGCATCAAAATAATGCCCCAAACAGCCCAATTTTTGGTCTGGGGAAAGCACAGGCCCACGCCCAGGGCAATTTCGGCCACCCCGCTCCAAAACACCAGGGCACGGTGCGCGGGAAGGTACCTGGGCATAATGCGCAGGTATATGTTGGGGCGCACAAAATGCATGGTGCCCGCAACGATGTACAGCGCTGCCATAAGATATAAGTGCCAGGGATACAGCATGGCTTAAAATTGGTTAGATCGCACGGAGAACTGTCTTTACGGAACTTTCCATCGTTTTGATCGGTTGCCCAAAGGTTTGGGTTAAAAAAATAGAGGTCAGTGCATAGTTACCTATTTTAAATCGAGTTCATCGCCAATACGCCCGGCTGAGCGGCCGCCTGAATTGTAGTCGAGTCGCGCATTCGAAGCCGCTGTTGTCTGGCGAATGGTTCTCGACTGCCTGCCCGTACGGTACGCGGGCGCTCGAACTGACAACAGAAAAAAATAATCAATCATCCAATAATCAAACAATTACCTTGATCAATCAATGCGTATTTATTCACTGACCCCTATTAAAAAATAAGCTCGCGCCCGCTTTTTGTCCCCTGCCAGGGGCGGGGGCGGTGCCTTATTTCAGAAATTTTTTAAAACGATCCTTTTTCTGTTGGGGTATGGCCTCGTTCTCCATAAAGCGTTTTAGCAAGTCTTGGGGTTTGGGCCGTTGATACAACAATTGGTAAAAATCCGATATGGTAAAGGTACCGTTGGAGCGTTCTTGCAACTGCATCACATCCCCTTTTTTTACCTCGCCCTCCTTGAGCACCCTAACGTAGGTGCCGGGATGCCCGTGCTCCACAAATTGCGGAACCACCTCCTGGTCGTTAAAGCGTATGCCCAATTTGTAACAGGGTTCCCGTGGTTCGGTGATCTGTACCAAGGCGGTGCCCAGGCTGTAGGTATCTCCCACGCGCAATTGGGATTCGTCCAGGCCCTTGACGGTTAAATTTTCCCCGAACATGCCCCAATCCCACGTTAAATGAGGATAGCGTTCTCTCCAATAGGGGTAATGGTCTGCCGCAAAGAGGTAGCAGGCCTTGTAGGTCCCGGCATGGTGCTTGCGATCGCTCACGGTATCTCCCGCAACGTCCGTAGTGCCCAAAAACAAGGGGGCGTTAACCGGATATTTAAAGATGCCCGTTTCTTCCGTGCCCCCCTTCCATGCAATGGTGGTGGGCCTGCCTATATTGGTGGATATGATTTCCATAAGGTGAAGATAAAAAAAGCTCGGGACCATACAGGGATCTTACACCGTTTATTTTCGTGTCAAAAATTAGAAAGAACAAAAAACCGCCCACAAAAAACAGGGGCGGTCATGACCATAAAGAAATCTTTGATCCGGCAGATCGGATTTAAAAGTCCGTGCAATGGGCCTTGCGGCCCTACTGCGGGGCTGCGGCCAGCGCAGCTCCGTGCCACCGGAAAACTACTTTACCATATCGTAACTTCGTTTTATGAAGTTGGTGAGTTCCTCGCCCTTGAGCAGGCCTTTGGAGAGCCGCGCCAAATCTATGGATTGGTTAATGAGCCGTGCTCGCTTCTTGGCCGTCTTGGTGTTCAAGATCTCTCCCACCAGTTCGTGGTTGGTGTTCACGATCAGGTTGTACATCTCCGGCATGTTGCCCATCCCGAACATGCCGCCACCGCCCGTCTGTTGCATTTCTTTCATGCGGCGCATGAACTCCGGTTCGGTGATGATGAAGGGGGCAGCGCTGCTTTCCATGGGCTCCAGCTGCACGGTATAGCTGCTCTTTTCGCCCAAGACCTCTTCCAGTTGGGTTTTTAGCGTGTCTTTCTCCTCGTCACTGAGCTTGCTGATCTGTTCCTCGTCTTTTTTGATCAGGTTGTCTATGTGATCGGCATCCACTCTGGCAAAGGATATCTTTTCTTTGGAGGTCTCCAATTTTTGCATCAGGTGGGCAATGATGGGGCTGTCCAGGAGCAATACCTCGTAGCCCTTGGCCTTGGCGGCCTCAATGTAACTGTGCTGGGCCTCTTTGTCCGAGGCGTAGAGCACCACCATCTTATCGTCCTTGTCCGTCTGTGCGGGCTTTATTTTTTCTTCCAGCTCGGCAAAGGTGTAATACGCGCCATCAACGGTGGGGTATAGGGCAAATTTATCGGCCTTTTCAAAGAATTTGTCCTCGGACAGCATGCCGTACTCGATCACGATCTTGATGTCGTTCCATTTTTTCTCAAAGTCCTCCCGGTTGTTTTTAAAGAGGGAGTTGAGTTTGTCTGCCACCTTCCGTGTTATGTAAGATGATATCTTCTTCACGGCCCCATCTGCCTGCAGGTAGGAACGGGATACGTTCAGGGGAATGTCCGGGGAATCAATGACCCCCCTTAGCATGGTGAGGAATTCGGGGACAATGCCCTCTACGTTATCGGTGACAAATACTTGGTTTTGGTAAAGCTGTATTTTGTCTTTCTGTATGTTAAGGTCATTGGTGAGCTTGGGAAAGTACAGGATTCCCGTAAGGTTAAAGGGGTAGTCCACATTAAGGTGAATGTGAAACAAAGGCTCCTCGAACTGCATGGGGTACAGTTCCCTGTAGAAGGTGCTGTAGTCCTCGTCCTTAAGATCGGCGGGCTGTTTGGTCCAGGCCGGGTTGGGGTTGTTTATAATGTTGTCCACTTCCCTGGTGGGAGCGGGATCATCTTCTTTGGCATCCTCGGGTTTTGGCAGGGTCTCCGTTTTGGTGCCAAACTTTATGGGTATGGGCATGAACTTGTTGTACTTGCGCAAAAGTTCACTGATCCGGGCCTCTTCCAGGAACTCGGTGGAGTCTTCCGCAATGTGCAGGATGATCTCGGTGCCCCGGCCGTCCTTTTCTGCCGTGGCAATGGTAAACTCCGGGGAACCGTCACAGGACCAGTGAACGGCGGGTTCGTCCTTGTAGCTCTTGGTAATGATCTCCACTTTCTGGGCCACCATAAAGGCCGAGTAGAACCCAAGGCCAAAATGGCCTATGATACCGGTGTCCTTGGCGGCATCGTCATACTTGTTCAAGAATTCCTCGGCACCGGAGAAAGCCACCTCGTTAATGTATTTTTTCACTTCTTCCTCGGTCATGCCAATGCCCTGGTCCGTGATGTGCAATTTCTTGCCCTCTTTGTCCACCTTCACCTCGATCATGGGGCTGCCGTACTCCACCTTGGCCTCGCCAATGGAGGTCAGGTGCTTTAACTTTAATGTGGCATCCGTTGCGTTGGATATGAGTTCCCTTAGGAAAATTTCATGGTCGCTGTACAAAAACTTCTTTATGAGCGGAAAAATGTTGTCCACTGAAACATTGATCTTGCCTGTAGCCATAATGATACTTTTAGTTGTTCTTATGTTGATAGGTTCATATGTGCCAAGCCCTATTTCAAATAGAATACCATTTTCATCGGGTGTGACAAAGTGGCATAGTGGAAGCCCTTGAAAGTTTAACATATTTTTTGTTTAATAAATTAGATTAAAAGTTAAACATACTTTATCTTTGAAGTGTGGTTAGGAAGAAGATTGCTATGAAAAAGGTCTTTACATCATAATCACGTTTTGATTATTTATTGGTTAGGTTGTTAGAAAACGTGCTTTCGAGAGAAAGCACGTTTTTGTTACCCCGGAAATAATCCCGAACTTTATGTTTTGGTGCATCACTTACAATTAAATGCTTCACGATATGGCTACAAAGGCAAAGAAAATAACGGAAGATCACATTATGGAACTGTACATGGACTACGTTTTGGAACACGAAAAGTTTCCGAAATCTGTCTATAAATTCTGTAAGGCCAACAAACTGGCCGAATCGGATTTTTACCTGTTCTTTGGTTCCATGGATGCCCTGAAAAAAGGCATCTGGGAGGCCCTCTTCAACAAATCGCTCTCCTTGATGCAGAATAACAAGGAGTACGCCGGTTTCAGCAACAAGGACAAGATGCTCACCTTCTTCTATACTTTTTTTGAAATGCTCACCCTGAACCGAAGCTATGTTCTCTTTGCTCTGGACGAGGAGGGCAACATGCTCAAGAACGTGGAGCAACTAAAGGGGCTCCGAAAGAAAGTGAAGCACTTTGCCAAGGAACTTATCTTGGACGGAAATGCGGAAAAATCCGCAAAGATCACCCAGCACAATCCGCGCATCTTCTCGGAAGGGGCCTGGCTCCAAACCCTCTTCATCATGCGCTTTTGGATGAAGGACGACAGCAAGGGTTTTGAAAAGACCGATATGGCCATTGAAAAGTCCGTGAACACCATTTTTGATGTTTTTGACAATACCCCCTTGGAAAACATATTGGACTTTGGCAAGTTTTTGTACAAAGAGACCGTGACATAATCTAAAACCCCAGCACGCTTGAAAACATTGGACAAAATACCCACGGGAAAGATTGAAAGGGCCAGTAAATTGGTCAAGACCGGCGTAAAGATTGGGGGAAACTATGCCAAGTACTACGGCAAAAAACTCGTGAACCCCGAGTTTGGCAGGGACGAGCTCAACGAAGACAATGCGGGCGATATCTACGACGGACTCAAAAGCCTAAAGGGCAGCGCGCTGAAAGTGGCCCAGATGCTGAGCATGGAGAAGAACCTCTTGCCCAACGCCTATGTGGAAAAGTTTTCCCTTTCCCAGTTTTCCGTGCCTCCCTTGTCCGCTCCCTTGGTGCGCAAGACCTTTAAACAATACATGGGAAAATATCCCGAGGAGCTTTATGACAGCTTCAACAAGGACTCGGTGAACGCGGCGAGCATAGGGCAGGTGCACAAGGCCACGAAAAACGGCAAGGAATTGGCCGTAAAGATCCAGTATCCCGGTGTGGCCCAGAGCATAGGCAGTGATCTGGCCCTTGTGAAGCCCATTGCCATTAGGATGTTCAATCTCAAGGGTAAGGATTCGGAAAAATATTTCAAGGAGGTAGAGGACAAACTGGTGGAAGAAACGGACTATGTTCTTGAGCTGAAGCAAAGCAAAGAGATCACGCAGGCCTGTGCCGCCATCCCCAATCTAAGGTTCCCTTCCTATTACCCCGAGCTCTCCAGTGCGCGCATCATAACGATGGACTGGATGCACGGGCAACACCTGGGGGAATTTGTAAAGACCGATTTTCCCGAAGACCTGGGCCATGCCCTGGGACAGACCCTATGGGATTTCTACATGTACCAGATACACGGGCTAAAAAAGGTGCATGCCGATCCCCATCCCGGTAACTTCTTGATCAGTGATGCCGGGGAGCTCATTGCCATTGACTTTGGTTGCATCAAGGAAATACCAGATTCTTTTTACACGCCCTATTTTGAGATGGCCAACAAGGACAATATTGGCAATGATGCCATTTTCAGTGAAAAAATGTACCAGTTGGAAATTCTCTTGCCCAGCGATTCCCCGGAAGAGGTCGCCTTTTTTAAATCTTTGTTCCACGAAATGTTGAGCCTCTTTACCTCACCCTTTCACGGAGCGGAGTTCGATTTTGGGGACGATGTCTTTTGGGCGCGCATTGCCGCCCTGAGCGAAAAGTACGCCTCGGACAAGACCATCCGTAAAATGAACGGAAACAGGGGCTCCCGGCACTTTCTTTACATGAACCGTACCTTTTTTGGGCTCTACAATCTACTGCATGACCTAAAGGCCAAAATTGTGGTGAACAATTTCCGAAAGTATATTGATGCTTAATGAAAACCCGAAAATTATGACAATTTTATTTTTTTCTTTGCCCAGGACAAATTCTTAAGCATAGCCATAGCTACGGTTCATAATTTGAACGACGGCAAAGGGAAAAAGAAAGAGACAGAAATTCGGGTTTTCATTTGGCAGGAATATATATCGGCTAAAAATGGTCAACCATCGTTTTTCATGGGCTGGGACAGTTCAATGGGGTTGGCTTGCTTTACGTATTTTTCCAACCATTGGTCCTGTTCCCATAACAGGTGCATAATGCTTTCCTTGGCCCGGTAACCGTGGCTTTCCTTGGGCAGCATCACCAATCTCACCGTGGCGCCCAGGCCCTTCAGGGCATTGAAATAGCGTTCGCTCTGCATGGGGTAGGTGCCAGAATTGTTGTCTGCTTCGCCGTGCACCAATAAGAGCGGGGTTTTCATTTTGTCGGCGTGCATAAAGGGGCTCATGGTGTAATACACCTCCGGTGCCTCCCAATAGCTGCGTTCCTCGCTCTGGAAACCAAATGGGGTAAGTGTTCTGTTGTAGGCCCCGCTCCTGGCTATGCCCGCTGCGAACAGATCGGAGTGGGAGAGGAGGTTGGCCACCATAAAGGCACCATAGCTGTGCCCGCCAACGGCCACCCTGTCCGTATCAATGTACCCCATGCCGTCCACGGCGTCTATGGCCGCTTTGGCATTGGCCACAAGCTGTTTCCTAAAACTGTCATTGGGCTGCTCTTCCCCTTCCCCGATAATGGGGAAGGCGGCGTTGGCCAGGACCACGTAGCCCTTGGTGACCCAATACACCGGCGACCCCCAGTACGGATAGGTGAAATCATTGGGGTTCTGGGTGTTTTGTGAGGCGCTGTTCTTGTCCTTGTACTCCCTGGGGTAGGCCCAAAGGATCATGGGCATTTTTTCTTTCTTTTCCTTGTCGTAGCCCACGGGCAGATAAAGGGTGCCGCTCAGCTCTAGTCCGTCGTCCCGTTGGTAGGTGATCACCTCTTTGTAAACGTCCTGTAAGCTCTTGAACGGATTGTCAAAATTTGTGAGCTGCTCCGTTTTTCCTGGGTTTTTGATGTTTTTAAGATAGTAATTGGGGTACTCCTTGGGCGATTCCACGCTCACCAACAATTCGTTTTTTTTGGGGTCAAAGGCAACCAAGCGCTCTTTTTTTCCTTCCAAGGAAGAGGTGTACACCCTGTTTTTGTCAAGGGTGTTCAGGTCCATTTCATCCACAAAGGGAAACTGCCCTTGGGCGGTATGCCCCTCGCCCATGAGATAGGCCTTGCCCCTGTGCAGGTCCAGAACGTTCATGCCATTTTTGTCCCGCTTGGTCACGAACCTTCCGGGGTCACTGTAGCGGTCTTGGTAATTTCTGTCCGAGAGCACCACGGCCTCTTGGGTGGCATCGGAAGGATCAAAGAGATAGCTCTTGGCATTTCGGTTGTTCCACCAGCGATCATGGGCTATGGCCACATGGTCATCGCCCCATTGAATGTAGCGGTACCTGTTCTTGGTTTTAATCAAGGATCTTGGGTTTCCGTTAAAGGGGGCGTCCCATTGAAAGACTTCGTCCCGGTAGGCCACCTCATTGGCCGGATCACCACCGTCCAGGGCACTGGCATACACCAGTGAGGCGGGCTTGTCGCTCCGCCAGCTCAAACTCCGCATCCCTTCCCTGACCGCCATAAAGCCTTTGGGCAGGTCTTCTATAAGGGGCACCTCCAGAAGGGTTTTCACCAACTTGCCATTCCGGTCATACACGGTTGTGGTGGCTGGAAAACGGGTATAGGGCACCAGGTAGGAAAAGGGTCTTTTTACGGTGACCACCATGACGTAATCCCCGTTGGGGGAGAAACTGATGTTCCGGTAGAGATCGGTCCCTTTCCAGGGCGTACTGCTTGCATCCAAGCGCACTTGGTGCAGTTCGGAGCGCGCCAATTGTTCAAAGTTGAATTCGTCGTTGGGATTCTTTAACAGGTCTTGGTAGGTCCTGTTTTGGGCCTTTTTCCCATCATTTACAGAGACAACCGGCCCCTTTGGTACGGCCGCCGTGATGTTCAGGAGTGGCTTACGGTCCTTGGGCAACATTTTTACCAGAACGGACTGCCCGTCCCTGAACCAATTGATCACATCTCCCATATTGGCGTTCACCGTGGCCGCTGTGAGCCGTTTGGCGGTGGCGGAGGCAAGGTCCACCACCCAGACCTCCACGCCTTGGTCCGTGGTGTTGGTGGCGGCTATTTTGGTCTGGTCCGGTGAGAAGGCAAAGTTGGCCAGTCTGGCAGCCTCGGGCAAATTGGCCACGGCCACCTCCTTGCTGTCTCCCTTGCCCTTTATCTTTATGTTGTTGTAATAATTGGTGCGGCTCCCAATATTGGTTTTTGGGTTGATGCGCAGGCCCGCCAAACGGAGTTCGGTCTCGGAAAGTTCCGCAATGGTCTTGTACTGGTTCCTGTAGAGGAACAGCATATGGTCCCCATTATCTGTCATCAGTACCGAGGGCGCCATCGGGGCCTCTACCAAGGATAATATCTCTTCGGACGGTTTTTGGTAGCCAAGGTTTTCCTGTGCCACGGACCCCAAAAAGCTGAATAGCACCATTAGGGAAAGGCATTGTCTCAACGGAATTGTATTGCAAATTTTCATTTTTACGGATTTTTAATCGATGTCCCAAATTACAATTTTTCAGGTGCATTTGCCCTACCTTTCGGGGAAAAGTCATCCCTTGGGGCATTAAGGGGCGCATTTGCTCCCATATCCTTTATACTCCCAATTATATTTTTTACTTTTCCGTTAAATATGCCCTGGATGCAACCGGAGCGGAAACACGACTTTCTATGTACAATGCTAAGATAAAGGGCCTGGGTTTTTATGTGCCTGAAAATGTGGTGACCAATGATGACCTGGCGGCCATTATGGATACGAACGATGCCTGGATCCAGGAACGCACCGGTATCCAAGAACGCCGGCACGTGGTAAAGGGCAGTGGGGAAACCACGACCACCATGGGCGTTAAGGCCGCGGAAAGGGCCATAGATCGGGCCAAAATTGACAAGGATGAGGTTGACTTTGTCATTTTTGCCACCCTGAGCCCCGATTACTACTTTCCCGGCCCCGGGGTGCTGGTACAAAGGGACCTTGGCCTAAAGACCGTGGGCGCCCTGGATGTAAGGAACCAATGTTCTGGTTTTGTTTACGCCCTATCCGTGGCCGATCAGTACGTAAAGAGCGGTATGTACAGCAATGTGCTGGTGATCGGTTCCGAACTGCATTCCCACGGTTTGGACATGACCACTAGGGGCCGCGGTGTCTCCGTCATTTTTGGGGATGGTGCCGGTGCCGCCATTGTGGGCAGGGAGGAAGATCCCGGAAAGGGCATTTTGAGCACCCACCTGCACTCAGAGGGCCAGCACGCGGAAGAGCTTTCCCTCATTGCGCCGGGCATGGGCAAACGTTGGGTCACGGACATTCTAAAGGATGCGGACCCGGAAGATGAGTCGTACTTCCCTTATATGAACGGGCAGTTCGTGTTTAAAAATGCCGTGGTTCGCTTCAGTGAGGTCATTATGGAAGGTTTGGGGCAAAACGGATTAAAGGCATCGGATATAGACCTGCTGGTGCCCCACCAGGCCAATTTGCGCATCTCCCAGTTCATTCAGAAAAAATTTGGTCTCAAGGACCACCAGGTTTACAATAATATCATGCGCTACGGGAACACCACCGCGGCTTCCATACCCATTGCCCTCACCGAGGCTTGGGAATCCGGAAGGGTAAAATCTGGCGATCTCGTGGTCCTGGCCGCCTTTGGCAGCGGGTTCACTTGGGGCAGTGCCATCATTCGCTGGTAGGTGCTGTTTTTGGGAAACGCTTACCCCCGTCAAGTCCTGAACAAAATGGCTTTGGCCACTGGCGAGAACAAGGATTCTAAAATAGCGAGGCCCGGATCTGATCCGGGCCTCTATGCTGATAAGCTATACTAAACACTAACCATTAACTATAAATATATAGCGATATCAACAATTATGAATATCTTGTGAACTCTGTATTTTACACTTGCTTGCTAAGTTTCAATACACCAACAAATAGACAACTTTTTTTTAAACCCTGCAAGATTTATCAAAGTTTAACAACCTTCTTAACACATGAAGAACACACTGGTCTTTGGAACTTCCTTAAAAAGAAATCGTTATAGTAACAAGGCCGTCCTGGCCCTTGCCAATAATGGAATCCCCGTGGAGGGGTTTGGCATTGTGCCCGGTACTGTGGGCAAGGTACAAGTTAAGGCCAATTTGGAGCACTTCCAAAATATTCACACCCTAACTTTGTATTTGGGTCCGGAACGGCAGAAGCAATACTATATGGAAATCATTGGTTTACAGCCAAAAAGGGTCATTTTCAACCCTGGAACGGAAAACCCTGAATTTTATGAACTATTGAAGGCCGCGGGCATTGAAGTGGAAGTGGCCTGTACCTTGGTGCTGCTCGCCACGGGGCAATATTGAGGTACGGCCGTGCGTGCCACTGGCGTTTTGGCCCGTTCATGATCTTTGGTCCGGGTGGTTGCGTAACCGCAAGTGATGTTCGGTCTGGGCCAAGGGCGCTCTTTTCCTAATGAGAAAGAGTCCTATAAAGGTGAGCAGGCCATTTAGCGGGAGCAGTTCGTAACCAAAGACATAACCGCCCAGATAGCTTGGCGGTACCTTGGCCAAGGCCACAATGAGGCCCACAGAGGCCACCGCTACCACCCACACCAATTTGTCCCTTACCTTATATGTGGTGAAGATGCCAAAGGAGAACAAGCCCAAAAGTGGGCCATACGTGTAGGATGCCACCGTTAAGAGCCCATCTATCACATTGCGGTCCAAAATGTACTTAAAGGCAATGACCACAAGAATCAACAAGAGGCTCATGCCCACGTGGGTGGCCCTTCTTGTTTTCTTGGCCTCTTCTTCCGTCTTTTTTCCCGTGCCCAAAAAGTCCACGCAGAAAGAAGTGGTCAGGGAGGTCAGGGCACTGTCCGCACTGCTGTAAGCGGCGGCAATGAGGCCCAGCATAAAGGTGATGGCCACGGTCATTCCCAAGCCACTGTTAATGGCAATCTCCGGGAAGAGCAGATCGGATTTGGGGCTGCCGTCCATAAGGGGGAGGGAAATGTCATAACGGTCTGCGTAGATGAACAAAAGGGCTCCCAGCATCATAAAGACAAACGTTACCAGCACCAGAACAATGCTAAAACTGACCATGTTCTTCTGGGCTTCGCCCAAATTGCGGCAGGTGAGGTTCTTTTGCATCATGTCCTGGTCCAGACCGGTCATGCAGATGGTGATGAACATACCGCCCAAAAAGGATTTTACGAGGTGGTTTTTGGCAAAGAAATCTTCGGTGAACCAGGTTTTGTTGTAAGCCTTGAATTCCTGGGAGCTTAAATAATCGGCCAGGGTCCAGTTCAGTTCATCCAAGATAAAATAGATGGAAAACCCCACGGAGAGCAACATGAAAAGGGTCTGTAGGGTATCTGTCCAGACAATGGTCTTGATGCCGCCCTTAAAGGTGTATATCCAAATGAGCAAAATGGAAAGTATCACAGTGAGCTCAAACGGTACCTGCCAAGCATCAAAAACAAATTGTTGCAGCACAATGGCCACCAAAAACAACCGGAAAGCCGCACCAAGTACCCGTGATATGAAAAAGGAGACCGCGCCCACTTTGTAGCTCACAAAGCCAAAACGTTCATCCAGATATTCGTAGATGCTGGTCACGTTCTGCCGGTAATAGATGGGCAGCAGCACAAATGCGGTGACCATGTACCCAAAGAAGTAACCGAACACCACCTGCATGTAGCTGAACTGGGAATCTGCCACCCAGCCCGGTACGGATATGAAGGTAACCCCGGACAGGGAGGCACCTACCATCCCAAAGGCCACCAGGTACCAAGGGGACTGCTTTCCGGCCTTGAAAAAATCCTCATTGGAATCGTTCTTTCCGGTAAAGTGGGAAATGACCAGAAGCAGCACAAAATAACCGCCGATCAAGAGGAGAATATGGAGTCCGGACATGGGAATTTATTTGGTGCGCAAAGTACAAAAAGAAAAAATAACCTGTAATTTTGGCCCAAACAGCAACAATGGATTTCTCTTCTAAATTATTGGAGAACGCGGTGTATGAAATGTCCCAGTTGCCGGGCATAGGAAAGCGCACTGCCCTGCGCCTGGTACTGCACTTGTTAAAGCAGCCCACCAAGAGAACGGAACAGCTTTCCCAATCATTGATGGCCCTACGGAACAACTTGGTGTATTGCAGCAACTGCCACAACATATCGGACAAGGTTTTGTGCGACATTTGTGCCAATCCAAAGCGCACCGGAGAACTGGTTTGCGTGGTGGAAGACATCAGGGACGTCATGGCCATTGAGAACACCGGACAGTTCAGGGGGCACTATCACGTGCTCGGCGGGAAGATCTCCCCCATGGAGGGCATTGGCCCCCAAGACCTGAACATGGGCAGTTTGCTCGCCAAGGTAAAGGGCGGCCAGGTGAAGGAGCTGATCTTTGCCCTGCCCTCCACCATGGAAGGGGACACCACCAATTTTTACATATACCGGCAGATCGAGGGAAGTGGTGTGGGCACCTCCACCATTGCCAGGGGCATTGCCGTGGGAGATGAACTGGAGTATGCAGATGAGGTCACCTTGGGAAGAAGTATCCTGAACCGGATTCCTTTTGAGGGTTCCCTAAAATCCAACGGATGAGAACTGCTGTTCATTACGCAGCATAATCGACCGTTTTTTATTATTTTTGCAAAATATATAGCGGTCACGGGCCAAAATTTATTGATATGTCAAAATTTGAACTGAAATTGCCAAGAATGGGAGAGAGCGTTGCGGAAGCTACCCTGACCACTTGGCTCAAGGAGATTGGCGATACCATTGAAATGGATGAGGCGGTGTTTGAAATTGCCACGGACAAAGTGGACAGTGAGGTCCCGAGTGAGGTGGAAGGCATTTTGGTGGAAAAGTGCCATCAAGTGGATGATGTGGTCAAGGTGGGCGATGTGGTGGCCATTATTGAGACGGAGTCCGAAGGTGCCGTTGCGGTCCATGATGAAGCGCCGGCCACCGTTGATGGAAAAGAGGTGGTGGCCATGGCGGAGGAGGCCGAAGCCGCGGTACAGCAGGCACAGGAAACCGTGGCAGGGCCCACACTGGCCCATACGGACACCGATCGTTTTTATTCCCCGTTGGTGAAGAACATTGCCAGGGAAGAGAACATTTCCCTCCAGGAACTGGAGGCCATTGAGGGCACCGGCCTGGAAGGTAGGGTCACCAAGAACGATATTCTCTCTTATGTTGAACGGCGCAAGTCCGCTGGCACATCCCATAAAACGGTGCCCCGGCCCGCCGCGGACCTGGAGCCGAAGACCGTGGTTCCCGAGCCCGTTGTTCCCGCCCAAGGGACGGGGGCGCCCAAAGAGGTGCCGGCCGCTGTGCCCACCCGGGGGCAAGATTCCGGATCCGTTGACAAGGGGCTGTCCAATGGGGAAGAGGCCATGCCCATGACCCGCATGGGCAAGCTCATTGCCAAGCACATGACAGATAGCGTGGCCACTTCTGCCCACGTACAGAGCTTTATTGAAGTGGATGTGACCAATATTGTCAATTGGCGCAACAAGGTAAAAACATCCTTTCAAGAACGCGAGGGAGAGAAACTTACCTTTACCCCCATTTTTATGGAGGCCGTTGCCAAGGCACTGAAGAAATACCCAATGATGAACATCTCCGTTAAGGGAGATACGGTCATAAAGAAAAAGCACATTAACATTGGTATGGCCGCCGCCCTGCCAGATGGCAATCTCATAGTGCCCGTCATTAAAAATGCAGACCAATTGAACTTGGTGGGCATGGCCAAGGTGGTGAACGATCTGGCCACCCGTGCCAGGAACAACGCCCTGAAACCAGATGAAGTACAGGACGGCACGTACACCGTTACCAATGTGGGCACCTTTGGCAGTGTGTTCGGGACACCCATCATCAACCAGCCCCAAGTGGGCATTTTGGCGCTGGGCGCCATACGAAAGATCCCTTCCGTAATCGAGACCCCCGAAGGAGATTTCATTGGGGTGCGCAGTAAAATGTACCTTTCCCACAGTTATGACCACAGGGTGGTTAACGGGGCCTTGGGCAGCATGTTCGCCAAGGCGGTGGCAGACTATTTGGAGGCCTGGGAGATGGACAGGGAAGCTTAACGCCGGGATGCCGGGCAGAGGATTTTGGCAAGAGGCCCATTCCGTTCCATGCCCCAGGACACTGAAAAGAGGCCTTGATCCACGGCCAGCGTTTCCCAAGGGATCCATTTGTGGCATCAAGCGCTCAGGGACGGTCATTGTGGGGCCGATCAACACCTCTGAAGGGCTCTCCCATTCCTATTCCCTTTAAGACAACTTTAACATTGTTGTGCATTGGCGTATGTCCTGTTTTGGCAGCTCTACCTTACTTTTAGGGCTTACTTTTTTATATGGCACCTTCTCTTCTAAGGCAACGAGCATTGTTCCTTTTTCTCGCGACCCTGGTCTTGGCCCCAATGCGGGCACAGAAACCACCGATGCCAAAGGACAATGAGCCCCTGAAAATGTTTGTGGACTGCAATTGTGAGCGCAGTTACATACAGCAAGAGATAAAATTTGTGAACCATGTGCGGGATCAGGCCTTGGCCAATGTGCAACTGTTCATCTATGACGTTGCCAACGGATCGGGCGGCCGCACGTATCTCTTGGATTTCAAGGGGTCCGGCCAATATGAGGGCATTACCGGGGACCTGTCCTATGAGACCAACCCCAACATGACTTCGGACGAGGTCCGCGAGGGGCTGGTAAAACAGATCAAAGCCGGGTTGCTGAGGTACATTGTGGAGTCCGATTTGGCAGACCAGGTCACCTACACCATAGCCAACGAAGGGGCTTCGGAACAACAGGACATCAATTTTGAAGATCCCTGGAACAATTGGATTTTTGAGGTGTACGGCGAGGCGGAGCTGGACAAGGAGAGCAGCCGCCAGGAATTTGAGTACGAACTGGGTTTTGAAAGTGATCGGGTCACGGAAAAATGGCGCATTCGGGCCGATCTGGAAATGAACCAGGCCCGCAGCCAGTTTCAGCAGAACAACGCCACCTTCACCAGTGAGCGCATTCGTTATTCCGCAGACGCCAGCGTGGTCAGAAGCCTCTCGGACCATTGGTCCGGCGGCATCTTTGCCGGTGCCCGGCACAACACCTTTACCAATATCGATTTTTCGCATTATGTGAACCCTGCCATTGAGTACAATATTTTTCCCTACCGGGAAGTGCTGCGGCGGGAGATCGTCTTTGCCTACCGGGTGGGCTATTTCTACAACAACTACATTGACACCACTATTTTTGAGCGGGATTCGGAAGGGGTCTTCAATCATTCCCTGGACATGCAACTGCGCTACAGACAGCCCTGGGGCAATATCTACGCCCGTCTCCGGGGATCCGCTTTTTTGGACAACTTTGCCAAGAACCGCGTGCAGTTGTTCTCCCGCTTGTCCATCCGAATCTTCAAGGGGCTTGCCGTTACCTTTTCCGGCAATTACGAGGTGATCAGGGATTTGATCAACCTTCCCGCGGGCGATGCCTCCATTGAAGATGTACTGTTGCAGCAGAAACAGATCGCCACAGATTTTGAACTGGGCTTCAGGGTGGGCCTGAGCTATACCTTTGGTTCGGCCTTTAACAACATCATCAACCAAAGGCTCTGAGATGCCCTTGCCAGGGCAAAAGCTTTTTTTTTTGAACCTCCATATCGACGTTCTAAGACCTATATTTGCAAAAAACCACTCGAAATGGAGTTGAAGTTAACGCGCCCAATTTGCTTTTTTGATCTGGAGACCACCGGTACCAATGTGGCCAAGGACCGTATTGTGGAAATGGCCATTTTAAAAGTGTACCCCAATGGCAACAAGGAGAGCAAGACCTGGTTGGTGAACCCGGAAATGCACATACCTGAGGAGGTGGTGGCCGTGCACGGCATTTCCAACGAAAAAGTGGCCAACGAGCCCACCTTCAAGGAACTCTCCAAGGAAATTTACGGGATGATCAAGGACAGTGACCTTGGCGGTTTCAACTCAGATCGGTTTGATATTCCCCTGCTGGCGGAAGAACTGCTCCGTGCCGGGGTGGATTTTGACATGAAAAAGTCCCATAGCGTGGATGTACAGACCATTTTCCATAAAATGGAAAAACGGACCCTTGCCGCGGCCTATGCCTTTTATTGCAACAAGGACCTTGCCAATGCCCACAGCGCCGAGGCCGATACCCTGGCCACCTATGAGGTGCTCTTGTCCCAATTGGACCGCTACCCGGAACTGGAGAACAATGTTAAAAAACTGTCCGAGTTTTCCAGGCGGAAAGATGCGGTGGACTTTGCCGGTTTCATAGCCAGAAATGAGGAGGGCGAGGAAATCTTTACCTTCGGGAAGCACAAGGGCCAAAAGGTGCTGGATGTCCTGGAACGCGAGCCCGGTTACTTCGGTTGGATGCTAAACGCAGATTTTCCGCTGTACACCAAAAAGGTGCTCACGCAAATTAAACTGAACAAGCTAAACACCAAACTGGGTTAGATGAAGTTGCTTTTGCCCCTGTTTTTATTGTTGGCCCTGGCCGGCCGCTCCCAAGAGGTGCTCTTTGAGGGGCACGTGTACGATGCCAGGACAAAAGCCCCCATCCCTTATGCCAACATCAGTTTCATGAACTCCCTCAAGGGCACTTCGAGCAATGAGGAGGGTTATTTTTATGTGGATGTGCCCAAGGATTTCCTGGACAAGAAGGTGCACATTTCCTCCCTGGGCTATGAGGATGTGATCATGGAGGCCAGGGCCATTATGGCCAATAAGAAAATATATACGGAAGAGGAGACCTATGAACTGGCCGAGGTAACGGTGACCCAGGCCCTGGGAGATATGCTCGTTTTGAACCCCATAAGCAGTTATGGCATAAAAAGCGGTTTTTCCTCTGCCGAGACCCCCTGGGTCCTGGCACTGTACTTTCCCAATGTGGGGGCTTCCAAGAAATATGTGGACAAGGTAACGGTGTACATGCAAAAAGACGGTAGGTTCAAGGCCGGCAGCTCACAGTTTCGCCTGCGCCTATATGCCGTTGATCCGGAAACCGGACATCCGGGCAAAGATCTTGTTCGCAAGAGCATTGTCCTGAGCAGTGATTCCAATGAGGATTTTGTGAGCGTTGACCTGGCCCCTCTGGGCATTAAAGTGCCCAAAGAGGGTATCTACGTGGGCTTGGAATGGTTGTTTCTGCCCGCAAATTGGTACGTTGCCAAACGGGAGCACCCCATTACCAAGGAAATGGTTTCAGAAGACCGTTTTGCGCCTTCCTTTGGTGCCGTTTACCAAAAGAACACCAATTACAGGACCATGGTGTACGGATTGGGGCAATGGTCCAATTTTTCAATAAAGGGAAAACAAACGGAAGCCCATTTGGTGCCCGCCATTGCACTTAAATTGTCCAAGGAAAAATAACAGAACCATGAAAATTATCTGCATCGGAAGAAATTATGTGGAGCACATAGAGGAGCTCAACAACGAACGTCCCAAGGCCCCGGTGATCTTCATTAAACCAGATTCTGCGGTCTTGCCCAAGGAGCAGGACTTTTACATCCCCGATTTTTCCAATGATATCCATTACGAGGTAGAGGTATTGGTTAAAATTAAAAAAGTGGGCAAGCACATTGCCGCTAAATTTGCCCACAAGTATTATGATGAGATTGGCCTGGGCATAGATTTCACGGCCCGAGACCTGCAATCCGAGCTCAAGGGAAAAGGCCTGCCCTGGGAAAAAGCCAAGGGTTTTGACGGCGCCGCCGTCATTGGCAAATGGTTGCCCAAGGAACGTTTTTCCGATCTGGGCAACCTTAATTTTTCGCTAAAAAAGAACGATGTCACCGTGCAAGAGGGCAACACAGGGGCCATGCTCTACGGCATAGATGACATCATTGCCTATGTCTCCCAGTTCTTTACCCTGAAAAAAGGGGATGTGCTCTTTACCGGAACGCCCAAAGGTGTTGGCAGAGTAGTGGCAAATGACTACCTTTCGGGTAGTTTGGAAAACGAAACGCTCTTTACCGTAAACATAAAATAATGATCTACAGTCTGGACAAAATCAATGAAATGGCCGAGGGGGACGAGGATTTCATACAATCCGTGATCACCGTCTTTTTGGATGAGGTGCCCCAGGATTTGGACGCCTTGGGAGCCGCCCTGGCGGCTAAGGACCACGAACAGGTGTACAAAATGGCCCATAAGATCAAGCCCAATGTGGATTTGTTGGGGATGGAGCAGACAAGGGCAGTGGCGCTCCAGATCGAGACCCTGGGCAAAAAAGAGGCCAGTATGGCAGAGCTTGAGGCTCTTTTTCCACTGCTGAAAACGGATATTGACCAAGTGGTGGCCCAATTAAGGAAAGATTTTGACCACTGATGCTGGCAGAGATCATTACCATTGGCGATGAGATTCTCATTGGCCAAATCGTGGACACCAATTCTGCCTTCATAGCCAAGGAGCTCAATAAAATTGGTGTCTCGGTCCATCAGATCACCTCTGTTCAGGATGAGCGCGAGCATATTTTGGCCGCCTTGGGGGAAGCCAGCGAAAAAGTGGACCTCGTCATTGTGACAGGGGGTCTGGGGCCCACCAAAGACGACATTACCAAGCATACCTTCTGCGAATTTTTTAAGGACCATCTGGTGCGCAATGAAGCCGTGTTGGCCCACGTGGAAGCCCTTTTTGAAAAGTACATTTCCACGCCCATCTCGGATACCAACCGCCAACAGGCCATGGTGCCCAGCAGGGCAAAGGTCTTGCACAATGCCTATGGTACGGCCCCCGGAATGTGGATTGAGGATGGCAACACGGTTTTTGTCTCCCTTCCCGGCGTTCCTTTTGAGATGAAGGCCTTGCTGCGCGATCAGGTGGTGCCACAGTTGGTGGCCCATTACCGCCGTCCGCACATTGTGCACAGAACCATCATTACCTACGGCCTGGGCGAGAGTGCCATAGCCCAGAAAATTGAGGACTGGGAAACGCATTTGCCCAAATTTGTGAAACTGGCCTATTTGCCCAACCTGGGCAAGGTGCGCCTGCGGTTAACCGCAAAGGGACCGGACCGTGAGCTGCTGGAAAAGGCTGTTTCCGAGGCTGTGGACAAGTTGTACCCGCTGATCGGGGACATCATTTACGGTACGGAGGGCGAAGAGGACATTGAGGAAACGGTGGCGGCCTTGCTCACCAAAAAAGGACTTTCCCTGGCCACCGCGGAGAGCTTTACGGGTGGGGCCATCGCCAAGACCCTGACCGGGATTCCCGGGGCCTCTGCTTACTTTAGGGGCAGTGTGGTAAGCTATGCCACCGAAACCAAGATCAAGGTGTTGGGGGTGCCAAGTGACCTGGTGGAGAAACATTCCGTGGTAAGTGCCCAGGTGGCCCAGGCCATGGCGCTGGGGGCACAGCGCTTAATGCAGGCCGATATGGCCATTGCCACCACCGGAAATGCAGGCCCCACCAAGGGAGACTCCAACGCGGACGTGGGCACCGTACATCTTGCGATCGCTACGCCAACAGGTGTTTTTTCGGAAGAATTCAGCATGGGAAACCATAGGGAGCGAATTGTGCAAAAGTCTGTGCACAAGGCACTTGAGATGCTCCAGAAAGAATTGGTAAAAATCTCAAGCCTATAGTTGGCCGTAAGATAAAAATGATATAAATTTGCATCCTGTTTAAAGAAAATAAGAGACACCATGTCAAAAGTCTGTGAAATTACCGGAAAGAGGGCAATGTTCGGAAACAATGTTTCCTTTTCCATTAACAAGACCAGAAGGAGATTCGACGTCAATCTTTCCAAAAAGCGCTTTTACATCCCAGAGGAAGATCGTTGGATCACCCTAAAGGTGTCCATGAAAGCTTTGAAGCGAATCAACAAGAAAGGGATTTCAGCCGTTCTCAAGGAGGCAAAGGGCAACGGATACATCAAGTAATCGGTAATACAAGAATACAATGGCAAAGAAAGGAAATAGAATACAGGTCATTTTGGAGTGTACCGAGCACAAGGAGTCTGGCAAGCCAGGTACCTCCAGGTACATCACCACCAAGAACAAAAAGAACACCCCAGAGCGCATAGAGTTGAAAAAGTTCAACCCCATCCTTAAAAAGATGACCGTTCACAAAGAAATCAAATAGTCTTTTGTACAGGACAAAGGGCAGCATAAAACATTGAGTTATGGCAAAGAAGACCGTTGCAAGTTTACAATCAAGTTCCAAAAGATTAACCAAGGCCATCAAGATGGTCAAATCCCCAAAATCGGGAGCCTACGTTTTTGTGGAATCCGTGATGCCGCCCGAAATGGTGAACGATTGGATCGCCAAGAAATAATTGGTTGTCACAACAAAAGTAAATGGGCCCCTTTCTTTAGAAAGGGGCTTTTTAATTTCTATATTTGAGGTGCTATAGCATTTGGTATGAGTTTGTTTAAGAAGATATTTTCCAAGGAAAAGAAAGAGACCCTGGACAAAGGGCTCGAAAAGAGCAAGACCAGTTTTTTCTCCAAATTGGGCAAGGCGGTGGCCGGGAAGTCCAAGGTAGATGATGATGTCCTGGACAATCTTGAAGAGGTGCTGGTCTCTTCCGATGTGGGCGTGGACACCACCCTGAAGATCATAGAGCGCATTGAGGCTCGGGTGGCCAGGGACAAGTACATGGGCACGGAAGAGCTCAACGGCATTTTAAGGGAAGAAATAGCGGGCTTGCTCGCCGAGACCCATAATGGGGATGACACGGCAGAGGTAGTGTTGCCAGAGGACAAAAGACCTTATGTGATCATGGTGGTGGGCGTAAATGGGGTGGGCAAGACCACCACCATAGGAAAGCTGGCACAGCAGTTCAAATCGCAGGGCCTCAAAGTGGTACTGGGTGCCGCGGACACCTTCCGTGCGGCGGCCATTGATCAACTTCAGGTCTGGGCCGATCGGGTAAACGTGCCCATTGTAAAGCAAAAGATGGGGAGCGATCCGGCCTCCGTGGCTTTTGATACCCTGAGCTCTGCCGTGAAACAGCAGGCAGACGTGGTCATCATTGACACTGCCGGCAGATTGCACAACAAGGTCAATCTGATGAACGAGCTCACCAAGATAAAAAGGGTCATGCAAAAGGTGGTGGAAGGTACCCCGCACGAGGTGCTCTTGGTCCTGGACGGTTCCACGGGGCAGAATGCCTTTGAGCAGGCCAAGCAGTTTACCAAAGCCACCGAGGTAACCGCTCTTGCGGTAACCAAATTGGACGGTACCGCCAAGGGCGGGGTGGTCATTGGGATATCCGATCAGTTCCAGATTCCCGTGAAGTACATAGGGGTGGGAGAGGGCATCAATGACCTACAGGTGTTCAACAAAATGGAGTTTGTGGATTCTTTTTTTAAATTGGGGCACTGATGCTGCGCGGGGTCCCTGTGTCTTTTAAGGCCGTATTTTTTGTATGGTTTAAAAAGGGCCATGACAGGTCTTGACCCACATGCGGTAAGGGGTTGCCATCCATTCCCCGAGGGGGTATGTTTTTAAACCCGGATTATATGGGCCTTTGGGAATGGAATTTTTAAGGCATCATCTGGATCATTTCTTTTGTTGCCATCCTTTACCCGGTTTAAAACCTTTTGTACATTACGGGTATGAGTACCGCAAAAAAAAACACGGTTATGAGACTAAAAAATAGTAAGGAGCGGGTTGGCCCATTTACAAGACTGCTGTTCGTCCTGTGTTTGTTGGCCCTGGCCGGTAGCTGCCGTGATGCGGCAAGTACGAAACAGGACACCATAAGGATCTGGGAACCCTATGACGATGCCACCGAGGTGGCCCAGAACGCAGACCACCCCACGGAGAGGATGCGGTACAAGCTCATCCAGTCCAAGGTAATGGATAAAAACAAGGTGTTCTTGCCCTTGTACGAAGAGGTGCTGTCCCTTTCGGAAGCGGACTATAAAACCCTTGCGCCCTTGGTTCTGGAACAGGACATACAGACCCTGAGGGGTCATCTTGATGCCGGTGCCCTTTCTTATGAACAGTTGGTGCTGTTTTATTTGAAGCGCATCTATACCTATGAGCTGGACAATGCCGCCACCCTGAATACCATTATGGCCTTAAATGGCCAAGTGGTGGCCCAGGCCAGGGCCTTGGACCAGGTCAAGGCAGCAGGGAAGGAGCCCAAGGGAAAGCACCCCATTTACGGCATGCCCATTTTATTGAAGGACAACATCAATACCGAGGGCATGCCCACCACCGCCGGTAGCATTGCGCTGCGAAACAATGAGACGGAAGATGCCTTTATCGTAAAGCGTTTAAAGGAGCACGGAGCGCTCATCTTGGGAAAGGTGAACCTTAGTGAATGGGCCTATTTCATGTGCTCCGGTTGTCCCGTGGGGTACAGTGCCATGGGCGGGCAGACCTTGAATCCCTATGGTCGTCGTATTTTTGAAACGGGAGGGTCTAGCTCAGGGAGCGGTACGGCGGTAGCGGCCAATTATGCCGTGGCTGCCGTGGGCACCGAAACCTCAGGGTCCATTTTATCGCCCAGTTCACAGAATTCGGTGGTGGGGCTAAAGCCTACCATTGGGGTGTTGAGCCGTGGAGGTATTGTTCCCATTTCCAGCACGCTGGACACACCCGGCCCCATGACCAAGACGGTTGCGGACAATGCCATATTGCTCTCTGCCATGATGGGCAAGGATGATGACGATGCCAGTTCCGTGGCCCCGCTTTCGGAGGTCTTGACCAGCACCTTGGTACCCACGCCGGTTTCGGAAATGCGCCTGGGTGTCTTCATTGGGTTGATGGAGCGCGACAGTAGCTATGCGGCCACAGTGGAAAAGTTAAGGGGGGCCGGAGCCACCATCGTTTCCTTTACACCGCCCGAGGTTTCAATGGACGGATTTATAAGCATTCTAAATTTGGACATGAAGACCGATCTCCCGGCCTACCTGCGGCAACACACGGACACTGCCCTGGTGCGGATCGCTGGGGTGGAAGATGCCTTTGCCTTCAACAAGGCCGATTCCTTGGTGCGCATTCCCTACGGGCAGGCGGTTTTTGAGGGCATCTTGGCCGATACCACTTCCGCGGCTGATTTGGGGCGAATAAAGGAAACCTTGGAAAGGAACGGCCGCCGGTATTTCAATGAAGCCTTGGATGGCCATGACCTGGATGCCGTACTCTCCATGAACAACCGCCATGCCGGTTATGCCGCCGTGGCCAAGTATCCTGCATTGACGGTACCCATGGGCTATAGGAAAACGGGAGAGCCGGTGAGCCTCACCTTTATTGGAAAGCCATTTTCCGAAGCGGAACTCTTGCGGCTTGGAGCTGGGTTTGAACAGCAGTTTCCCATGCGTAAAATGCCGGAGGCCTATAGGTGAGCATACCTTGGGTTTTAAAGCGTTCCAGCTTCTTTTTGTGGTTGCCTGAAAAAACTGAAAACACTGCCCCCATATTTGCGCTCGTGTTCAAAATGATGCAGGTGGTTCAGGGATAGTTCCTTGGGGTGCTCCACGATCAACATGCCTTGGGGCAACAGCAGTTTATTGGCAAACACCTCCGCTACCAATTTTTCAAACAATTGGGGTGCCATATCGTAGAAGGGATCGGCAAAAATGATGTCGTGGGCTTTGTGGTGCTGTCCCAAAAAGTGGAACACGTCCATGGTCATGGTCTTGAGGCCCATCTCCAAATCCGTGGACACCTTTACCATAAACCGTATGCACCCTTTGTGGGAATCTACCGCCGTAACGTCCCGTACCCCTCTGGACACAAATTCAAAACTGATGTTTCCGGTACCGGCAAAGAGGTCCAATACGCTTATGTCAGGAAAATAGACCTGGTGGTTCAGGATATTGAATAGTCCTTCTTTTGCCATGTCCTTGGTGGGGCGTACCGGTAGGTGTTTTGGGGCCGTGAGCCTCCTTCCCTTGAATTTTCCAGAGATGATGCGCATTAAAGTGTGTTTAAAACGGCAAAGTCCAATGATTTGGCCGGCGTGCTCCCCAAAACAATGTGGTCCGGAACCTTGGGCTCAAATACCTGAACGTCCCTGATGTAGGTGTGGCACATGAGAAATGCATCATTGTCCTTGGAAACGGCGCCAAAGAGATGGGTTGCGGTGGTTTCCGTGTCCAGTTCCAGCTGTTCCAGGACAAAGAGCAGGTAGTAGGTGAATTCTTCCGGGGTGTTCCATTTAAAGCTGTTGTAGAGCAGTAATCGTTTCTGTTTCACCACCAAGACATCCATTTGTCTTTTGCCCACGTGCACATAACATGCCGGCTGTTGGTGCGCTCCGTGGTTTTGTAGAATTGCCTGCACCAGGACGGTGCCGCAGTGCATGTAGGTAAAGGTACCAAACTGTTCGTAGAGATAGTTGTTTATGTTCATATAGGGAACATAGACATTGATCATCTCCTGGTTCTTTATCTCATCAAAGGCCAAAACATCATTGGAGAGCACCTTTGTGTTCAGGGCAAGATAGCCGGTTAAATGGTCGGGGTCAAAAAGTGCTTTGGGGACCAGTCCAAAAAGGGTGTTTTGGTGCACCAGCACCACTTCCTCAAAATCTTGGTGGGCCAGCCCGTGGGCTTCAAAGAGTTTTTTGGTCTCCCTCAAGAGGGTCACGGGGTTGTGTTCCTGCCCAAAAGTGGTGCTGTCCGCCAGCAAAAGGGTATGGTCCACACGATCGGCCACACAAAAAGAAAGTCCATCCAAGCTCACTTGAATGGACAGTTTCTTAAAGTTCTTGTCCGTCAGTCCGGGTTGTTCAGTTAACTTTTTTCTTGTCATATATCGGTGGCCAATTACCACTGGTGCTCACATTCTCCAAAGACCCTACCTTGATATATTTGCCATTGACCTCTTCCACGCTGATTTGGGCATTTTCCCTGGCCACAAGGTCGGCGGGTTGGTCGGTCAATATTTTTTCCTTGGCCACCTTTACCTCGAAAACGGGAGCCCTGTAACCACTTTTCTCAACGAAATCGGCCTTCATTTCAAAGGTTTCGCCGGGCGCACCGGGCACATCCATCAAACTCTTGTAGCGGGTATCGTTTTTAAAGAGGGAATCCCTGACGGACACAAATCCGAGGGTATCAATGATCTTGACCTCCTGTAGCATGTCTATCTGGTAGGTTTCATCGAACTGCATAAAAGAGGAATCCCGTTGTTGGGTGATGACGTACTTGCCGGTGTCCACAAATTTTACCAGGCTGTTAAAATCATTGGCGTACTTGCCGTTCACGGTCTTATAGGCTTCTTGGGCATTTCGGATGTCCTTCAATTTGGAGACCACTTTTTGAAAACGCTCCTGTTTTACCTTTTTAAACTCAATGGGCCCGGTTACGGAATCGTAGATGAGATATCCCAAAACAATGCAAGCGATCCAAAGTACAATTTGTATGATGGTCTTCATTTTGTAAGTGTGTTTAAATTTAGCGGTGCTCACAAATCTACAATTTTTTTTTAATCGTAAAAGTTTTTGGCCAAAAAAAGGGCTTTATCTTTGGAGGTACATGAAAGCACCCACGCCCCAACAATTTTTTCGTACGCTCCTGGACAAGTTTCCCCACACGCCCACGTTGAAACAGGAAGCTGCGATGCAGCAGTTGGCGGCCTTTGCCCTGAGCCCGGACAAGGAAGGTGTTTTTTTGTTGAAGGGCTTTGCCGGCACGGGCAAGACCACATTGGTGGGCACCTTGGTGCATTCCCTCTGGAACATACGCACCAAGGCGGTGCTCATGGCCCCCACCGGGAGGGCCGCCAAGGTCATGGGGAACTACAGCAAGACCCAAGCCTTTACCATACACCGAAAGATTTATTTCCCCAAAAAGCAGCGTGGCGGAGGCATTCAGTTTGTGCTGGCGCCCAACAAGCACAGGGACACCCTGTTTGTGGTGGACGAGGCCTCCATGATCCCAGATGCCCCGACAGACTCCAAGCTGTTCGAGAATGGTTCCCTTTTGGACGATTTGATGATGTTCGTGTACTCTGGCCACAACTGCAAATTGATGCTCATTGGAGATACGGCCCAGCTGCCTCCCGTGCACTTGACTTTGAGCCCTGCGCTGGATGCCAACAAATTGGCACTGCAGTACAACAAGGAGGTGGTGTGCCTTGAAATGGACGAGGTGGTGAGACAGGCGCAGGATTCAGGTATCTTGGTGAACGCCACCCTGCTCCGCGAACAGTTGCAGGGCAGTTTTTTTGAAGCATTTAAATTTCAGCTGGACGGTTTCACCGATATGGTGAGGCTCACGGACGGCCACGAGATACAGGAGGCCATTGACACGGCCTACTCCGAGCACGGCAAGGAGGAGACCGCCTTCATTGTCCGTTCCAACAAACGGGCCAATCTTTACAACCTTAATATCAGGGAACGCATTCTTTTCCTGGAGAACGAGCTGGCCGTGGGGGATTTCATGATGGTGGTAAAGAACAATTACTTTTGGATAAAGCCCAGTTCCGAGGCCGGCTTCATTGCCAATGGGGACATCATTGAGGTATTGGAGATCTTCAACTTCAAGGAACTGTACGGCTTTACGTTTGCCGAGGTAAAGGTACAGATGGTGGACTACCCCAAGATGGAGCCCTTTGAGACCGTTTTGCTCTTGGATACCATTGCTGCGGAATCTGCCTCACTGTCCTACGAAGACGGGAACAAGCTCTATCAAGAGGTCATGAAGGACTATGCCCATGAAAGCTCCAAGTACAAGAAATTTTTGGGGGTAAAGAACAACAGGTATTTTAATGCGCTACAGGTAAAGTTTTCCTATGCCATTACCTGCCATAAATCACAAGGGGGGCAATGGGACACTGTTTTTGTGGAGCAGCCCTACCTGCCCAACGGCCCGGACAGGGAATATCTTAGGTGGCTCTATACCGCCCTTACCCGGGCCAAGAAAAAATTGTACCTTATTGGTTTCAAGGACTCTTTTTTTACGGATCCGTAAAAATGGCTTTTTTGGAACATGGCCCAAAAAAGGAGTGCACATTGGCACATATTCCCTTATTTTTGGACCGACCTGAACAAAATAAACCTTAGGGAATGACATCAGAGACCATTATCAGTATTTTTTTGGGCGTGGGTCTGGCCGCCTCTGTGGGCTTCCGTGTATTTCTGCCCCTCTTTGCCCTGAGCCTTGCGTCCTATATGGGGGTTTGGGAGCTCAATGGGAGTTGGCAGTGGATCGGTAGTCTGGCCGCGGTGATCACCTTGGGCGTGGCCACCTTTGTGGAGATCTTTGCCTATTTCATTCCCTGGCTGGACAACCTTCTGGATTCCATTGCCGTACCCTTGGCCGCCGTTGCCGGCACCGCGGTCATGGTAAGTACCGTGGCCGATCTGGATCCCGTGGTAACGTGGTCCCTGGCCATCATAGCCGGCGGTGGCACGGCAACCGCCATAAAGGGTGCGGGGGCCACGGGAAGGCTCGCTTCCACCGCCACCACGGGTGGATTGGCCAACCCCGTTGTGGCCACGGTGGAGACCGGCACCGCCCTAGTGGTGAGCACGGCCTCCATTTTTGCCCCCATCCTGGGAGCTGTCCTGGTGATCATTATTTTAGCGGTCATTTTCAGCATATACAGGCGCATGCGACCCAAAACAAAAAGATAAGGATAGTGAATACCATAGCCATGATACCCGCCCGTTACGCGGCATCCAGATTTCCGGCCAAACTCATGCAAGACCTCCATGGCAAACCCGTCATTGTGCGCACTTATGAGGCGGCCAAGAACACCGGTCTGTTTCGGGAAGTGTTCGTGGTCACGGACCATGACATCATCTACAATGCGGTGACCCAGGCCGGTGGCCAAGCGATCATGAGCACAAAGGAACACGAATGTGGCAGTGACCGCATTGCCGAGGCCGTGGCCCCAATGGCGGTGGACATCATCGTGAACGTCCAGGGAGACGAGCCCTTTACCGACAGGGACAGCCTTGCCGCCGTACTGCAGGTCTTTGAAGATGATGAAGCCCGGGAAATAGATCTGGCTTCGCTAATGGTGAAAATTACCGATGAAGACGAGATCCGGGATCCCAACACCGTCAAGGTCATTGTGGACCACCGCAACTTTGCCCTGTATTTCTCGCGTTCTCCCATTCCCTACACCAGGGCCAAGGTGCCCGGTACGGTCTTTTACAAGCACAAGGGTATCTACGCCTTTAGGAAAAGTGCCCTGATGGATTTTCAGCGCCTGCCCATGCGGTCCCTGGAGGCCACGGAAAAAATAGAGGCCATACGGTACCTGGAATACGGAAAGAAGATCAAAATGGTGGAGACCCAGGTGCAGGGCATAGAAATAGATACCCCGGAAGACTTGAAAAGAGCACAGGCCGCATGGAAATGAACTTTGGCAACATTAAGGTAGTGGCCTTTGATGCGGATGATACCCTCTGGGTAAACGAAACCTATTTCAGGGAGGCCGAGGAGGAGTTCGCCGGGATGTTGGAAGGTTTTGAGACAAAGAACAAAATAGACCAAGAGCTCTTTAAAATGGAAATGAAGAATTTGGACATCTATGGGTACGGCGTAAAGGGCTTCATGCTCTCCATGATGGAATCTGCCCTTGACCTTTCCAATAACCGTGTTTCCCAGGCAACCCTTGCCAAGATCTTGCATCTTGGAAAAGAGATGATACGGCGTCCCGTGGAGCTTTTGGACGGGGTGGAGGAAGTGTTGCAAGAACTGCAGGGCCGCTACCGCCTAATTGTGCTCACCAAAGGGGACCTGTTGGATCAAGAACGCAAGTTGGAGCAGTCCGGCTTGTCCGATTACTTTCACCATGTGGAGGTGCTCAGCGATAAAAAGGAGAAGAACTATGCCGCCCTCTTGGCCCACTTGAACATTGATGTATCGGAGTTTTTAATGATCGGAAATTCCTTGAAGTCAGACGTGCTGCCCATTGTGAACCTCGGTGCCAGGGCTGTGCACGTTCCCTTCCATACCACTTGGCAGCATGAAATGGCAGACCCACCCAAGGACCTGAACGGGTACGCCACAATGAACTCCTTGCGGGACGTGTTGAAATACTTATGAGTCATGGAGTTGAAAAAAGAAAAGGCAGTGAAGCAGATGAACGGAACCTCGCAAGAATATCGTAATTTTCCCATGGTGCCCAGGGTGGTCTTTGGGCACGGCAGTTTTGATCAGCTTGGAGATATTCTGCTGCCGCAGCGAAGGCATTCCGAGGCTCCCGTGATCTTTCTTGTGGACGATGTATTTGAGGGAACGCCCCTGGTGCAGCGCATACCCAGCATTTTTTGCGATCGCATTATTTTTATTTCCGCCCTGGAGGAGCCCACCACCGAGCAGGTAGATGCCCTTGTGCACCATATCGGGGAGGTGTTTTCCGAAGCGCCCGCCGGCATTGTGGGCATTGGGGGCGGCACCTTGTTGGATCTTGCCAAGGCCGTGGCCATTATGCTCAACAATGCCGGTAGTGCCGCCAAGTACCAGGGATGGGACTTGGTGCACAAAAAGGCCGTGTATCACGTGGGCATACCCACGATAAGTGGTACCGGGGCCGAGGTGTCCAGGACCACCGTGCTCATGGGGCCGGAACGGAAATTGGGCATTAACTCGGATTTTACCCCTTTTGATCAAGTGGTGCTGGATCCAGAACTTACCCGGGGCGTGCCCAAGGACCAGTGGTTCTTTACCGGAATGGACTGCTACATCCATTGTGTGGAATCGCTCAACGGTACCTTTTTAAATGCCTTTAGCCAAAGCTATGGGGAAAAGGCCCTTGAGCTTTGCACGGAAGTGTTCATGCACGATGGTTCGCCAGATCAAAAGCGGGATAAGTTAATGATGGCCTCTTGGCACGGGGGTATGAGCATTGCCTATTCCCAAGTGGGCGTGGCCCATGCCCTGAGCTACGGACTGGGTTTCTTGCTGGGCGTGCGCCACGGTTTGGGAAATTGTCTCGTATTTAGGCATTTGGCCCAATTTTATCCGGAAGGGGTGGCCCTTTTTGAGCAGATGGTGGAAAAGCACGGCATTCAATTTCCACAAAACGTCTGTGCCCACCTCAATGACCAGGAAATGGATACGATGATCCAGGTGGCCATGGGCATGACGCCCTTGTGGGAAAACGCCCTGGGTCCCAAATGGCGCTCCAAAATAGGGCCGGAGGAAATCCGGGCCATTTACCAAAAAATTTAGGCGTACGCCCCCAAACGGTACATTATCCAAAAGCTCCGTGATGCAAAGATTGGCAAAATTCATCTATTTCAAAGTTATGGGCTGGCGCGTAAATGGTGAGTTTCCGTCACATTTAAAAAAGTTTGTGATCATTGTGGTGCCCCACACCAGTTGGTGGGATTTTTTGTTGGGACTCCTCATACGGAAGGTATGGAACGAGGAAATCAACTACGTGGGCAAAAAGAGCCTTTTTGATTCCCCCTTTGGGTGGTTTTTTAGGTGGATGGGCGGTGCCCCCATTGACCGGAGCAAGAGCAGCGATACCGTGGGCGCCACGGCCAAGGTCTTTAAACAACGGGAGAAGTTCCGGCTCACCATAGCCCCCGAGGGCACGCGCAAAAAAGTGGAGCGATGGAAGACCGGGTTCTACTACATTGCCAAGACGGCCCAAGTGCCCATTGTGCTGATCGCCTTTGATTTTGGAAAGAAGGAGATCAAGGTGTCCGAGCCACAAAACCCCACGGAAGACATAGCTGCGGACTTTGCACGGTATGAAGCTTTTTTTGAAGGAGTGCAGGGCAAGGTGAGGATGCCCAAGGCCAGCTAGGGCATACTCCCTGTGGGCTGGGATGCGGGTTCCTTATCGTTGCCCTTTTGTTCCCCGGCCCACGGGATGGCCCCACACGTTCTTGCCCCGGCTTGGATCCCCTGTGTTTACCCAGCGTTTGGGTGCAATGGAAAGGGAATTCCATAAAGGTAGGTTGTGGCACGCTATCATCCCCATTGGCTATGGTTCTTCACGGAGATTTGGTCCTTTAAACCCAAATCATGTATTGCAACTTCGTTATAAAGCTTCCGGACACAATGCATACCGGGGTGCATCGATTTTTGTACGGCACCGCTATGGTTACATCGTAAAAAAGTAACGCAGCGGTAGTTTTCGCAGGAGCCACGAGCTGTAAAAGTTTTTCCTAAGCATATTTTGGGTCAAAACAAGGTTGAGGTTTTTCCAAAGCAAGCGGAAAAGGGGC
The DNA here is from genome assembly GCF_047345505.1 of Maribacter aquimarinus. Classification (NCBI taxonomy): domain Bacteria; kingdom Pseudomonadati; phylum Bacteroidota; class Flavobacteriia; order Flavobacteriales; family Flavobacteriaceae; genus Maribacter; species Maribacter aquimarinus. The sequence goes on along the minus strand of NZ_JBLFEO010000018.1, from coordinate 54,618 downwards.
GTACCCGCCATTTTCACCTCTTTTGGGGCTGCCAATGTATCTTAACGTGAGGTTTTTCCATTGGCACAAAAAAATCCTCCGTGAACAAGAAAGGGAGTTCACGGAGGAAATCTAACAAACTGAAAAACTAACTCAACTAAAAATCATTCTCAGGGATTGGGGGCTGGGTAGGGCTGGTTTCGCACAGGATCGTTCAAACTGTGCCCTATGCCGTTGCTGAATACGTAGTTATAGTTCCGGACCCGTTCGTTGTTGCCGCCCCCGGTGGCCGTGCTCGGCAAGGTGGGCGCGGGATTTCTGTTGATCTCTATCCGGAGTCTGTTGTCCCGTCTTAGAACAATACGGCCGGCTTCACCAGGAATCAGGGTCTGGAACTCATAATTCACATCAAACTCCACCAAAGGGTCGTTTTGTGTTATGTAAGTGTCAATGATATGGTATTGCAGAATTAACCTCAAAACGTCCATATCTGCCCTGGCCATGACCTCTTCCGGGGTTTCCCCTTCCGCAACTTCTTCGCTTCCGGTAATGAGGTCAATGACGTCATTGCTGCCCGTAAAGGCATTGTTGTTCAACATTAGAAAGGTGCGCCCGTCGTTGCTTCCATTGTACAGATCCACCAAGCCTGCCGCTTCCACTGCCGCGGCCATATAATTGAAATTGTCGCCTATAAGTTCTCCCTCTTCGTTCAATCGGGTGGCGGCCTCGGAATTAAAAAACTCCCAAGCGGTCAGATTCTCAAAAGGATCGGTAAGATCAACATCGGGCTCAAATACAAAGCGCTCTTGCAAAGGAATGTCGCAGTTTGCCAATAATAGGGCCAAACTGCAGATGGCAAGCATCTTTAAGTGATTTATTTTTTTCATTATATACATTTTAAAGGATGAAAATTTTAGTACCCTGGTGTTTGTTCCAATAATGGGTTTTCTATGATATGCTCGTCGAATATGGGGAAGAGCAATCTCTCGTCCGTAAGTCTAACGCCACCATCCAAGGTGTCTAAAATGGGGTTCATGATTTCCAATGCCCTGTTGGTTCTCCTAAGGTCCCACCAGCGTTGTGCCTCACCAAGGAGCTCCAATTGGCGTTCATCCAAAATGAACAGTTCGCGCTCGTCCATCGTGGCACCGAACTCTTCTGCCGTGACCGGGGGCAATTGTCTGGCCGACCTAAATTCATTGAGTATGTTCAATGCTTCGGCATCATTGCCCAAACGGTTTTCCACTTCGGCCAAGTAGAGTACAATGTGGGCATAGCGGTAGAGCACCATATCACTGTCATCCAAACTTTGGTTGTAGTTGGTCTTGTTGTACTTGGCCAAACGCGCCTGTCCTATTTCCGCCCCGGCAAGGTTTATGCCGCCTTCACGGCTTAGGTAGTACCTGTAGTCCCCGTACACCGGTGCTAAGGAATCTTGGGGGTCCCCGTTTTCGTCCACGAAATTTACCACCTGGGTAAGGACGGGATCGGTATCGGGGTATTTGGTGACCCAGCCCAAGGAATCAATGGGGAATTTTTCGCGCCATTTGGCTTCCAACAAAGGAGAAAAGTTGTAGGAGGGGAGCCCGGCAAAAAACAGGTTAAAGATTCCTGCCCTGTTCCTACTTCCTGCACCTGCCGTTTCATTTAAGCTGAAGCCAATGGACATAATGAGTTCAGGGCCTTCCTGAATTTTCAAGGGGCCCGTACTTTGGGAGTCCGGGTCAAAGGGGTCTGCATTGTCGTTCAGAAAGAGGTTCTGCCAGTCCCTGGCCGTTGTGGTAAGGCTAAATTGATTGCTGCTTACAATTTTGTTCAAGGCCTCACGCGCCTTTTCGTAGTCTCCCAAAAACCCGTACACGTCTGCTTGGAGCGCCCAGATACTGGTCAGGGAAAAGCGGTAGGGCCGGGCCCTTACCTGCATGTTTTCCTCCGCGGCAAGCATGTCCGGCAAAATGACCTCGTTCATGATGGTATTTGCATCCGTTCGGGGCCTTTGCAGGTCCGGACTTGCCTCTACAACGGGCTCCGTAAAGAGTGGCACACTGCCCCAGACCCGTACGGCCTGAAAGTAGGCATACGCCCTCATGGCCTGTGCCTCTGCCAAGAGGTTGGGGTCAAAACCGCTTATGTTGGGCACGTTTGCAATGACCAGATTGGCCCTATTGATCATGTCGTAGAAATCGTTCCACCGCAGCACGTTCTGGTTACCAGAAGTGATGTTATTGATGGTGAGTTCAATATTGTTGGCATTGGCACTGGGATTGCCATTTACGTAACTGTCTGCCCGGAACTCGCCCCAATAATAGTGTTTAAGCCGCATGGCAGGCTGCATGGCATCGTACATTCCAATGACGGCGGCCTGTGCATCCCCGTTGCTTCTAAAGAAATTGCTGGGATCTATTTCGCTTATGGGCGACTCGTCAACCAACTCTTCACAAGAGGTCACCCCGCCCACCAGTGCCAAGAGGGGCAGCAGGGTATAGATGTATTTTTTTATTGTTTTCATCGTTGTTTAGTTTTAAAATTTCATGTTAAGGCCAAAAATGACTTCACGGTCGTTGGGGAACCTGAGATTATCCAAACCGGGTTGAAGTGGATTGCCCCTTGTGCCCAGCTCTGGGTTGTACCCAGGGTAGTTGGTCCAAGTTAAGAAATTGTTTCCTGAGACAAAGAAGGAACACTGCTTTAAGAACCCAACTTTGTCCAGTGCGGATTTGGGCAGGTCGTACCCCAATCTTACAAACCGCAGTCTTATGAAGCCCCCGTCGGTGACAAAGAAACTGTTGGGCCGATCCCTGTTCTGCGGAACCCTATTGAGTCTGGGATAAACGGTAACATCACCTTGGTTTAGCCATGCCCCCTCGATACGATCTGGGCCTGGGGTCTCGTTGGATGAGTTTAAATCGTTCCTTAGTTCGTCCCAACGCCTCCAAGTGTCGTTGCCCAAAGTAAAATCGAACAAGAAACTAAGGCTAAGGTCCTTGTACTTAAAATCATTGGAGAAACCACCAAAGGACTTTGGAAGACCATTGCCTATGGTTTGGCGATCTTCGTTGGTAATGACAAAATCGCCATCCACATCGTCCCAGATAATATCACCGCCCTCGGCAATACGGCCGTCATTTCTGATCTGGTTCACGTTTCCGGTAAATTCCGCACCGTTCAAGGTGTAGTTGGTAAAATTACCGCTGCCGTCAAAGTTGGGGGTCAACTGCACCCCTTCGTCCGTAAAGGCATTTGATTCGTCATATTGGAAGACGCCCAGGTTTTTGAACCCGAAGATGTTCCCAATGGGCTCTCCTTCTTCAATCCGATAATTGCCGGAAAGGAACGGTGTGCCGCCAAACAAACGGGTAACTTCGTTTTCTTGGAAGCTGATGTTAAAATTGGAGTTCCAGCTAAAATCCTTGGATCGGATCAAGGTGCCACCAATGTTGATATCAATTCCCTGGTTCCTAACAGCGCCCACATTTTGTCTGATACCGCCAAAACCGGATTCCTCTGGTAAGGGCACACTGGCCAAAAGGTCTTCGGTGTCTTTCCTCCAAACGTCGAAATTAAAGACCAACCTGTTTCTGAACATGCCCAGGTCAAGCCCCACGTTGGTGGCTACCGTACTTTCCCAGCTAAGCTGCGGGTTTCCCAATCGGGTTGGGGCCACACCACTGATACCGTCATACACCGCACCGGGCTCAAGGGCAGAGGTGAATTCGTAGTCACCGATCCTATCGTTTCCTGTTTCACCGTAACTGGCCCTGAGGAGCAGGTTGTTGATCTTACCGCTGTCCTTCAAGAAAGACTCGTTGCTAATTCGCCAACCTATGGAACCTGAGGGGAAGTAGCCAAATTCACGGTCCTCTCCAAATCTGGAAGAACCGTCGCGCCGCAGTGTGGCGCTAAAGAGGTACTTGTTGTCATAGTCGTAGTTAAAACCGGCAAAGAGCGAAAACAGATTGCTGCGGGTGTTAAAGGTCTGCCCGTTGTTTATGGCCAAACCTTCTGGATCAACGTTGTTGAACGTCCTGATGTCCTCGGAGACAAAAAGGGCGTTGCTGATGCCAAATTCTTCTTGGTACCTTTTCAAGATCTGCATCCCCGCAAAACCGGCAACGCTGTGCTTGCCAAAGTCCTTGTTGTAATTGACAAAGTTTTCCTGTTGTATGTCATAGTCTATCCGATCCCTTAAACTGGCCAACGGATTTGTGTTTCTGGGGTTAAGTACCAACAGGGGCTGGAAGTCGTTGTTTCTCCTTAGCCTAAAATTGATGCCCAGGGTGGATTTTATGGAGAAGGAAGGGGTAATTTTATATTGGATGGAATTGAAACTCTGGCCACGCCATGTCCTCAATTTCAACTGCCGCAATCTTGCTTCGGCCACTGGGTTCTGCCTTCCCGCAATTTCCGGGGTAAAATCCCCATTGGGCTCAAAGATGGGGAAGTAGGCAATACGTTCCACCAATTGTTGGAACACCTGGTTTTCGCTAAGCCCGCTGAACTCCTCAAACGATGCGTTGAAACTGGAGCTGATGGCCAGTTTTTTACTGGGACTGAAATCTAGCTTAAAACGAGTGTTAATACGTCTAAAGTTGCTGTTCACCACAATGCCTTCCTCATTGAGAAAGCCAGTGTTCCAATAGGTTCTTACCTTGTCGCTGCCAGCGCTCACGGCCACGTTCACTTGGTTTCTGAAGCCTGCCCTGGTCACCAGGTCCTGCAGGTCAAAGGAATTTCTTAGCAGTAGGTTCAGCGAGTCCCTGTCATTACCGGTTGGGTTTTGGCGCTGGGCATCGTTCCGGCGCACATCTTCGTAGAACAGGCGCTGTCTGGTATTGGCCACGGGAATGGCTCCGTTAAGGGAGTTTACACCGGTGACCACATTTACATCCACGGTCACATCCCCGGCCCGGCCAGATTTTGTGGTGATGAGCACCACCCCATTGGCCCCACGGGTACCATAGATCGCAGTGGTGGCTCCATCTTTGAGCACTTCCAGGGAAGCAATGTCATTGGGGTCAATATTGTCAATATTGTCCAATTGCTGGCCATCCACAACATATAGTGGGCCCGTGCCGCCCGCACTGAAGGTACTGGTACCGCGAACGCGGATATCAAAGCCTGCACCCGGGCCACCGTTGGTGGCGATCTGCACCCCCGCCAAACGGCCCTGTACGCCTTCAAAGGCATTGGTGGGCGTTACCTGTGCAATTTCCTCTTCCTTTACGGAAGATAGGGCACCCAGTACTTTTTCACGCGCCACTTGGGCGTAACCGATCACCACCACCTCATCGAGATTTTGGGTGTCCTCTTCCAGAACAATGTTTATGTTCGGGGAAGTTACCGTGACCTCTTGGGTGTTAAAACCAATGTAGGAGAACATCAGTACCTGGGAGCCAGGCTGCATGGTTATGGCATAGTTGCCATCGAAATCCGTAGAGGTGCCGTTGTTAGTTCCTTTTTGGACCACATTGGCCCCTGGAATGGGTTCACCATTGGTGTCGGTCACCGTTCCCGATACCGCCTGCGTCTGTGCCAGAGCCGTATGCGTCCCCATGAAGAAAAGGGCCATTGCGGCAAATGCACAAAAAGAGGAGATATACAATCGCTTGTTACCTTCTTTTTTCATTTGTTAGTTTGAATTTAGTTAATTTGATTTTCGGTAATTGAAAACAAAAATGGATACGTTCTGCAGAGCACTTATGGGAACTTATCTATCCTCAATTTTACCCCAATATTAAGGACTTGTTAAAGTAGTGGCATCCTGTACTGTTCTGTGGGGTGCCAAGAATAGGCCGTAAAATCAAGGGGTGAGGGCGTTTTTCTGGTAGTTTTTCCAATGTGCTCTGGGGTGGCTTAGCATCCTTGTTGGCTGGGATGCACGGTTTTTGTTCTTGGGAAATCATGCCATTTGTTCCTTGAAACTCCAAATTGTGGAAACCATTGTGGAAAAAGACGGGAACGGATGGGCCAATACCTGGCCATACCCTTTCAGCAAGGGGCCACGGCATCACCTTACATAAAGAATCATGTGGACTTTTTAGGTGGTCCGTGCCATGGACAAGGGAAGGAAGAAAGGAACGCCACGTGCTGTCACATAGAGAAACGATCAATGAAATTAAACTCGTTCTTTATTTCCCTTCTGTTGTTGTCAATGATCATCTTGGCGGCGTCTTCACCCATTTTCTTGAAATTGGTGCTTATGACCGTGACACCCAATAGTTCCTTCAAGGGCGTGTCGTTGTAAGAGATGACGCCAACATCCTTGCCCAGTTGGTAGTCTTTGTCCCTGACCTGCTTTAAAAGGTTAACCAGATCGGATTCCTCTATGATGATGTACAGATCTTTGGATTGCAGTTCCATGCCTTCATAGATCTCATCCAGTATCTCATAGTCCAGGTCATGGTGAATGCAGAAGCGTTTAAAGCCCGTGACAATGCCCTTTGGATAGGGGTAAACGGCCCTATTGGGGTACACTAGGACAATCTTGCTGTATTTGGCGAGCTTGTCAAAGCCCAACGTCAGGGCATCGTAAATATCTTGGGTAAAATCTTGGTAAACGCGCCCTGTTTTGGTCGATAGGCTCCGCAGGTTCCTATCCAGTACAATGAGCTTTTCACTGGGAATGTTCAAGATGGCCTTTAGAATTTCGTCCGTGCACCCCATATGTTGCATGTTCTCATCCTTGAAATGGGGCATGATCACAAACTGATCGTACTGTTTTCTCTTTTTTTGCAATATTCTGCTAAAAAGCAAGGGCTCACAGTGGTAAATGTCCAGGTCCACATGGGCATTGGCGCCCAAAGTATTTACAAAGGCGTTGAAAATGCGCATCTTGTAAGTACTCAGTTTATTGATCAGAAAAAGGACATTGGTCTTTATGGACAGGTCTGTTTTGGCAATGTAGTACCCTTTTCCCTTTACGGATTCTATGATGTTCTGTTTCTTGAGCAGACTGTAGGCCTTTTCAACAGTGTCCCGGGACAAAAGGTGTTCTTCGCTCAATTTGTTTATGGAAGGTATTTTTTCGCCCAAGGGCAGTGTGCCATCATGAATGTTCTTCAAAATGGAATCCATCACCTGTTTGTATTTTGGGATTCTGGAATTATTGTCTATCTCAATATTGTCTAGTGCTTTCAATGTACTTGGATTTAAAATAAAATCTTTTTTTTTTAGAGGTTCCAGTGCTGCTGTGAAGGGCCCAAGCACTATTTTTGGTAGGCCTGCCAAGCCATGCATCACAGCATAGTACAGGATGCCTGCTCTATGATCGGACTCTATTTTCGTTGGCAAGATATTAAATTTAAAAAGCATGCAGGTCAAAACCTATAAATATGTTGACTACCTCTGGGACGAGGCAGTGGCCCAGAAGTTGGGCAATGATCAAGTTGAATTGTTTTTGTACCGCTCCAACATATTGGGGGCGGATCTGCGCATTACCAATTACGGGGGCGGCAACACCAGTTGCAAGACCCTTGAGAAAGATCCCTTGACCAATGAGGAGGTAGAGGTGATGTGGATAAAAGGGTCGGGGGGCGATATCGGTACCCTGGACCGCGCCGGCATTGCCGGGCTCTACACGGACAGGCTCCGAAACCTCAAGAACGTGTACGGCGGCCTGGATGATGAGGACAGGATGGTGGGCCTTTTTAACCATTGCATCTATGACCTGGACAGCCGGGCCCCTTCCATAGACACCCCTTTGCACGGACTCCTGCCCTTTAAGCACATTGATCATCTGCACCCGGATGCCCTGATCGCGGTGGCCGCGGCAAAGGACAGCGAAAAGGTCACCAAGGAGATCTGGGGAGACACCATGGGATGGGTGCCCTGGCAGCGGCCCGGGTTCGACCTTGGGCTACAGCTGGAGAAATGCCTCAACGACAACCCCGGCATACGGGGCATTGTATTGGGCAGCCATGGCCTGTTCACCTGGGGCGACACTTCCCATGAGTGCTATCTCAACAGCTTGGAGGTCATTGAAATGGCCTCGGAGCACATTGCAAAGAAAATCGCTGAAAAGGGAAACGTCTTTGGCGGAGCCAAGGTTACCTCCCTGCCGGCAGCGGAGCGCTCCCGGAAAGCGGCGCAGCTCATGCCCCTGCTCCGAGGGCTGTGTTCCTCGGAAAAGCCAATGATCGGGCACTTCACGGACAGTGATGTGGTCATGGAGTACATAAACAGCAGGGACCTGGAGCGTCTGGCCCCGATGGGCACCTCATGCCCGGACCATTTTCTCAGGACCAAGATACAACCGCTGGTACTGGACCTGGACAGGGATGAGGACCTTTCCAGCACCCAGGGCGTTCTGGAGAAACTGAGACCCGCATTTGAGCGGTACCGGCAAGAGTACAAGGACTACTATGAGACCTGTAAGCGGGCGAACAGCCCTGCGATGCGGGACCCCAACCCGGTGATCATCATCTACCCCGGGGTGGGGATGTTCAGCTTTGCCAAGAACAAACAGACCACCCGGGTGGCCAGTGAGTTCTACATCAATGCCATAAACGTAATGCGCGGCGCGGAAGCCATCACCGAGTACACCTCACTCCCCAGGCAAGAGGCCTTTGACATAGAGTACTGGTTGCTGGAAGAGGCCAAGTTGCAGCGCATGCCAAAGGAAAAACCCCTCTCGCGAAAAGTGGCGCTGGTCACCGGGGCCGGAGGTGGCATAGGCAAGGCCATTGCAGACAAATTGGCCGCCGAGGGCGCCAATGTGGTGCTCACCGATATCGCGGAGGACCGATTGCGCGAAGCCCTTGAAACCTACGGCAGGGACACGGCCAGCCACGCGGTATGCGATGTAACGGACATGGCGTCCATCGGGGAGGCCTTCCGCAAGGCCTGCCTTGATTTTGGCGGGGTGGACATTGTGGTGCACAGCGCAGGGCTGGCCATATCCAAAGCACTGGAAGACACCACGGAGGCCGATTGGAACCTGCTGCAGAACGTTCTGGTCAAGGGCCAGTTCGAGCTTGCCAAACAGGGCGTTGCCGTGATGCGCAGCCAGGGCCTTGGGGGCAATTTGGTGAGCATAGCCAGTAAGAACGGCCTGGTGTCCGGTCCCAACAATGTGGGCTACGGCACGGCAAAGGCGGCGCAACAGCATATGGCCAGGTTATTGGCCGCGGAGCTGGGCAAGGACAAGATCAGGGTCAATGTGGTAAACCCCGACGGGGTCATTGTTGGCAGCAAGATTTGGGAAGGCGATTGGGCAGAGGGCAGGGCAAAAGCCTACGGCATCACCGTGGACGAACTGCCAGCGCACTACGCCAAGAGAAACCTCTTGAACGAGATCATTTACCCGGAAGACATTGCCAATGGCGTTTTTGCCTGTGTGGGCGTGCTGGACAAGACCACCGGCAACATCATAAACGTGGACGGGGGCATGGCCAACGCCTTCGTAAGGTAATTTTAGGGAAAATTCTTATGGGCTTCTGCGCGCAACAAGCCCGCAGGAGCTTATTTTTTTAATAGGAGAACATATATGGAAATCAAGGAACAACATATTGCAGAGGTCAATAAGGGACATTTGGATGGGCACCGATCACACTTTGACTTTTTAACTGCCCATCTGGCCAAGCAGGGCAAGGATGTCAATGCCATAATTGACCGCCTACTGGAATTCCAGGTGGCCATTCCCAGTTGGGCGCTGGGCGCGGGAGGCACCCGGTTTGGCCGTTTTGGTTTTCAAGGCGAACCCAGTAATTTGGAGCAAAAGATGGATGATGTGGGCCTTTTGCATCAATTGACCCGGACCGCGGGCGCCATTTCACTGCACATCCCGTGGGACGTGCCCCGTGATTACAACGCCATTAAGGAGCGGGCCCAGGCCAAGGGCATTGTGTTCGATGCCGTAAACTCCAATACCTTCCAAGACCAGGCAGATGCCGCACACAGCTATAAATTTGGTTCCCTTTGCCACCTTGACAAGGCGGTTCGGGAACAAGCCATTGCCCATAATTTGGAAGTGATAAAGATAGGGGACAAACTGGGCAGCAAAAGCCTTACGGTGTGGCTGGCAGATGGCTCCAGCTTTCCGGGACAGCACAATTTCCAAACAGCATTGCAACACACGGAAGACAGCCTAAAGACAATTTATGGCCAAATGCCGGGAGATTGGAAGCTCTTTATAGAGTACAAACCCTACGAACCCAATTTTTACAGTACCGTGATACAGGATTGGGGCACCTCCTTCATGCTGGCCAACGCCTGTGGGGAAAGGGCCTACACCCTGGTGGACCTGGGGCATCATCTGCCCAATACCAATATTGAGCAGATCGTATCTACCCTTATGCTCAAGGGCAAGCTCGGAGGGTTCCACTTCAACGACAGCAAATACGGGGACGATGACCTCACCGTGGGCAGCGTAAAACCTTATGCCCTGTTTTTGATTTTCAACGCCTTGGTGTACGGAATGCGGCACAACGCCCAGAACCCCTACCCAGCCTGGATGATAGATGCCAGCCACAACATCAAAGATCCCCTGGAAGATTTGATTCAGTCCTTGGAGGCCATTCAGGAAGCCTACGCCAAATCCCTATTGGTGGACCAAAAACTGCTGGAGCAGGCCCAAGCCGCGCACGACGTTGCGGGATGCCAAGAGATCCTCCAAAACGCCTCCCGAACGGATGTGAGGCCTCTTTTGGAAAAGGCCCGCCTGAACGGGGGCGGTGCCATAAAGCCCTTGGAGGCCTACAGAAACCTCAATGTAAGAACCCAATTGATCAAGGAACGTGGGGCCCATTCCGTGGCATCCGGGCTATAACCCTTTAGAAATGAAAATGGAGGTGACCGCCATATTTGATATTGGTAAGACCAATAAAAAATTCTTCTTGTTCGATCAAGATTTTCAGGAAGTTTACAGGGAATACACCAGCTTCGATCTAATTGAGGATGAAGATGGGCACCCAACGGAAGACTTAAACGCATTGCAATCATGGCTCAAGGAGGTTTTTGAGCGTATGGTGGGTTCCGCGGACTATGATATCACGGCCATCAATTTTTCTACCTACGGGGCCAGTTTTGTGCATTTGGACGGTAACGGAAAAGTGCTTGCCCCCCTGTACAACTACACCAAGCCCATGGACCAGGCCCTCTTGGACGGTTTTTATGAAAAATATGGGCCCACAGCATCTTTTGTCAAGGCCACAGGTTCTTCCAATGAGGGGTTTCTAAATTCCGGACTTCAGCTCTATTGGTTAAAACATGCCAAGCCAGAGCTTTTCAAGACCATAAAACACAGCATTCACCTTCCCCAGTACCTGAGTTATGTTTTCACCGGGGTACCGCTATCCGAGTACACCAGCATTGGCTGCCATACCGCGTTGTGGGATTATGCCAAGAGGGACTATCACCAGTGGGTGTACCAAGAGGGCATTGACGGGAAGCTGCCACCCATTGTTTCCACGGAAACCAGCATTAACATGAACTACAATGGCAAGCGCATAAAGGTGGGTGTTGGCATACATGACAGTTCTGCCGCCCTACTTCCCTACGTGCGCAGCGTAAAACAAAAATTTATCCTGGTGTCCACGGGCACGTGGAGCATTGCGCTGAACCCCTTCACGGAAAACCTGCTCACGGAAGAGGAGGTGCAATCAGATTGCATCAACTACATGCGCATAAACGGAAAACCCGTTAAGGCCAGCAGAATGTTCTTGGGCAATGAGTATGCCCTGCAGGTAAAGCGCTTGGCAGCCCACTACGGGGTACCGGAGGACTTCCATAAAGAGGTGTTTTTTGATCATGACACCTTTTTTGCCCTGATCAAAGACTACCAACCTTGTTTTGCTTGGGAGAGCCTTCCGGCCCACGACAAGATGCCGAAAACGACCCAACTCAGGCTCAATAAAGTGGAGCATGCCTACCATCAGTTAATGATAGAACTGGTATTGTTGCAGATCGCTTGCATAAAGATGGCCACGGGCAATGACAACATTGAAAAGTTGTATATTGATGGCGGTTTCACCGAAAACGACGTGTACATAAGCTTGGTGTCCCATTATCTTAGGAACATGGAGCTGAAAACAACGGATTCTGCCCTTGGATCTGCCCTTGGGGCGGCCCTTGTGATATCGGACACCAAGTTGAACTCCAAGTTCCTGAGAAAGAACTACTCCTTAAAAAAGCATGTGCCGTTCATTATAAAGTAAGACATTATGGCGAATAGTTTCCACACCGGGTACCCTTCCATGGACGATTTGAGAAAGAAGGCAAAATCACGCATTCCCAAGTTTGCGTTTGAATATTTGGATGGGGGTTGCAATGAGGACGTGAGCATCTCCAGAAATACCAAAGAGATAAGGGAGGTGCAATTACAGCCCAGGTACTTGAGGAACCAAGGGGTGAGCAGCACCGTTACCAAGGTCATGGGCATGGAGTTCAGTGCTCCCTTTGGCATTGCCCCCGTGGGCCTACAAGGGCTTATGTGGCCCAATTCCCCAGAGATCTTGGCCAAAGCCGCCTTTGCCCACAACATCCCCTTTATCTTGAGCACCGTGACCACGATGAACATTGAAAGGGCAAGCGAGCTCACGGAAGGAAACGCCTGGTTTCAACTCTATAACCCCGCGGAGGACAGTTTACGGGACGACATCCTCAACAGGGCCGCCGCCGCACAGTGCCCCGTACTGGTGCTCCTTTGTGATGTGCCCACCTTTGGTTACAGACCACGGGACATTAGAAACGGTCTGGCCCTGCCCCCAAAAATGTCCTTGGCCAACATTTTGCAAATATTGGGAAAGCCCACCTGGGCGCTGAACACCCTTAAATACGGACAGCCCACCTTTGAGACCTTACGGCCCTATACACCCGGCGGCCTTAACCTGAAACAGTTGGGGCAGTTCATGGACAAAACCTTCTCCGGAAGGCTCAATGAGGAGCGCATAAAGCCCATCCGCGAAAAGTGGAAGGGCAAATTGGTGCTCAAAGGGGTGGCTTCGGAACAAGATACCCAAGACGCCATAAGACTGGGCTTTGACGGAATCATTGTTTCCAATCACGGCGGTAGGCAATTGGACGCCGCAGAATCCACCATAAATTCCTTGGCCGGCCTCTCTGGAAAATATGGAGATCAAATTGAGATCATGATGGACAGTGGACTGCGGTCCGGACCCGATATTGCCAGGGCAATGGCCACGGGTGCCAAGTTCACCTTTATGGGGCGCTCCTTTCTCTACGGTTGCGGCGCGCTGGGAAAACAAGGAGGGGAACATACCATTACCATGTTAAAGACGCAGTTTAAGCAGGTCATGGACCAACTTTGCTGTGAGCGCGTGGAAGATCTGCCAAAACACCTCATTGACCATTGATCCATTAACCAACCAAAACAACCTAAATGATAGACCAGGCCAACAACGAAGAACAAAAGGTGGCGCCCAGCGGTGAGTTTGAAAGGGAGCCCGTACCAAAATCCAAACTAAAAAGTTGGAAGAGTTTTCTGGGGATGTATGCCGGGGAGCATGCCGCGGGCACCGAATTTATGATCGGCCCCCTCTTTCTAACCGCCGGGGTAAGTGCATTTGACCTTATCATTGGCCTGTTGTTGGGAAATTTGTTGGCCGTGCTCAGCTGGCGCTACCTCACGGCGCAGATCGCTGTGGAAAACCGCCTTACCCTGTATTACCAGTTAGAGAGGATCTGTGGAAAAAAATTGGTCATTGGCTACAACCTGGCCAATGGCATCCTGTTCTGTTTTTTGGCCGGCGCCATGATCACCGTTTCTGCCACCGCCGTGGGCGTGCCCTTTGATATGGAAATGCCAAAACTTACCGATACCATGCCCAATGGCGCCACTTGGGTGATCATTGTCATTGTCATTGGATCGGTCATTTCGCTCATTGCCTCCAAAGGCTACGACACCGTCTCAAAGGCTGCCAATTGGATGTCTCCCGTGATCGTCCTGGCCTTTATTGCCTGTGGTGCGGTGGCCTTGGGCCAATTGGGGGTGGGTAGTTTTACCGATTTTTGGAACATTTGGGGCGAAGGTTCCGATCCTTTTCCCGGACAGATAAAGTACACCTTTTGGCACGTGGTCATTTGGTCATGGTTTGCCAATGCCGCCATGCACATAGGCATGTCCGATCTTTCTGTCTTTAGGTTTGCCCAAAGGCCCAGTGCGGGGTGGACCACCGCTGCGGGCATGTACGTGGGGCATTATATGGCTTGGATAGCGGCGGCCCTGCTGTATGCCGTATATCTAAAATCTCCCGAGGCACAGGCATTTTTGAGCAATGGCGAGGCCCCTCCGGTGGCCCCAGGCCCCTTGGCCAACAACGCCATTGGCATCTTTGGCATCATAGCCGTGGTGCTGGCGGGCTGGACCACGGCCAACCCCACCATATATAGGGCCGGACTTGCTTTCCAGGCCATTATTCCCAAAGTGTCCACTTTTTGGGTCACCATCATTGCCGGGACCATAGCCACGGTGGCCGGGCTTTTTCCGGCCTTTGCCATGAAGCTCTTGGGCTTTGTGGCCCTGTATGGTTTTATATTGGCCCCGTTCGGTGCCATCATCGTTTTTGAGCATTTTTTCCATTCAAAAGTGGGGATTGTCAAAAACTACGCTGAAACGGCCAACATTCAATTCAATAAATCGGTCTTCTTGGCATGGGCCATTAGTTTTGGACTCTTCTATTTTATATCAATCCAGTTCGATGTCTTTTTATCTTTTGTGACATTGCCCGCCTGGTTGCTCTGCGGGGCCCTCTTTCTGGTGTTGAGCAAAAAATTTCAAAAAAACTGATGCAGTTGGTATGAAACTACACAAGTTGTTGCACCCAAAGGAACAGATCATAAAAATCATAGATCGCATTTATAAGCGGGGAATGACCACCACGTCCGGAGGCAACGTTTCCATAAAGGACGAGGAAGGCAATATTTGGATCACTCCATCGGCCGTGGACAAGGGAACCCTCCGAACATCGGACATTATCTGCGTAAAAGAAAATGGGGAGGTGATCGGCCCCCACAAGCCGTCATCAGAATTTCCTTTCCACAAGGCCATCTATGAAATCCGGGAAGATATCAAGGCGATCATACACGCCCACCCGCCCGCACTGGTGTCCTTTAGCATTGTGCACAAGATTCCCAATACCAATGTTATACCACAGGCCAAAAACGCTTGCGGTCCCATAGGGTACGCCACCTACGAGCTTCCCGGGAGTGAACAGCTTGGAGCGGTCATTGCCAAGGAGTTTGCAAAAGGCTTTAAGGCCGTGATCATGGAAAACCATGGCATTGTGCTGGGCGGAACGGATATGGACGATGCCTACCAACGGTTTGAAACCCTGGAGTTTTGTGCCAGCACCTTGCTGTACGGAAAAATGTTGGGGCATCCCCAATACCTTACCGATGCAGAAATAGCCGCATTTTACGATCAGGTGGAGGAATTGCCGGAGCAATCTGCAACCGCCCGGCATCCGCCATTGGAAAGGGAGAAACGGGCACTGATAAGGGACATTGTAAAACGGGCGTGCCGTCAGGGTCTTATGATCAGTTCCTATGGCACCGTCTCGGTGAGATGGAAGGACAATGACTTTCTGATCACCCCCAGGGATTTTTCCAGATGGGAGATCGAACTGGACGATATCATACAGATCACCGATGGAAAACGGGAAGCGGGCAAAACACCAAGCCGCGCCACCCGAATTCACCACGAAATTTACAAAAGAAATCCCGGGGTCAATTCCATCATCATGACCCAGTCGCCCTACTTAATGGCGTTTGGGGTCACCAATACCCATATGGACGTGCGCACCATTCCGGAGAGCTGGATCTTTCTCCAGGACTTGGTGGCCTATCCGTTTGGCAACCAGTTCATGACGGCAATGAACCAAGAATTGTTGGAAGAGGCCAGGCCAGCGGTCATAGTACAGAACGATTCCGTTTGGGTCACCGGAGACGAGCTGCTGCAGACCTTTGATCGGTTGGAGGTGGCCGAGTTCAGTGCCAAATCCTTGGTGTTGGGTTCCGCCTTGGGAAAGTTAAGGCCCATTAACCAAAAACAGATCACGGAACTAAAGGAGAAGTTTTTGGATTAGTCGGTTTCCAGATAAAATAAACGATTTCACTACCAATTGTGAATTCATTTGGTGCGGCTGTTTTGTATTTTAGCGCAAATTTAGAAGGCCCCGGGAAGGCAGTTTGGCCATCTTGGGCCCAGAGACCATAAATTGGTTTCTACGGATGAAACGGGCATTAAGAAATTTTAAAAATTACTTCGCCAAAGGTGATGTTCACAATTTTTAATGTGAGAGCGTTGCGGTTATCCCGCACCTGCGGGACGCTCAATTTTTTAAATAACTTAGTTTCAAATAATTAAAATTATGTGAAGGTATGAAATGAGCCATAACCATACTGGATGCCAACCGAAATGTTGATTGGCGAATTGCACCCGCCTGAACCGCAACGGGCAGGCCTGACCATAAAAAACAAATAAATAGCAACAGATGAAAAAAGTAGTGACCTTCGGGGAGATCATGCTTCGTTTATCCCCACCGGGATTTTTAAGGTTCTCCCAAGCCAACAGTTTTGATGTGGTGTATGGGGGAGGGGAGAGCAACGTGGCGGTGTCCCTTGCCAATTACGGCGTGCCCGTTGAATTTGTGACGCGCCTGCCCAACAATGACATTGGGGAGTGCGCCCTGATGGAAATGCGCAAACGAAACGTGGGCACCCAGCACATTGCCCGGGGAGGGGAGCGCTTGGGCATTTATTTCTTGGAGACCGGGGCCGTGAGCAGGGGCAGTAAGGTGGTCTATGACCGCGCCCACTCTTCCATTGCCGAAATTGGCCCGGGAACCATAGACTGGAAAGCTGTCTTCAAGGATGTGGAGTGGTTTCACTGGACCGGCATTACCCCCGCCATTTCCCAGGGTGCGGCAGATGCCTGCTTGGAAGCCCTGCAAGTGGCCAGTGCCATGGGGGTCACCATTTCCACGGACCTGAACTATAGGGCCAAATTATGGAACTATTGTGATGACGCCAAGCGCGAGGAGATCATGACGGAACTCACGGCCTATTGCGATGTGGTGCTGGGCAACGAAGAGGATGCCGAGAAACATTTTGGCATAAAACCGGAAGGGCTGGACATTACCACCCAAGGGGAACATGTAAAAGCGGAGGCCTTCCTATCGGTCTGCCAGCAAATGATGAAGAAATTTCCCCGGGCCAAGAAGGTGATCACCACCCTTCGTGGCTCCATATCGGCTTCGCACAACACGTGGGCAGGAGTGCTGTATGATGGCGAGAAGATGTATGAATCGCCCCAGTATCAGATCACGGATATTGTAGACCGCGTGGGCGGTGGGGACTCCTTTATGGGAGGGCTCATCTATGGCTTGCTGCGCTATCCGGAAGATGACCAAAATGCCCTTAACTTTGCCGTGGCCGCATCTTGTTTAAAACATACCATTAAGGGCGATGCCAATTTGGTGACGGTGGCCGAAGTGGAAAAACTGATGGGGGGCGATGCCTCTGGAAGGGTGGCCAGATAGACCGTACGGGGAAACGGTAGCCTTTGGCCCGCAGGCAATACCGGATGATGCAACAGGATTTTTCCATTGTGGCCTTTTGGGTGGCACCCGTATGGGGAGCGCAATGGTACCAAATACATTTCATAAAAAAAGATAGATGGCGCAATATTCAAGATTGGAGGTAGCAACGGTGATGAAGAACGAGGGCATGGTGCCGCTCTTTTATCACCCAGACACAGATTTGGGAAAAAAAGTGCTCAAGGCCTGTTATGACGGAGGTTCCAGGTTAATGGAATTTACCGCCAGGGGCGATTTTGCCTTTGAGGTTTTCCTGGAGCTGAACAAGTATGCGGTGAGCGAACTGCCCGGGATGATCATGGGCGTGGGCTCCATTACGGATGCCGCTGCGGCAAGCCTGTTCATGCAGATGGGGGCCAACTTCATCGTGACCCCCTCCTTGCGGGAAGACATAGCCCTTGCCTGCAACAGGAGAAAGGTGCTCTGGTCTCCGGGTTGTGGTTCTCTTACGGAAATAAACAGGGCAGAGGAACTGGGCTGTGAGATTATCAAGCTTTTTCCGGGTTCCACCTATGGCCCAGGTTTTGTGAAGGCCATTAAGGGACCCCAGCCATGGACCAACATCATGCCCACCGGAGGGGTCAGTACCGACGAGGAAAACCTTAGGGGTTGGTTCGGCGCCGGGGTCACCTGTGTGGGCATGGGCTCAAAATTGATCAGTAAGGACATCTTGGAAAATAGGGACTATGCCGGTCTGCGGCAAAAGGTGGCCAGTACCCTGGAACTCATAAAGAACATACGTTCATAAATTGCAGCATGAAAACCTTTGTCACGGATAATTTTTTGCTCCAAAATTCCTTTTCACAGCGGCTCTATCATCAATATGCCGCCCATTTGCCCATATTGGATTACCACAACCACCTGCCGCCCAAGGAGATTGCGGAGAACCGCGTCTTTGAAAATATTTCGCAGGTCTGGTTGGCGGGAGACCATTACAAATGGCGGGCCATGCGGGCCCTCGGGGTCAATGAGCACTACATTACCGGGAAGGCAACGGATAAAGAGAAATTTCTGAAGTGGGCGGAGACCGTGCCACACACCGTACGAAATCCCCTTTACCATTGGACACATTTGGAATTGCAGCGTTATTTTGGGGTGGAGGAGCTGCTTACCCCCAAAAATGCCGAAGACATCTACGAACGTACCACGGCCCAATTGCAAAAGCCGTCTCACCATACCCTGGGTCTTTTGGAAGGTAAAAAGGTGGAATTTCTATGTACCACGGACGATCCCACGGACCCTTTGCAGCATCACAGGAAGATTGGCGCCCAGGGCCTGTCCATTGGGGTGTATCCCACTTTTAGACCAGATAAGGCCTTTGCCGTGGAAGACCCGGATGCCTATATGCATTACCTGGATGCCCTCTCCTCGGCGGCCAAAACGGACATACGAACGTATGACGATCTTTTGCAGGCCTTGGAAGATAGGATCGCTTTTTTTCATGAAACGGGCTGCCGTTTGGCCGATCATGGGCTGGAGTGTTTGCACTATTTTAAAAAGAAACCGTTCAAAGCGGAAAAATTGTTTCAAAAGATCCGTGACGGAAGGGACCTGGGAGCGGACGAAATTGCCTTTTTTAAGGCGGAAACCCTTCTTTTTCTGTGCAGGGCGTACCATAAAAGGGGGTGGACCCAACAATTTCATCTGGGTGCCATTAGGAACAACAACAAGCGCCTACTGACCGCATTGGGCCCCGATACGGGATTTGATTCCATGGGCGATTTTTCCCAGGCCCGCGCCCTGAGCGGATTCTTGAACGATTTGGATAGCACAAATGAACTGACCAAGACCATTTTGTACAACCTAAATCCCGCAGACAATGAGGTCTTTGCCACCATGGCCGGAAATTTCAATGATGGTACGGTCAAGGGCAAGGTACAGTTTGGTTCCGCTTGGTGGTTCTTAGATCAAAAAGATGGGATGGAAAAACAAATGAACACCCTTTCCAACATGGGTCTGTTGAGCTGTTTTGTGGGGATGTTAACCGATTCCAGAAGCTTTTTGTCCTTCCCAAGACACGAGTACTTTAGGCGAATTCTGTGCAATTTGATCGGGGAGGACGTGGAGAACGGTCAGCTTCCCGCAGATGAAGAATGGCTGGGCAAGATCGTGGGAGACATCTGTTACCACAATGCCAAAGCTTACTTTGGCCTGTAGGCGCATCATCTAAATCCGGATGGTGCATTATGCATGCTGTTACGGCTGAAATCCGTGGAATATCAACAACAACCCTGATTTTCGCCCGATGACCGTGGCCATAGCCAAGCCTTAACGGCAAACGTCCCGTTTTTAAGGTAGGCTGCGCCCTTGATACGAACCTCCAATATCCATCTGGGTTACACAAAAGGGGCACGTCCCTGGATGGTGCCAGGGCTTGGTCCTGACAGCTAAGGGATGTTGTGGTGACCCCCGTTCACAAGGGCGGTAGCCCCGTGTGGTGGTCTGTCACGCAGCACCGAAATTGGAAAAAAGTATTCAGAAACGGGGGCATTGCACCATACCGGTTTAATCCAGATTATGCACTAGACTTTCGTCATAAGGGTATAAAACCCAATAAAATCAAGACTTTTGCGATTGAGGCGCCCGCCTGAATGACTCAGTCGGGCAGGCCCGCCCGAACGTATCGTTCGGTACGGGCGGGTAGCCATCGCTACGGTGAGTGAGCAAAAGTCAGTGCAACGATTGATTTTGAAGGGATTTGCAGCCGTAATAGAATTTCTATTGCTTAATCTGGGTTTAAAGGGTGTTGTTTGCGGCAGTGGGAAGGAGCCCGTGCCCAACAACTTTACACCAGTTCTCGTTTGAAATGCAGCCATAGAAATTGAATTATTTTTTTGGCCTGCGAAAAAGAAAAATCAGGCATAGCCGAGCTACGGCTTATTTTTATTTTGAAGTAGGGCCTAAAAAGAAACCATGCATCGGCTTATTTTCAATTGGGAAATGGTATTACAACCCAAATTGTCTGGGCAGCCAAAGGCTCAGTTCTGGAAAGTAGGTGACCAGGAACAGGGCCAAGATCATCGCCAAAAATAGCGGTAACAGCGGTTTAACCACTTTTTCTATACTGGTCTTGGCAATGCCAACGCCCACGAACAGTACGGACCCCACCGGTGGCGTACACAGTCCTATACAGAGATTTAGCACCATAATGATCCCAAAATGTACAGGGTCCAGGCCCAGGGCGGTGACCACGGGCAAAAAGATGGGGGTAAAGATCAGCACTGCGGGTGTCATGTCCATAAAGATGCCCACAAACAAAAGGAGGAGGTTAATGATCAAAAGGATCACAATGGGGTTATCGCTCAACGCCAAAAGTCCAGTACTTATCTCTTGGGGTATGTTTTCATAGCTCAAGGCCCAGGACATGCTCATGGAAGCCCCGATCAACAACATGACAATGGCGGTCGTTGCGGCCGAATCCAACAAAATCTGGGGCATTTTAGGAAAGGTGATCTCCCGGTACAACAGGCCTAGGACAAAGCTGTACAGCACCGCAATGGCAGATGCCTCGGTGGCCGTAAAAATGCCCGTTACAATGCCACCAATGACCACCACCAGCATCATAAGGCTGGGAAGGGCATCCACAAAGGTTTTAAAGACTTGCTTTAACGTGCTGCGTTTTCCTACTTTGTATCCTTTTTTCTTGGCCCAAATGGAGGCCACGGTCATTAAGAAGAGCCCTGTAAGGATGCCGGGAATGTAGCCGGCCAAGAACAGGGCCGCAATGGAAGCGCCGCCGCTTGCCAAGGAATAGACAATGAGCACATTGCTCGGGGGTATGATCAAACCGGTGGTTGCCGCGGTGATGTTCACCGCTGCCCCAAATTCCCTGGAATAGCCCTCTTTTTCCATTTCGGGCCCCAATATGGATCCCATGGCAGAGGCGGCCGCCATGGCAGAACCGGCAATGGCCCCCATGAGCATGGCAGATATGATGTTGATCAAGGCCAGGCCGCCCGGCAGGGCGCCCACAAGGGTTTTTGCAAAGGCAATGAGCCTATGGGCTATGCCCCCTTTGTTCATTAATTCCCCCGAAAGTATGAATAGGGGTATGGCCAGCAGGGCAAAGCTGTCCAGTCCGGTGCCTATGCGCTGGGATACGGTCGTGGCCGCGGGAACCAGTGGAATGCTCACCAATAAGGTTAAAAGGGAAGAGATGGCAATGCTCCAGGCCACCGGGGTGCCTATGGCCAAAAGACCTATAAAACTCAACACTAAAACGAGTATGGGAATATATTCCATCTGTTATGCTTTTTTAAGGATATCTGAAATCTTATAGTAAATGATCAATATGCCGCTAATGGGAATAACGGAGTACACCACCGCCAGGGGCACCTGGAGGGCGGGGGAGTTCTGGCCCAATACGTAGGTAATATAGACCAATCTGGAACCACCAATGACCAGCGCCACCAAGCAAAACAAAATGATCAGCAGCCTCACCAACAGCATCAATTTTTTCTGGGCGCCACCGCTGAGCCTATTGGGAAGCACATCTATGGCCACGTGCATGTTGCGCCCGGAAACATAGGCGGCGCCCAGAATGCCCACCCATATCATGAGATAACGGGCCAGCTCATCCGTAAAGGAACTGGGGGAGCCCAATAAAAAACGACTGGCAACCTGCCAGAGCACGTTGAGCACCATTATGCTCATTAAAATGACCAAGGCCTTGGCCAGGACATTGTCTATGGTTTTTCGAAGTTGCATGATTCTTGATTTTAATGGGTGGCCTGTATCTCCTTGATCAATTGATAGAAAGATTCATCTTCCTTATACTGTTCAAATGAATCCTTGAGCTTGTCCGAGAACAGGGTCTTGTCCGGGCGTATGATCTGTACTCCCGCTTTTTCCACCGCTTCCAGGGCTTCGTTCTCCGCTTCCATCCAAAGCTTCCGCTGGTACACCACGGAATTCTTTACCGCCTCCATTAACCACTGCTGTTCTTGCTCATTAAGGCCTTCCCATAAATGGGTGCCCGCCAGCAGAACGTCCGGAAGAACGGTGTGCTCGTCCAGGGTGTAGTACTTGGCCACTTCGTAATGTCTGGAAAGGTAAAAGCTGGGCGGATTGTTTTCCGCACCGTCCACTACCCCCTGTTGCAGTGCCGTATAGAGTTCTCCCCAGGATATGGGGGTGGGCGATCCCCCAAGGCTTCGCACCATCTCCATGGCCGTAACACTCTCCATTACCCGTATTTTTTGTCCCAAAAGGTCTTCGGGGGAGTGCACGGGTTTGTCCTTGGTATAAAAACTCCTGCTCCCGGCATCATAGTACCCCAAGCCCTTTAGCCAATATTGTTCCCCTTCGTTCAGGAGTTGTTGGCCAATGGGGCCGTCCAGCACCTTAAAGGAGTGTTCGCGGTCCCGAAAGAGAAAAGGAAGGCCCAGCACCTTCATCCTTGGCGCAAAGTTCTCCAAAACGCCCACGGACACCTTGGTCATGTCCAAGCTGCCTATCTGCAATAGTTCCAAGCACTGCCGCTCCGTTCCCAGTTGTTGGCTGGGGTAAATTTCCAGGTTCAACTTGCCGTTGGACAATTGGTAAAGGTCCTCGCCCATCTTTACCATGGCCTTGTGCACACTGTGCCCCACATCCAGTCCGTGGCCCAGGCGGATGGTTTTTACCCCATCGGTTTGGGCACAACCACTGACCATCAGGTAGGTGAAGGCAACAATTAAAAGACGTTTTGCTTTCATACGATATCTACTTTATGGAGACTTCCAGTGGGGATGCCAGGCGTTTGGCAAATTGGTCCAAATACTGGTTCCATTGTTCTTGGGCGGTAAATTGCCCACTTTTTTTCCACCCAAATCCGGCATAGTACACGGCCTTGCCATTGTCCACGTTGATCTGGGCAAAGAGATTGCTGGCATCCTTTTGGTCTGTTTCATAATGGTCATGGCCCACCATTTGTCCGTTGGGCACCACAATGCCCGTGCCCAGCTCGGAGTCCGCGTGGGGCTCCCAATAACTGACCCAGCCATTTTCTCCATTTGTGGTCACCGTTCCAAGTTTGTCGTGCAGCGTCAATCCCGCGGATATGGTATCCGTGCCGCCCAGTGCCACTTCAAATCTAGACAGGTTGCTGCCCAGGTCCAGGGTTATTTTTTTCTCTTCCGAGATGGTCTGGCCATTGGCATCCCAATCGGCATAGGTAAGAATGACGCCTGTTCTTAGGGGTCCTGTTCCCAAGGTTTTCCAGGATGTGAAATTTTTTGAAATGTGGTAAGTGGTATCCACCTTTTTGGCAATGCCCCCAACGCCCCGGCTAATGCCCACGTGAAAGTTGTCCAGGCCCTCTCCATCGTCCGTATGGTAACTGCCGTCCGTTTCAAGTTCCTTCTTGTACCATTTGTTTATAATGGGGTAGTCCACCCGCTTTAGCCAGGCATCCATGCCGCTGGAAAGGGTACCTCCCTTAATTCCCTCCTCTACCATTTGTTGTGCCCTTGGGCCATAGGTTCGGAAGGCCACACGGTCGTTTTCCCAAGCGTAGTCGTCCGTCCGCTCTGGGACAAACCGGGAATAGCAAAGGGCTTCACCCTCCCCGGTATGGGGCGTATTGGTCACCACGTAGGTTTTTTTGGCGTTGGCGCTCAATTGGGGTTGAAAGAGGAGTACGTCCATTTGTCCATCTCCATCTTCGTCCCACAATTGGGTTACCACCCCAGTGCCGGTCTCCGCATCCTGCAGCCCAATGCCCTGGCCATGGGCCATTGGTTTCAGCTTGTCCAAGGGAATGGAAACGGTCTCATTGGACCGGTCCATATCGGTGCTGTTCGTTACCACAACGGTTTGGCGGTCTTCCTTTTTTTCTTCGCATGACAAGCCCAAAAGTGCCGAGGTGGCAAAGAGGGCAAAACCTATTTTCTTCATAACCCAATACTTTAATTTTCGTTGGATGGTTTTCCTATGGTGGCCAAAATACCTCCATCCACATAAAGGATATGGCCATTTACAAAATCACTGGCCCTGGACGCCAAAAATATGGCGGCCCCGGCCAGATCATCGGGGTCGCCCCATTTGGCCGCAGGGGTACGGTTAACGATGAATTCATTGAAGGGGTGGCCATCCACCCTGATCGGGGCCGTTTGGGAAGTGGCAAAATACCCCGGGCCGATTCCGTTGATCTGGATGTTGTGCTTGGCCCATTCCGTGGCCATGTTCTGGGTCAGCATCTTAAGGCCGCCCTTTGCCGCGGCATATGCCCCAACGGTGTTCCTCCCCAGTTCGCTCATCATGGAGCAAATGTTGATGATTTTTCCCTGTCTGCGGGAGATCATGTTCTTTACCACGTGTTTGGACATGATAAAGGGACTCACCAAGTCAATGTCTATGACCTCTTTGAAATCTGCCACTTCCATTTCCTCCAAGGGGGTGCGCTTAATGATGCCGGCATTGTTCACCAAGATGTCTATGGGGCCCACTTCTTTTTCAATTTTGGCAATGGCCAACATGACCTCATTCTCATCTGCCACATTGAATTTGTAGCCCTTGGCCTTGATGCCTTCTTTCTCGTGGGCCCGGACCGCATCGTCTATTTTTTTTTGAGACGAGTTCCCGTTTACAATAATGGTGGCCCCCGCTTGGCCCAAGCCTTTGGCCATGGCCATGCCCAGGCCATGGGTGCTTCCCGTAACCAGGGCCACTTTTCCCTGAAGATCAAACAGTGTTGTTCCCATATCCTTATTTTAAATCTGTTATTTTGGCCACATCCATATCCCCATAATCCAGGTTTTCCCCGGCCATTCCCCAAATGAAGGTGTAGTTTGATGTTCCCGAGCCGCTGTGAATGGACCACGGGGGCGAGATCACGGCCTGGTGGTTGTGCATCCAGATGTGTCTTGTTTCCTGGGGTTGCCCCATAAAATGGCAAACCGCTTGGTCTTTAGGTACATCCAGATAAAAATAGACCTCCATCCTGCGGTCATGGACGTGGGCGGGCATGGTGTTCCAGACACTTCCGGTTTTCAGTTCGGTCATGCCCATTTGCAGTTGGCAAGTGGTGACAATGCCTCCAATGATCATTTGGTTCACCGTTCTATGGTTTGCGGTCTCCAAAGAGCCAAGTTCCAGTTTGTTGGCCTCTGCCACACTTACTTTCTTGGTGGGGTGGGCCGTATGCGCCGGTGCCGAATTTAAATAGAACATGGCCGGATTTTTCTTGTCATCGCTCTTAAAAACCACCTTTTTGTTCCCTTGCCCCACATACAGGGCATCTTTATGGCCCAGGGCATGGGAGGTTCCGTCCACTTCAACCGTTCCGGGCGCCCCCACGTTTATGATGCCAAGTTCACGCCGTTCCAAGAAATAGGAGGCCTTGAGCGGATCAATGGGGTCCAGGGTAAGTTCATCCTCGGGTACGGCAGATCCGGCTATGTAGCGGTCATAGTGGGTGTAGGTAAGATTGATCTTGCCCTTTTGCATCAGGTTGTCTATCAAGAACTCCTTGCGGAGCTCCGTGGTATCATATTTTTTAACGGCTTCCGGATTGGAAGCATATCTTGTTTGGTACGTTGTTGCCATTTTTCTTTTTGTTTATGTGTTCGCTACTGATTTTCTTATTCCCATCTCCAGGCCACGCAGTTCCGCGAGCCCCCTGAGCCTGCCAATGCCGGAATATCCGGGATTGGTCTTTTTGGTGAGGTCGTCCAACATTTTGTGCCCATGGTCCGGGCGCATGGGCATTCTAAAGTCTTTTCTTGCGGAGGCCCTACGTCTTCGCTGCTCCATTACCAGGGCCTTCATGACGCTGTACATGTCCACATCGCCCTCCAAGTGGTTGGCCTCGTGAAAATTGCCCATGGCGTCCCTTTTGGTGCTCCTAAGGTGTATAAAATGGATTCGGTGCCCCAAACGCTCCACCATTCCCGCCAAGTCGTTGTCGGCTCGCACGCCAAAGGAACCGGTACAGAAGGTAAGACCGTTGTTGGGGCTGTCCACGGCCTGGTAGAGCTCCACGATGTCCTGTTCCGTGCTCACCACCCTGGGAAGTCCCAAAATGGGGTAGGGTGGGTCATCTGGATGAATGCACATGAGCACCCCGGCCTTTTCCGCGGTTGGAATGATGTGTTCCAAAAATTGGTACAAATGTTTTTTTAGTCGTTTGGCATCAATTTGGTCGTAGGTGGCCAATACGGTGTTGAAATCCTCCAGCGTGTAGCCCTCTTCGGCTCCGGGAAGGCCGGCAATGATGTTGTTGCTAAGCTGTTGTTTTCCTTTGTCCGAAAGTTGGTCAAAATATTTTTTGGCCTCTTTTTTCTGCGCTTCGGAATAGCTCTCCTCGGCCCCGGGGCGTTGCAGCATGAACAGCTCAAATGCGGCAAATGCCGCGGTTTCGAAGCGTAGGGCCGTGGATCCGTCTTGGAGCCTGTAATCCAGGTCGGTCCGAGTCCAGTCCAGAACGGGCATAAAGTTGTAACAGACAATGTCAATGCCACAGGCCCCCAGGTTGAGCAAGGTTTGCTTGTAGTTTTCCACGTGGGCCATATACCCCTCTGCCTGCGTTTTAATGGCTTCGTGTATGGGCACGCTCTCCACCACGGACCAACGTAGTCCGGCGGCCTCAATGTCCTTCTTTCTTTTTTCGATCTCGGAAACGGGCCAAAGTTCCCCATTGGGGATATGGTGCAGCGCCGATACGATTCCCGTGGCGCCGGCCTGTTTTACATCGTTCAGGGACACGGGGTCTTCCGGACCGTACCATCGCCAAGTTTGTTCTAGTGTTACATCCATTTGTTTTCCGCTAATTTGTTCATACTCCACTGAAAGCGCTAAAACCTCCGTCCACCGGCACCACTATGCCGGTAATGAAAGAAGCGCCCTCGCCGCTGAGCCATAGGGTGGTGCTCACAAGGTCTTCGGGGCTTCCAAATTTTCCCATCGGGGTTTGATCGATGATGGTTTGCCCCCTTTGGGTCAGGGAACCGTCCGGCTCGGTAAGCAGGGCCCTGTTCTGTTCCGTTAGGAAAAAACCGGGCGCCAGGGCATTGACCCTTATGCCCACTTTTGAAAAATGCACGGCAAGCCACTGGGTAAAGTTGGATACCGCCGCTTTGGCACCGCTATAGGCCGGAATCTTGGTCAGGGGCGTAAAGGCGTTCATGGACGAAATGTTTAAAATACTGCAGCCCTCCCTGTTCACCATGTCCCGGGCAAATACCTGGGTGGGCAGGAGGGTACCGATAAAATTGAGGTTAAAGGTGAACTGTATTCCCGCCGAGTCCAAGTCAAAGAAGCTCTTGAAACCGTCCACGGTGCTGTTCAGGTCCTGGGGTTCCAGGTAGGGTTTGCTGGTGGTGCCCAAGGGGTGGTTGCCCCCGGCTCCGTTCACCAAAATGTCACAGGGCCCAAATGTGGAGTGAATTGTTTTTCTTGCCGCTTCCAAGGAGTCCTTTTCCAACACGTTGGCCATGACCCCCATGGCCGTGCCGCCGGCCCCAACAATGGCATTGGCCACGTTCACGGCCGCTTCTTGGTTCAGGTCCAGTACGGCCACCAGATGGCCCTCTTTTGCAAATGCTTGTGCCAGGGTGCTGCAAAGCACACCTCCGGCACCGGTAACCACCACTACTTTCTTGTTCATTGGTCTTGATTGTTTTTTGCGGGGCCTATCGCCGTGGAAAAGCCCCTTGTCGTCAAATTTCATGCATTTAACCCGAACCACCGAGGCATTGTCCCAAACAATAGTTCACAAAAGGGGTAAAAACGTTCAATTATCAAACCCTAAAAGTACAATAGGATGTAAGTTGGGCCGTCCTGTGGTATCTTGACCTTCCGTTGAACATCCCCCTTGTGTAAATCTAATTACCATGACCTTCTTTTACAAGCTTACGGCCAACATTATTATTTGCTGTTTCTCCATTTCAATTGGTTATGCCCAGGTACTTCCCAAAATTCTGGATGTTCCCGAAATGCCAACGGGGAACTATGTGCCCAACTTTAGTTATGCTGGGTATGCCTTTGGCGAAGCACCCATTCCCGAAGTAAGGGATGCCATGGTCTTGGCCACGGATCACGGCGTTGTGGCCAATGACGGCCCCAACGCCAATATTGCCCTTGTGAACGAGCCCTTTGACCATCTCGTGCCCTCTCTTTACGAATACCAATTAGCCCAAAGGCGCAGGCCGTGAGGTTTAAAAATAGATGTTTTATCTTAGGGCTGCCAAGTCCGTCATCACCATGCCATTATCCCCATGAAGACCAAGCCGTTTTTAGTTTTACTTTTCCTGTCCTTGCACTGTGCCGCGCAGCAGCCCGATCGCTTTCTGTTCAAACATTTGGGAACCAATGATGGGCTGTCCCAAAGTGCCGTCATTGCAATGGAACAAGATCGTATGGGAAGAATGTGGTTGGGCACCCGGGATGGGCTCAATGTCTATGACGGCACGGCCTTTAAGGTGTACAGGACGGTACCGGGAGACAGTAGCTCCATAAGCAACAGCGATATCCTGACCATTAAGGAAGACAGTGAGGGCTTTGTTTGGGTAGGTACCTATAATGGCCTTAACAGGTATGATCCGGTAAAGGACGTTTTTGAGCGATTTTATCACTACAACGATGTAAACTCCCTGAGCAATAACACGGTATGGAGCATTGAGGAGATGTCCAACGGGGAAATTTGGGTCGGGACGTCCAATGGGCTCTCCATCTACGACAAGGAGAGGGATTCCTTTACCAATCATTACGGAACCGATGATGCCGCCGCCGCGGGCAAGTTGCCCTCCAGTTATGTGCTCAGTATAAAGAAAACCAAGAACGGTGCCGTTTGGGTGGGGACCTCCAAGGGTCTTTCCAAGGCTGTTCCAGAAACGGGCGGAACCCTGCGCTTCCATTCCTTTGAGCTCCAATCTTCCCAAGAACCTCCTTTTGTGCAGACCATTGCAGAATGTGGTGAGAACAGTGTCTGCATTGGCACAAAGAACGTGGGCTTGCTAAAGTTCGATCTGATCTCCGAGCGGTACCTATCAAATTTTTACCCCAAGGACTATCCGGATGTGCGAGCGGTGGCAGCTACCGAAGAAGGCCTGTATTGGGTGGGCACGTCCAAGGGGGTCTTGGTTTTGGACGCAAAAAAGGTGGTGAAAAAATTGTTTTACAGACCGGGACAGAAAAATGGACTGAGCCAAAACTACATCAAGTCCATTTTTAGGGACAAAAAAGGATCCATTTGGATCGGTTCTTATTACGGCGGCATTGATATCTGGGACATCTCCAACACCAATTTCATCAATTATGAGGAGTCTTCCGTAGAAAGGCCCTTGGGCTATAAGGTGGTGAGCTCCATTGTGGGAGACACCAACGGAACCCTTTATTTTGGCACCGAAGGTGGGGGCGTCACCATATTGGGTGCCAACGCCGCCCCTCCAAAGTTTCTCAACACCGAAAACAATCCCATTTTGCCCACCAACAACGTCAAGGCACTGCTGTTGGACAAGGAATTGCTTTGGGTGGCCACTTTTAATGGCGGGGTAAGGATCTACAATGTAAAAGAACAAAGATTTGAAGCACAGTTCTTACCAGAGCCTTTAAGAAGTAAACTCTCTGGGCTTGGGGTCTATGCCATTAAAAAGGGCTTGGGGGACGATATCTGGATCGGCACCTTTGGCGCCGGCCTTATCCGTTATGACCAGCGGCTAAAGACCCATACCGTATTCCAAACAACAGATGCCCCAGAGGTTTCCCTGTCCAGCAACCGTATCCGAAGCTTAATGGTGGATAGGGCCGGCAACGTTTGGGTGGGTACCCAAAGCGGACTAAACCTTCTGCAGCGCACGGACAGGGGGTACGCTCCCCATCAGGTAAAACGCTTCTTTTATGATCCCGACACCGGTTCCGGGGACGATATCCTGACCACCTTTCAAGGATCCAACGGTGTCATTTGGGTGGGCATAAGGGCCAAGGGCCTGTACCGTTTCAATGGAAAATCCTTTGAGAAGAAGCACATTGGCACTACCCAGAAAATAACTTCGGTGCAAGCGATCCTGGAAGGGAAAAAAGGTGGGCTGTGGCTCAGTAGCAACCAGGGCATCCTAAAATACGATGCCCAGTCGGAGCAATTTGCACTATATACTGAAAAAGACGGACTCATAGGCAACGAGTTTAACAGTGGAGCCGCCTTTACACCAGATGGAATCCGGTTCTTTTTCGGGGGGCCCGAAGGGGTCTCTTCCTTTAACGCCGATCGCATTGCCACAAATACGTACTTGCCCAAGGTAATATTGACGGGACTTACCGTTAAGAACCAAACCGTTTCCCCAACGGACCGGACGGGGGTGCTAACAAGCAGTATGCCGTTTACCCAACAAATACGTTTGGAACATGACAAGGCCAATTTTTCCATATCCTTCAGCATTCCCAATTTTATCAGTTCCAAGAGCAACCAGTACCAATACCGTATGATCGGCCTGGACGACAACTGGAACCTGACCGATCAGGCCTCTGCGAGCTTCACCATCCAGAACCCGGGAGATTATGTTTTTGAGGTAAAGGGTGCCAACAACGACGGGCTCTGGCACAACGAGCCAACCACACTGGCCATAACCGTGAAGCCCGCACCTTGGTTGAGTCCCTGGGCCTTGTTTCTGTACGGCCTCATGGCGCTGGGCATTGCCTACACCCTTTTCAGTACCGTGAGGTCACGGACCAGGTTAAAGCACAAACTTGCCTTGGAGCACATGGAAATGGAAAGGAACCAGGACATTAACGATGCCAAGCTCAGGTTCTTCACCAACATCTCCCATGAGTTTAGAACCCCGTTGACCCTCATTGTGGGGCCCTTGCAGCAATTGCTTCTCAATTACAAGGGAAGCCGGGGGGTGTACCAAAAGTTATTGGTCATGGAAAGCAACGCAAAACAGTTGTTGCAATTGATCAACAGGCTCATGGACTTTAGAAAACTGGACCACGGCAACCATAAATTGGAAGCGGCCGAGGGCAACATTGTCAAGTTCCTTGAAGAAATTTTCCTATCCTTTTCGGAGTATGCCAAAAACAGTGGCCACAAATACAGGTTTGTATCGGAACAGGAAGAGATCTTGGTCTATTACGATCGCATACGATTGGAACAGGTTTTTTACAACCTGCTGAGCAATGCATTCAAATACACACCAATGGGTGGCGCCATTTCCGTTGAAGTCTGCCAGGACAATACCTTTCTGTACGTTGCGGTCAAGGATACCGGCCCGGGCATTTCAGAGGAGTACAAGACCAGGGTCTTTGAGCGTTTCTTTGAGATCCCAAGGGATGCCCCATCCGAAAAAATCGGTGTTTCAGGTACCGGGATCGGCCTGGCCATAGCCAAGAACATTGTTGATCTGCACAAGGGGAGCATTGTTGTGGAAGACAACGCCGGAGGAGGCAGTGTCTTTAAAGTGGGTTTGCCGTTGGGCCGCGAACATTTAGCTGAGGACGAGATCATTCAAGATTTTAAGTTCAGTGACGATCTTGGGCTCTACGGGGCGCCGGAAACCCCATCTGCGGAGCAGGGCAAGGAATCCCAAGGGCTTCTTTTGGACAAGGAGCGGGATACGGTCCTGGTGGTAGAGGACAATGAACCCTTAAGGACCTTTATAAAAGAGCTCCTGAGGGAGCGGTACAATGTCATTGAGGCCGGAAATGGAAAGGAAGCACTGCAAAAGGCGCTGAAATACCTGCCCAATTTGATCGTTTCTGATGTGATGATGCCAGAAATGGTGGGCACCGAACTATGCGCAAAGATAAAGGAACACATCAGTACAAGTCACATCCCCGTGGTGCTCCTTACCTCCAGAACTTCCCTGCTCTACAAGTTTGAAGGACTTGAAAACGGTGCGGACGATTACATCAGCAAACCCTTCAATGTCAAGGAATTTACCCTGAGAATCAAGAACCTCATTGATTCATCCAATAGGCTAAAGGTTAAATTTTCTGAGAACCACGGGATTGCCACGGAAGGTATGGCCATTTCATCACTGGACGAGAAACTCCTGAAAAAGGCCATAAACATTGTGGAGGACAATATTGCCAACAATCAATTTGATATTATGGCCTTTAGTATGGAGCTCGGGGTGAGCCGCACCCTATTGTTCACCAAGATAAAGGCATGGACCAACGCTACCCCCAATGAGTTCATCCAAGAGATACGGATGAAACGGGCCATGCGCCTATTGGAGCAGGGCAAAATGAACATTGCAGAGGTGAGCTACCAAGTGGGCTTCAAAAATCCTAAATACTTTAGCAAGTGCTTTCAGAAAAAGTATGGCCTCAGTCCCTCTGGCTACGTTAAAAAGTTTACTGATGACGTGTTCAATTTAAACTGATAATTAGCGTCTTACAGGTCAAAATTTAACAATTCCGTATTTTTGACCCCCTATTTTTGGACTTTACTTAGATTTTGTTAACATATTTTTGGGATCAGGAAATGAAGGGCTCCGCACTTTATTCTCCCAGACGCTTGGATGGGCACATCTTGGTATCGCAAACTGTTAAAATATCAACTAAACAACAACAGCTATGGTAACAAAAAAACTGAGTAAGTGGGTAAAGGCACCTGTCATCGGTGTTTTTCTCCTTTGTGCAATGCTTGCCCAAGGGCAGCAAAAAAGTATTTCCGGTACGGTCACGGACCGTTCGGACGGGATAGGAATTCCAGGAGTGAACGTGGTGGAAAAGGGCACCACCAATGGGGTCAGTACCGATTTTGACGGCAATTACACCATTGCCGTTTCCGGGGACAATGCCGTGCTCGTCTTCAGTTATCTGGGGTATGTTACCCAAGAGCGGTCCGTGGCCGGCACCAGCAGCATCAACATAGGTCTTGAAGAAGACGTGAGCGCTCTGGATGAAGTGGTGGTAGTGGGCTATGGCACGGCAAAGAAGTCAGACATCACAGGTTCGGTTTCCTCCGTGAAGGCAGAAGAGCTGGCCGCCTTTCCCGTGCTCAGTGCGGAGCAGGCCCTGCAAGGCCGCGCGGCCGGTGTTGCGGTACAGTCCAACAACGGTGGGGAGCCCGGTGCGCCCATATCCATCAGCATCAGGGGAAATACCTCCATTGGGGCCAGTAGTGCGGCCTTGGTGGTTGTAGATGGCTTTGTGGGGGGTGCCCTTCCACAACCGGCAGATATTGAGTCCATTGAAATATTGAAAGATGCCTCGGCCACGGCCATCTATGGTTCTCGGGGCGCCAACGGGGTCATTATGGTCACCACCAAAAAAGGCACCAAGGGCAGGATGGTCGTTGAGGTGAACTCCACCTACTCCTCCCAAGAGGTATCCGAGCGCCTCGATCTTTTGAATGCCGATCAATTTGCGGCCTACCGGCAAGCCATTAACCCTTCTTACCAGCAAGGGCCGGCCCAAACAGACTGGCAGGACCTTATCTATAGAACAGGAAATATAGCCAACCACCAACTTTCCTTTTCCGGTGGGACCGAAAACATCAACTATTACGTTTCCGGTAACTACTTTAACCAGAACGGCGTGGTGATCAATTCCGGTTTTGAACGGTTTTCCTTTTTGAGCAACGTGGACGTACAGGCCACGAAACGCTTAAAGTTGGGCTTTAACGCCTATGCCAACCGAGGCAATAGGGACGGGATCCAGAGCCAGGCCGGCAGCGGCGGCAGTGGCGGCGGGGATGTGATATCCACCGCTTACAGATTTGCACCGGACACCCCCCCGCAGGATGCAGACGGCGTAAATACCACCAACCCGGTGGGCGATCAGTTTGACAACCCCTTTGCCATTGCAAGGGAATCCGTGGACGAAACCACGACGGACGAGTACAGGGCCAACTTTTATGCCGATTATGAAATCCTGAAGGGACTGTCCTTTAAGACCACCTTTGGTTTCAGCACGGACAACCAGACCAGGGGCAGGTTCCAACCCTCCACGCTGATCGGCCAGGCCAGTATTCAAGGGGGCATTGCCAGTGTGGCATCTGCAAAGAACACCAACATCATCTCAGAAAACTACCTTACCTACACCAAAGAGTTGGGCAAGGGCAACCTCACGGCCCTGGCCGGCTATTCCTATCAAAAGGACCGGACAGAGCGTTACAGTGCCGCTTCCCAAGGCTTTTTGAGCAATAGCCTTTCCTATTTCAACTTGGGCGCGGGAGCCGATATACAGGCACCTTCCTCATCACTGTCAGAACGGGAGATCGTTTCCCTCTTTGGTAGGGTTAACTATGAATACGATGACAGGTACCTCCTTACCTTCACGGCCAGGAGGGATGGGGCCTCCAATTTTGCCAAAAACAACAAGTATGCGTTTTTCCCTTCCGGAGCGGTGGGCTGGAGAATATCCAATGAAGAGTTCCTGAAGGAGAACGAAACGTTGACCAACCTTAAACTAAGGGCCAGTTACGGGGTCACGGGAAACCCTTCCCTTGCACCCTACCAGTCCTTGGCCAATTTCCAGCCCATCTACGCCAATGTGGGCGATCAGCAAGTGGGTGCCGTGGTACCCGATCTTTTGGAAAACCCGGACCTAAAATGGGAGTCTTCCTACCAGACCAACATTGGTCTTGATGTGGGCCTATGGGACAACCGCATCAGTGCTTCCCTGGATTACTATACCATTGACACCCGAGACCTAATCCTGCGCAACAGCGGCCTGGTGGAGTATGCCGGACTCTTGAGCAATCCCTTCCAGAACGTAGGGGAGATCAACAACACCGGTTTTGAGGTTACCCTATCCACCAAGAACATGTTCACGGACAATTTTTCCTGGACAACGGACTTTAACTGGTCCACCAACCAAGTGGAGGTCTTGAAATTGGTGGATGGCTTGGATATCTTCCTCAATTCCGCACCGGGATCCTTCCTACAGGATCAGACCCACCTTTTACGGGAAGGTGAGGCCGTTGGTGTCTTTTGGGGCTATGAGTACCGGGGGGTTAACCAAGGCACGCCAGACCCGGGAACCGCAGGCTATGATGGCACCGGGGCAGGCGATGAGCTGTTCACCGATTTGAACGGGGATGGCGTGATCACCGGAGACGACCGTAAGATCATCGGTGACCCCAATCCCGATTGGATCGCTGGTCTAAACAATAATTTTAGGTACAAGAATTTTGATATGAACCTCTTTTTCCAAGCTTCGGTGGGAGGGGATATGTTTAGCTACACCTTTTTGGAGCTTGCCTCCGGGGAATCCAACGCCACAACAGAAGTATTGAACGCTTGGACCCCCGCCAACACCAATACCAATGTACCGTCTGCAAAGGTCAGGGAAAAGCGGATCACCGATCGTTTTGTGTATGACGGGAGCTACGTTCGTCTAAAAAACCTTTCTTTGGGCTATAACCTGCCCGTAGATATGGTGGAGCGTATAGGGATGAAGGGCGTAAGGCTGAGCCTAAGCGGCCAGAACCTGCTCACCTTCACCAATTTTCCAGGTACGGACCCAGAGGCCCAGTACAGAAGTTCTGGAGGTCAGAACAGTAACGTGAACAGGGGTTTTGATTATGGCAGTTACCCCAACATAAGGTCGTACACCATGTCCATCAACTTAAAATTCTAAAAAAAAACAACGATGAAAAATTTAAAGACTTTAGGGATTTTGTTGGCAGTCTCCGTTTTTGTGGGATGTTCTGACTTAGAAGAAGTGCCGGTGGGCAGACTTTCGCCAGATGGATTGGTGCAGTCCCCGGCAGATGTGCAGACCTTGATCAATGGGGCCATTGGAAATATGGCCACCGAGCGCTATTGGGGCCGTAAATTATCACTTCCCATCATGCTCCGGAGCGATATGGTCTCCATAGGGGACGTGGGCACGCCGGGAAGGCGCCAAGAAGTGGATAATTTCTCCATGGGATCGGACAATGGAATGGTGATCACTTTGTGGCCCAGGGCCTACCAGGTCATTGCCGGCACCAACGAGGCCATAGCGGCCGCGGAGGCCTTGACGGATTTTCCGCCCAACCAATTAGATCCCGTAAAGGCACAGGCCCATTTTTTTAGGGCATATACCTACTACCACTTGGTGCGTCTCTTTGGGGAAATTCCCTACCTGGATGCCCCCGTGGTGAACGTGGAAGAGGCAAGCCAGATAGCCAAGAGCTCCGTGAGCGAGGTCTATGACAATATCATAGCAGATCTGGAATTTGCCAAGGCCTCCTTGCCAGATACCCAACCCGTTACGGCACTGCCCACAAAAGCCACTGCGGCCGGCTTTTTGGCGTCCGTGCACCTTACCTTGGGCAATTTCCAAGCGGCCTATGATGAGGCCAAGTTTGTCATAGACAACGAGGGCACCTTTAATTTGGGGCTTGCGGCAGATTTTCAAGACCTTTTTGACCATAGTGCCCAAACCGGCCTCAACGAGTTCTTGCTCACGTTGGATTTCAACGGGTTCAGTGTGGGGGACACCGGTAGGGACTATATGCCGGCACTGACCGGAATCAGGGCCAACGAACGTGGCAACATCGGTGGCGGTTGGTCCGTGGCCGTGCCCACCATTGAAGTGTACAACACTTGGGACGGCCGTGATTACAGAAAACAAGTGAGTTTGGACACCACGGGTATTTTTGATGGGGTGGTAGAGCCATTTACCAGATTTCCGGATTTCGATTCCAGAAACATACCCAGCGCCTACATTGCCAAATATACCCGGGCCATTGGCCCCACCGGAACCGGTAACGGTCGTGCGTCCAGTTTAAACTACGGGCTCATGCGGTACGCCGAAGTGCTCTTGATCGCGGCCGAGGCCCTTAACGAGGTAAGCCCGGGCTCTGCCGAGGCGGCCGGTTATGTAAACAGGGTCAGGGCAAGGGCCAGGGGCGGCAACGGTTCAGATTTCCCCGCGGATGTGCAGGCGGGAGTGTCCCAAGCAGATTTTAGAGATCTTGTTTTGGAGGAAAGAAAATGGGAGCTCGCCTTTGAGTTTAAAAGGTGGTACGACATTAAAAGAAGACAACTGGGGCCCGAGGTCTTTGGGCCGAATGGCCTGGAGCCCCAAGCCAATTTCGATCCCAGTAGGGACTATCTGTTCCCGCTGCCCTTTGATGAGTTGGACAGGAACCCCAACTTGGCACCGAACAACCCGGGTTACTAAGCACGGCCTGTTTAGAGCGGTCTTTTCTGCCCAGCTTACAAAGACCGCTTTTTTTTTTAAACTCTTTAAATACATCTGAATGACCAGAATGAGCCTAGTGGCCTTGAACCTTGTGTTCATACTTGCCCTGGTATCCTGCAAGACAGAGCCAAAGGAAAAAGACAATACTGCGGCAATTTCCATTGATTCCCTGTTACAGCTGCGATATCAAAAACTACTGGAATACCCTTTGGACTCTGTTGGTTTCCCAAGGAGCTATACCCCCGAAACAAACAAAATAAATAAAGTCCCCTCCAAGGATTGGACCAGCGGTTTCTTTCCCGGCAACCTTTGGCACCTTTACCAACTCACTGGAATGGATGCCTATAAGGAGCGGGCGGCAGAATGGACGCCCTTTCTTGAGAAGGAAAAGTTTAACGATCGCACCCACGATATGGGCTTTAAGGTGTTCTGTAGCTTTGGGGAAGGCTTAAAGGTGCAGGAGAACGAGGCGTACAAAAAAGTGATCGTGGAGAGTGCACAGACCTTGGCCACCCGTTTCAATGAAAACGTGGGCAGCTTGCGATCCTGGGATTTTAACAGGGATATCTGGGAATTCCCGGTGATCATAGACAATATGATGAACTTGGAGCTGCTGTTTGAAGCCACCAGGATATCCGGGGACAGCACCTATCACAACATGGCCGTTGTCCACGCCAACACCACCCTGGCCAACCATTACAGGGAAGACGGCAGTACCTATCACGTAGTGGTCTATGACACCATTACGGGCGCCGTCAAGGATAAGGTTACCCACCAGGGCATCAATGATGATAGTTCTTGGGCAAGGGGCCAGGCATGGGGCATTTACGGCTATACCATGACGTATAGATATACCCGCGATCCAGCCTATCTTGAACGGGCAAAAGCAAGTGCAGCCTTCTTTTTGGAGCATCCCAACCTACGGGAAGACGGCATTCCCTACTGGGATTTTGATGATCCAAAAATTCCCGATGCGGTCAGGGACGTTTCTGCGGCCACCATTGTGGCCTCTGCATTTTTTGAGTTGTCCACCTATGATGACGACCCCAAATACCTGGCCTATGCCAACAAGGTCCTGGACAATCTAATGACGCCGGAGTATGTTTTGGAGGCCCATGTGGATGCACCCTTTATTTTGGACCACAGTACCGGAAATTGGCCCAAGAACGATGAAATGGACGAGCCCATTGTTTATGCGGACTACTACTTCTTGGAAGCATTGCTACGGCAAAGGCAATAGAGGGCTAAAGCAAATTTTGTAAAACACGGCCCTGGGCCAAAGTACCAAGAAACCAGTGTTGCGGTTCCTTGGGCCGCTCGGTCAAGGATGGAACAGGATTACCGGAAGATGGTGGCATCCCATTTTTGCACCGCCCAGTTTTAAACCCAATACCATACATCAAGAAATGAAACCACATTTATTCTTGTCCATTGCTGTCTTTTGCCTCATGGGCCAAAAATTGTCTGCGCAGAAGACCGGGCTCAGGACACAGAGCAACTTTAATGCAGAATGGCAATACCTGGAAGATGCCGTCAAAGACGTGAAGATCGTTTCCGGTGCCCAGGGTTGGGAGGCCATTGGGCTCCCGCATACCTGGAACAACCTGGATGCCACGGACAATGAGACCGGATACCGCAGAAGTGGCAGTTGGTACAGAAAAGAACTGTTCTTGGACAAAGTGGATGGGAACAAACGCTACCAACTCTATTTTGAAGGTGCCAACATTACCACTGAGGTCTATGTGAACCAAGAGTTGGCCGGTACACATATTGGGGGTTACATTGGTTTTGAGATAGACATGACCCCACATTTAAAAAAAGGCAGCAATCTTATCCATATCCGTGTGGACAATGGGTACGACCCTGATATCATCCCTTCACAAAAGAGCGATTTTTTTATCTATGGGGGCATTGTCCGAGACGTCTGGTTGCAAATTAAACCCAAAGTGGCCATTGGCCACTTGAAGTTGGCCACGCCCAGTGTATCCCAAGAACGGGCATCTTTGCAGGTAACCGTCCCTTTAACGGAAGCGGTGGGACGTGACCATCAACTTAGCGTGGAACTCATAGATTCCGCCGGAGAGGTGGTGCGCACAAAAACGACACGCGTTCGGGGCACATTGAACGTGATCGATATCAAGGGCATTGCCAACCCGCAGCTTTGGGACACAGCAGACCCCAATCTTTATGATGTAAAGGTCACTTTGCTGCGATCAGGGACTCCTGTGGACCAAGTTTCGGAGCGGGTGGGCTTCCGTTGGTTCAAGTTTGAGAAGAACGGTCCCTTTTACCTCAATGGAAAGCGTGTTTTGTTGCGCGGCACCCACAGGCATGAGGAGCATGCCGGCGTGGGGGCGGCCATGAGCAATGATCAGCACAGAAAGGATATAGAGCAAATCAAGGAAATAGGGGCCAATTTTTTGCGCTTGGCGCACTACCCCCAAGATCCAGAGGTTTACAGGGCCTGTGACGAACTGGGCATTTTGGTATGGGATGAACTGCCGTGGTGCCGCGGCGGCATGGGCGGTGAGGTTTGGCAGGCCAATACCAAGAGAATGCTGGGCGAGATGATAGACCAAAACTACAACCACCCCAGCATCATTATATGGTCCTTGGGCAACGAGATGTATTGGTTGCCCGATTTTGAGGGGGGAGACGATACCACAAAAATGAACGCTTTTTTAACCGAGCTCAATGCCCTGGCACACGAGATGGATCCCAGCAGAAAAACAGCCATCAGAAAGTATTACGAAGGAGCGGATATTGTGGATGTTTTTTCACCCTCCATATGGTCCGGTTGGTACAGTGGTAGCTACAAGAGCTATCAAAAGGCCATTGATACCTACAAACCCAAGTACAACCATTTTTTGCACACCGAGTACGGGGGCAGTAGCCACGTGGGCAGGCACTCTGAAAACCCCATTACCGGAGAGGGCATTATAAAGTCCGAGGGCTGGGAAGAGGCCATAGTGCAGACCAAGGTGGCCAATATTGCCCAAATAGGGGACTGGAGCGAAAGTTACATTGTAGATCTGTTCGATTGGTACTTGCGCATATCCGAACAGGACAGCACATTTGTGGGCAATGCCCAATGGGCCTTCAAGGATTTTGGCACCCCGTTAAGGCCAGAAAATGATATACCTTATATGAACCAAAAGGGTCTTGTGGACCGTAACGGAAAACCAAAGGATGCCTACTATGTCTTTAAGAGCTACTGGTCCAAAGATCCATTTGTGTACATAGAGTCCAAGACCTGGACAGAGCGGCAAGGCCCAAAAGACAAGCAAAGGAGCATCAATGTCTTTAGCAATTGTGATGAGGTGCACTTAACCCTCAATGGGACGGATTTGGGCAAGAGAAAGCGCGACATTACAAAATTCCCCGCTTCGGGATTGGTTTGGGACCTTGATTTTGAGGAGGGCGAAAACGAACTCATTGCAACCGGCCACACGGACCGGGGAGTGGTGCAAGATACCCTGCGCGTGAACTATCGCCATCAACGAAACGGTTC
This sequence comes from Maribacter aquimarinus, assembly GCF_047345505.1. Classification (NCBI taxonomy): domain Bacteria; kingdom Pseudomonadati; phylum Bacteroidota; class Flavobacteriia; order Flavobacteriales; family Flavobacteriaceae; genus Maribacter; species Maribacter aquimarinus. Next base: position 13,518 of record NZ_JBLFEO010000018.1, on the reverse strand, counting down.
GGCAAAAGCCCTGGAACTGGAGTATGAACCACTGGACAACGGAAGGTACCTGGTCACTGCAATTGCCGTGGATGCCAATGGGCTTCGCTGTTTGGATTATGAGGACAAGGTCTATTTCCAAACCTTGGAAGGAGGGAAGAGCCTTAAGCACCAAGGCACCCCCACCGGGAGTGAGGTCATTGGCATGGCCAATGGAAAGGCGTCCATTGAGGTGATCCCCGATGACACGGATGCCGCTGTAAAAGTAATGGTGCTGAACCAAAATTTTAAGGGAACCTACCTCACCATCAAAAAGAAATAGAGTTGAGTTGTTTGTGAAGTGCCATGACCGCAAACCTCGGTCGTGGCGCTATTTTGTACTTTTAGAAAATGAAAAATGCATGTAAGCTCTTAGTGTTGTTTACCGTAATGGGGTCGGCGCAGATCAAGATGGCAGACAATGCGATCTTGGAGAAGGAGAAGGCAAGGGTGCTTGAACGGGCCACGGCGTATCTGGATGCGTTGCCCGTTACCGTTACCGCATGGGTCAGTGAGCGGAGTGCGGGCGGTAAGAACGATTTTTACTCTGAGGGTGACTATTGGTGGCCCGATCCAGATAATCCGGAGGGTCCCTACATCCGAAGGGATGGCATGACCAACCCGGATAATTTTACGGCCCACCGCCACGCCATGGTGAGACTCAGTCAGATAGCCGGGGCCCTTGGATCGGCATACAAGGTAAGCAAGGATGTTGCCTTTGCCCAAAAGCTGGTGCCGCATTTAAGAGCTTGGTTCATTGATGGGGAAACAATGATGAATCCCAGTCTAAAGTACGCCCAGGCCATAAAGGGCAGGGTCACAGGAAGGGGCATTGGCATCATTGATACCATTCATTTGTTGGAAGTGGTCAAGGCCATAATGGCCATTGAAGATGCCAAAGTACTCTCAGCGGCCGAGATAGTGGCACTGAAAAAATGGTTTTCGGATTATTTAAAGTGGATAAACACGCATCCCTATGGCATTGCGGAACGGTCCACCAAGAACAACCATGCCGCCTGTTGGACCCTCCAGGCGGCCGTGTTTGCCGAGTTCACGGAGAACGAGGTCATGCTCAACTATGCGGCACAAAAATTCAAAGAAGAGCTTTTGCCCTTGCAAATGGCCCGTAATGGATCCTTCCCCAGAGAACTGGACCGCACAAAACCGTACGGATATTCCCTCTTTAACTTGGATGTCATGGCCGGGATTGCCCAAGTACTTTCCAATGAAAGGCAGCAGTTGTTCAAATATTCCGTAAAGGGCAGGAGTTTGGAAAAGGGCATGGAATTTTTATATCCCTACATCAAGCACAAGGATAGCTGGCCCTATGGCAAGGATGTGCTGTATTGGGAGGAGTGGCCTGTTCGCCACCCTTCGTTGTTGTTTGTTGGGCTGGCACTTGGCAACCGGGATTATTTGGAACTATGGGGTGGCTTGGAAGCAGATTTTGACAACCCTGAGGTGGTCCGTAACATGCCCATTCGCCATCCTTTGCTTTGGCTCAACTAGTTTGATGCTTATATTGTAAACATATTACTTCGTTTGCCATGCCTTTAAGATTCGTGCTTGTTTTTGCCCTTGTTTGCTTGTTGCACGGATGTGCCAAGGATACGTCCAAAACCTTGCTGTTCATAGGCTCTTTCACGGAGGGCAAGGCGGCAAAGGGCATCCAGGTGCATGAATTTGATGTCCGTACGGGCGCGCTGCGGTTGTTGCATGAGGTGCCCAATGTCATTAATCCATCGTTTTTGAAGGTATCTCCCAATGGCCGCTTTTTATTTTCGGTGCTGGAAAGTCAAATGGATTCCAACGGCAAGGTGGCCGCTTACGGCATAGATGCTAAAACCGGTATTCTGGAGCCAATAAACTTTCAGGATACAGGCGGAAGGAATCCCGCCCATTTGAGCATCCATCCTTCCGGAGGCCATTTGGTGGTCTCCAATTATACCGATGCCGGCATCGCGGTCTTTCCCATAAATGAAGCGGGAAGTTTGCTCCCAAAACAACAGATGCTCACCTTTAAGGACAGCAGTATTGTTAGGGGCAGACAAGATGCGGCACACGTGCACTCAACCCATTTTTCCCCAGATGGCGGTTCCTTGTTCGCACAGGATTTGGGTGCCGATAAAATAAGGGTTTTTAAAGTAGTTCTCGACAACAAATTGGAATTGGAGTCCAGAGCGGCAATTGCCGTAAAACCAGGCAGTGGACCACGACACTTCACCTTTCATCCCAATGGAAAATTTGGATATGGGATTTCTGAGTTGAGCGGAAAAGTTAGGGTTTACCAATACACAGATGATAATTTGATTTTTTTGGAAGACCATTCCTCCTATGCAACAAATCAAGAAATCTATCGAGCGGCTGATATCCACATTTCTCCTGATGGGAAATTTCTATATACCTCCAATCGCGGTCCCAAAGAAGATTCCATTGGCATCTTTTCCATTGATCAAAACAGCGGTAAACTAACTTTGGTGGGCCATGAACCCACCCATGGCAAACACCCCAGAAATTTTTGTTTGGATCCATCTGGCCAGTTTTTGTTGGTGGCCAATCAGTTTAGCAACAATGTGGTTGTTTTTAAGAGGGATGGCCAGACGGGAAAACTCTCTAAATTACCCGAAGATTTGGAGATCAAAGCCCCTTCTACCTTGCAAATGCTGCGTTACGTGGCAGATAGGTGAGGCTCACTTCTTTGACAACGAAGCATTTAGATCCAGGATTTCCATGGAATTCAGTTCTGGCCTTCCCCCACGGTTACCGCTGCCCGTGGCAATGTATAGCTGGTTTTTATACAAGATGGCCTGTGTGCCGTGCCTACCATGGTGAAGTGAAGGCATTTTTCTCCATTTCATTGTGGCAAGATCCAAGGCTTCCACTTCGTCATGGGCTGTTTCTATGGCGCCACTTTCGCCCCCCAGGACAATGAGGTGGTTTTTGTAGATCACGGAGGTGGTTCCGGCACGTTCCGTGGGCAAATTGCTCACAGCGTGCAGGGTCTGCCAAGTGTTTTTCTTAACATCGTAAACATCTACCTGGGGTATGGTGAGCTCAAAGGTCTGTTTGGTCTTGTAGGACGAGTTGCGCCCACCAACGGCATAGATCTTTCCTTGTGCCACCACCGCATGGAAATGGTCCCTAGATCGGGGCGCATCTGCCAATACTTCCCATTTTTTGGTTTTGAAATCGTAACGGTCCACCCAGGGCACGTGTTGGTCGTAATGGCCATTGACAATGCCACTGACCAAGTACGCCTTTCCTTTGTGCACCACGGCACCAGCGGCTCCCCTGCGCCTTTCCCGGGGTATGTTCGGTCCCGTCTCCCAGGCATCCTTCTTGGGGTCATAGACCAAAATGTTGGCAAGCGGGGTTTCATGGGGATATTTACCGGTCATGCCGCCCAAGACATATATTTTTCCCTTGTGCACCACAGCTTGGAAGTGATGGATTTCCAGGGGTGGTTTTTGGCCCTTGGCCCACGTTTTTGTTTTGCTGTTATAAATGGCAACCGGTTTTAGCCCCCTACCGCCCAACAAATAAAAATGTTTCCCTACCCGTACAAATCCGTTTTCGTGCCTGGGCACGGCTTCTTCAGAAGTCTTGGTCTTTTGCCAGGGGTTGGTGGGCCGTGACTGCGTGTGCACCATATGGGGGCAACAGTACAAAATGACGATTAAAACAAAGCAGCGTCTTTTCATTGTCCAAGGATCGGGTGATGTTTTTTTGTTCGATAAAAGTAAGCAAGTCCGGGAGAACAATCCCCAGGCTTGGGCAAACAGCTTTGGGCCATGCCCTCAACCGGAAATGGGCAAGGGAAGTTCTTTTTCGTTGGATGCGTAGATGGTTTCAAGTACCCTCATGTTCTTTAGGTATTCTGTAAGGTTCGTCTCAAAAGGGGCCCCGGAACGCAGCCGATCCACAAAATGCTGCTGGGTGGCGTAAACACAGTCTCCCGAAAAGTTCTTGTCCTCAAAAGAGTAGGTATGGGTTCTTTCTTTTTGGCCCAAGGGCTGTATCGCGATCCTTCCGTCCTCATACAAGCGTATGCTGCCCTTGTCACCCTCCAACAGAATTTTACCAAAGGTGAGCCTGGGGTTCTTGCAGGTGCTTTCATTGTAGCGGTTGGCGTCTATGATGGCGCTGCCCCCTTTATTAAAATCACATAGCACCAAAGCGCTGTCTTCCCCTTTAATATTGGCATTAAAACGTTTCAGTTTGGCAAATACCCGATCTATGTCCCCGCCAAAATACCGGAGGGTATCTATGAGATGGATGCCGGTCTCGTACATGAACAGTTTTTCCATTTCCCTAAAATAGGGCTGTCTGTTCATATAGGCATCTTCCTGCCACCCGTCTCCCATGCGCATCTGCCAATTAATGGAGTGCAGTTGTGTTCCCACATGCTTTTCTTCCAAAAGCCTTTTTATTTCCCTGTGCCAAGGTTGAAATCTGAAGTTTTCATGCACCATCATTCTAATGCCGTGATCTTTAACGATCTTTTGAATGTGGGTAGCCTCTTTTAGGCTGGGTGCCAAGGGTTTCTGGCAAATGATGTGTACGCCATTTTGTGCGGCCAATTGGCAGAGGTTCAAATGGGTTTCCGGAGGGGTTATGATGTCTATAAAGTCTGGTTTTTCCGTCAGTAGCATCTTTTCCGGGTGGTCATGGGCATGGGGAATGCCATATTCCAATGCCGTTTTGTGGGCAAGGTCTTTATCCAGGTCACAGACCGCACTTATTTCCACCCCGGGCAGGCGACCCCAGGCCTCTAAGTGAAACTGACTGAAATAGCCCAGGCCCACGGCCACACCTTTTAGTTTTTTCATATCAATATTGGGTATAGTGCAGTTGTGGTTTCATCCTTACCCATAATCCTATGGCCAGGATGTTGAGTACGGCCCCCACAATGAAGAACAGGGTGGTTGTTCCCGTCCAGGCCAATAAATACGGGAACATGAGGGCGGTGATAAAGGCGCCAATATTGCCGGCCATGTTCATGGTGCCAGAAATGGCCCCCGTATTTTTTTTGCCAATGTCCACACAAAAGGCCCAAGAGGGCGGCAGGGTCATGTCCGCGCCAAAAATGGCTATGCTCAGCATCAAAATGGCACCCACGGCACTATCCATATAAATACTTCCCACAAGGCCCAAGGCTGCCAGGGCAAATCCTATGGCGGCCGGCCATAGCCTGGAACCGTCCCAGTTGCCCTTGGAAAAGATACGGTCTATGAGCCAACCTGCAAACCAATTGCCAAAGGCACCGAACACCAGCGGTATGGCGGTATAAATACCGGCTTCCACCGTTTCAAGGGCATATTCTTCCTTAATGTGCGGGAACAGCCATGTAAGGGCAAAGAAAAAGGTGAAGTTGCTGCAGAAATACTGCCCCATGGCCAGCCACATGTTTTTGGACCCCAGCAACTTTCCAAAATCGACTTTTTCTTTGGTCAACTCCACTTTTTTATCTTGTCTGGTGGCAAGAATGTACTCTTTTTCCGCATCGGAAATGCCCTTGTGCTCCTCTGGGTTGTCCGTAAACATAAAATACCAGGCCAGGGCCCAAACAACTCCAATGCCACCCAGCACAAAGAAGGTGGCCCGCCAGCCAAAATCGTTGACCATCCAGGCCACCAAGGGCAGGGCAAATGCCGCACCCAATCTTGATCCAGAAAAATTGATGCCCGTGACCAGGCCCCGTTCCTTCAACGGAAACCAATTGTAAATGGCCCTGGACATGCCTGGAAAGGCACCTGCCTCGCCCGCACCGAACAGAAAGCGCATTACCAAAAGGGAAATGAAGTTCCAGGCAGCCCCCGTCAAGGCCGTAAAAGCAGACCAAATGGTAACTATGGCAGCCAGTGTCTTTCTGGGCCCATAGCGGTCTGCCATAAGCCCTGATGGGGTTTGGAAAAATGCATAGCCCAAGGAGAAGGCGGCCAATACCCAGCCCATTTGTTTGTCGTTGAGGTCCAAACTGGATGAGATGGGGTCCTTTGCCACAGAGATGCAGATCCTGTCTATGTAGAGCAAGAGCGCCAAAAGAAACGTGCCCACTACCATTAGATAGCGTCTTGGGAAAAAGGGCTTTTTATTCATTCCATTGATTTTAAAACCGTATGTAAAAGGGCATCATTGCCCACGTTGCCCGGGAAAACGACATAGGGCAATCCAGGGAATTTTGACTGTTGGTCCGCGCGCCATACCGGTACGCCCTTGGCTATTTGGCCCAGTACGGTGGCCCTGCCAATGGCCAATGACTTTACCGCAATATCGCTGGAGGTGATGCCACCTTTGGCCAGAATGGCCCTGGGCTGCACCACAAGGCGGCCAATGAGTGCGGTCAAGGCCATGGAAACCCTGTTCACTATCTTCAGGCTCTCTTCCTTTGTGCTGCCCGTTTTAACTTCCCTGCTGGTATAGACCACCACATTTGTGCCTTGTGAAAGCATATTGTCCACCATTTTGGCCTTTTCTTGTAAGTCCGCTTCCCATTCCGTTTTGTCAAACAGGCCTTGAACATCGAACTCTAAGAAAGTGGCGTTATAATGGGCCTTTAAATAGTGAAGTTGAGAGGTGGTCTTGGGCACATAAGATCCTATAACGGATAAAATTCCATTGGTGTTCCGTGGGCCGCCAATATCCTCTTTTTGCAACAAGGGGGCGGGTCGTTGGGCGGTAATGGCGTTTAGAAAGGAGGCTGCCGTTCTGTAGATCACGGGCACATTCAACTCCCACGTGGCCACAACAAATTTTTCAAGGTCTGCCAGGGCCGTGGCATTTACAATGACGTGGCTGTTGTCATTTGCCCCTATTTTTTTTGCAAGTTCTGCCGGGGAATCATTTCTGAGCTCTCCTATGGAGACGCTGCGCACCTGCTCTTTGGTAAGGGATGCCCCGTGCTTTTCCACCAGGTAATCCTTAAGGTTGGAAGACGCATAGCCAAAGGTACTGTCCTTGGCGAATGGGGTCTTGGCCGCGGGTACAAAGCTTCCGTTGTCCGCCACATAGTGCACGTCTCCACAGGTGTACCTGCCGCCCTCAAAGAAGGCGGGAATGAAAAAGTGCTTTGCTCGGGGACTTCCCAGACCCTGGGCCAGGGCATTGACCTCAATGGGGTAATGGCCGCGCAGGGTAGAGTCGCTCCGGCTTATGACCACCACCTCTTTTTTGTGCTTTTCGGAGAGCATCTTTAAACGTTGCCCCAGGGTCTTGGCCAGTTGCTGTGCTTCCTTGGCCTGTAGGCTTCGGGAATTGGTAAGTATAAAGAACACCGGGCTGTGCTGTAGTTCTTTTTCAAGTTCGGGAAGGGCCCAGCTGGTAAGGACGGGCACCTGCTGCAAGGTCTGGGTGCCGGTAGGGTCGTCATCCAGAATGACAATGGACTTGGGTTTCTTGGCCAAAAGAAGCCGTACCTCGTCCCGGTGGCCCTTTAGGGCATTGCCATCCGCAATGGATCTTAAGATCAGTTGGTCCAGTTTTTCCATAGTCATTCCAATGCCAGCACCCTGGCGGGAGCACCGTCCCCACCTTCCACTTTTAAGGGCAGGGCGATCAGGGTCACCTTTTCCTTGGTCAATTGCTCCAAATTTTTGAGGCCCTCGATGATGATGATATCGTTCTTCATCAATATGGTATGAATTTCCGTGACCTCCCCAATGTTGTTCACATCTGCCACGGAAGGTGGCTCCACACCCAATAGCCCCACTCCCTTTTTGCCCAACCAATGGGCAAGTTCCCTGCTAATTCTGGGCAATTTGTTCCTATAGTCGTCCGTGTACAATTTCTTGCTCCAGTCCGTATGCAGTAAAACTCCCTGGCCTTTTTTTATCTTATGGGCTATGGGCTCCATATCTGCAACGGTGATCAATGCGCTGGGGGGCACATGGGCAAGGTTCACCACCCAGGCTTCCGTTATGAGGCGCTCTAGGGGAATGTGATCAATGGTGCCATGGTTAACGCCAAAATGTATGGGTGCGTCCATATGGGTGCCCACGTGGGAATACAAGCTTAGGTTGGTGGCGTTCCAACCGTCTTTTGCCATGGTTTTGGCGGGTACAATGCCCACTCCCTCCATCCTATTGGAGAGGGAGTGGGTAAGGTCTGTTATTTTACTGTTTTTAGATGGCAACACTAGTTATGAATCAATGAAACCAACAATGCGTTCCGCAATCTCGGAGGTAGATGCGTTTCCTTTTAGGTCTTTGGTCAGGTTGCCTTGTGCGGTGGCGTGTTCAATGCCCGCGACTATGGCATCGGCAGCTTCCTGCTCCCCCAAATGTTCCAACATTATGGCGGCCGACCAAATTTGGCCAATGGGGTTTGCAATGTTCTGCCCTGCAATATCCGGCGCGGAACCGTGAATGGGCTCGAACATGGACGGGAAATCGTGTTCGGGGTTTATGTTTCCACTGCCTCCCAAGCCTAAACTTCCCATGATGGCACCTCCAAGGTCAGATAGGATATCGCCCATCATGTTCGTGGTCACGATCACATCGAAAAATTCAGGTTTCAGTACAAAGCTGGCCGAGGCATTGTCAATGTACATTTTGCCGTATTCCACATCGGGATACTGTGCAGCCACTTCGGCAATCACCTTGTCCCAAAAACCGAGCGTATAAATTAGGGTGTTGGACTTGGTTACGTTGGTCACCTTTTTTCTTCTTTTTCGTGCCAGTTTAAAGGCATAGTGCGCAATGCGCTCTACCCCCAAGCGGGTCACCATACTGGTATCCACGGCACAACCGTTTGGGGTGTCCGGATAGAATACCTTTCCGTTCTGTACAAACTCCCCTTCGTTGTTCTCCCTTAAAATGACAAAATCAATGTCCTTTTCGGTTTTGTCCCGCAGTGGGCTCTGTAGGCCACGGAACAGTTTTACCGGCCTGTAGTTTACGTACTGTTCCAGTTGGGTCCTCACTTTAAAGGTATAATCTTTTGCCGGTAAGGTGTCATCCACCTCTGGGAGCCCCACTGCGCCAAAATAAATGGCATCAAATGATTTTAAGGTCTCAATGCCGTTTTGGGGCATAAACTCCCCGTGCTCCACAAAGTGCCCTGCGCCCCAAGTAAAATCTTGGGTCTCCAAATCAAAATTGAACTTTTTGGCCACGGCCCTCAGAACCGAAACCCCTGTGGGCACTATTTCCTTGCCAATGCCATCTCCGTTTACCACGGCTATCTTGTATTTTTTGCTCATGTTCTATTGCTTAATAAATTGTTTTAGGTTCTCATTGTTGCTTCCTGATTACATTCACGCTCCATTTGTGCCCAACTGTTCCAAACTGTTTTCAATGTGCGGCTCGGTGGGCCAAATCATGTTTTTTTAAATTTCTTTGTGGTGCCCGGCAAATTTTTGGCGGGCCACCCATTTTCTAGGATGTGCGCAAAGTTATGGTCGGGATGGTGGCCGCACCGTTTGGATGCCATCGTTCCATGGCTAAAAAATCAATGTTGCAAGGCAATCTTTTTTTGGGCTGATGCTGACCCATCCAAGCGAGACCAAAGTAAAACGCGAACATACATCAATGCTCGGTACCCACTAACCATTCCCAAGTTTACGACTATTCGCCTTTGCAACCGTCCTGCACTTTCTGGCAAGCGGTAAAATTAGGCCACGGTTAGGGTGCATTGCACGGATGGGCTGGCCGGCCCAAAGTCTATTCTCAAGGGAAGGGCCTGCATGCCCGGCACCATGTTGAACGTCCTGTCCCTTTTGGTTTCCATAATGGTGATGGGCCCACTGGCAACTATTTTTAGCATACCGCCTTCCTTGTGCAATTCCAGTTCTTGGGGCGAGATACGCTTCACTTTTTCCTTCATGGACAATATCACGGGCAGTATTAGGGAAGCTTTGGTCTTTAGCCCGGCAGTTCCCGTATTTTGAGCGGTAATGGTGGTCATGGCATCTTCAAAGCGGTAGGTAAGGAGATATTGGCCATGGTCCAGCACCTGCTGTTCTTTGTTGGTGAGAAGGGTTTTGGCGAGCACTACGGATGCCACATCTTCTTCCTTTGTTTCCACCTGGGCATTGCGGTCATAGAGATTGGTAAACCATTGGTTGTCCTTAAACACTTCCACCCTTGGGGTAAGCGGTATGTCCTCTTCATCTGGCTGCTGTTGCTGGTTAAAGGGCTCCACCATCAAATATTCCGCCATGCTGGCGGTGAAGACCGGTCCTATGTCCTGGTGCCACAAAATGGCCAAAGAACCTCCGGTCGCGGTCTGTGAATCTGGTTTTTTGAACACCACGTCATTTGCGGATACCGTGGCCCTCCACGGGCCCTTGGACACCAGCCACACGGCAAGATCGGTAAATTCCTTTATTCCGTAGGTCCCTGTTCTGGGTAGGGGTTCCTCTTTGGTTACGGTGGGCAGGTCCTCGTAATTGTCCAAGACAAAGGCCAGCGATTTGGCATGGGCAAAACTATGGTGAAGACAGGGCAGGACATTGTGGTGGCCGTAGTGCAGCCCTCCTGCCAGGAGCCCGTTTACGGTGCACCGCTCCAAGAGTTCCGTGCTCAGGTAGGCCGCTGTTCCAAATGCCTTGTTCCTGTTTGCCATAAGGGCAAAGGCAGGTTGGCAGCCATCCGTGGTGCGGCTGCCCCAATAGCTCCATTTGTTTTGCCGCGTGCCCCAGCTGTTGTCCCAAGCGCCATCGGGCAACATGAATTCCAGATGGCTTTCCATGGATTTTTGAACTAGGCGCAGCAGTTCCTCTTCTTTTGTGGTCACGGCATACTGTACCACCCCGTTCAGGGTCTCTTCCACGTTGTACCCCAAATCCACGGGGTACAACCCCTTTTCACTTGGTTTGTCTGAGGGATTGTTCTCTCCAAAGATGAAGTTGTTGGGCTTGGTGAGCCGCGTGTGAAACTGTGATGCCAGCTCCTTTGCATGTTCCAGATAGGCCTCATTGCTGAACATCTGGCCCCATAGATGAAGGCCATATACCGCCGTCATGGGGTAATTGATGTGGCTGTAGTCAATGGTAAAGTTCCTGTGCACAAAATCAGCAGCTTTTTCCAAGCGCTGGGCCCATTGTTTTCTAAGTTTTTCGTCCAAGATATGGCCGTGATGGTGCAAGGCCTCGGCCAGGGCAATGGCGCCAAAAACCGTGATTCCGGACCATGATTTTGGGTTTGGCACCACCGTCCAACTGCCATCGGCTTTGGAAACATTTTCAGACCATTTCATTACATCAATGGCAGCGTTCAGGTATTTTTGCTCTCCAGTGGTATCGGCCATGTACAGGAAAGGATAAACGGCATCCATACAACGGCCGTGGATCCTGTTGCAGGCATCGCAGTACAGGGCTCCGTGAAGGGCTGCATTTTCCGGCTCGTTGATCTGGGTGGCCAACATGGCATCGCACCATGTCCTGAGCAGGGAGGCCGTTAACACCTTGAAGGGCGCGGGGCTTGGTTCCTTGGCACTTCCGTTCTGGCCCCCACAGGCATGGAGGGGCATAAAGAGGCCCAGTCCTCCCAAAACCGAAAGCTGCGCAAAACTTCGTCTTTCCATCATAGGTAAAAGTGTTGTTTACTTGGTTCCAAGTATAGTGAGCCTTGGGAACAATGATGTCCTGTACCGTCTTGTTTCGTACCACTTTTTTGGCCCGATTTCCGGATTTCCCTGGACAAGGATGATGGGTTTACCTTTAAAGCGTTCCGGTAGAACCCCCTCATCCAAGACCGATCGCTTTACGTCCGTGCACCTGTTGAAGTCTTGGGGATATCTGGTTCCTGTGTAGGCCGGTTTCCTTTGGGAAATCTCCTTGGAAAACAATATTCCCCGTTAAAGTGAAAGGCGCGTTGGAGTGTTTTAACCCTCTCATAATCATTCTAAAAAGAACACTTCTTCAAGGGGTTTGGACACTGGGGAATTATCTGGATTGGTCTCCATGATATCGGCCATATGCTGCCACCATTTTTGTACAACGGGTTGGTGGGCCAGGTCTTGGGACCCCCCATCGCCGGTTAATCTTTGGTAAGCAAAGAGGGTATGGGTCTCTTCATCAAAAAAGATGGAATAGTCGCGTATTCCTGCTTGTTTCAAAAGTTTTTTTAATTCTGGCCATAGTTCATTGTGTCTTTTTATGTAGGTTTCCTTTTGGCCCGGGTTCAGTTTCATTTTAAAAGCAAGTCTTTTCATGCGTCTAAATCTTTTTAGTTATCTAAAAAAAAGCCAATTGAAAATTGAGAGTCCCGCACGTTCGGGATAACCTTTGCGCTCTCGTATTAAAAATGTTGAACATCGCCTTTGGCGAAGTAATTTTTAAAAATGTTTAAGGCTCGTTTCATCTTGTCATTTCTGTTTGGTTATGGCGATCAACTGTATTTCCTTTTTTTTCTTTTCCGCATTTTATTGGCTTCTGCATCGCCTTTGAACTTTTCTTTTGGACACATCCTATTCCATTGCATCAATCGAAGTTTTTGCAATGGCAATGTCCTCTGCAACAAAGGCCTCAGTTTTTACCCAATCTACATATCCCACCCTATTGGTCCATAGCGGATTTTTATTCTGTTCCATTGCCGTATGTCTAAATTGTTTCCAAAAAGTAAGCGCTTCTTCCAGTTCCATAACAGCTTTGTGTTGATCCTCTTTGTTCTTTTTTTGACGAAATAATTCCAAATAGGTTGCTCCCGCAATCTTGTGTGCATAATATTTGCCCAAATAGGCCATTGTTCTTATATCGTTGAGGGTGTGCCGCAATTCTTTATGTTGTGTCACAACCTCATCTTCCAAAAATGCCAAGGCCTTGTCCGCATGTTGATGTAATTTTTTGGAGACCTCAAGAGGATTCAACTCTTGGGAAGCTTCATTCTTGTTCATGGTCTGCACAAAATCTGGAATGGATTGAAAGCCTGATTTTGGGTGTGGAGGTAAGCTGATGAAACGATTCACATCATGGAAACCTGTAGCATTGTTGGCTGGCCCAGGCCGACTACGACATCCTTCGATGTACCACTTAAAATCTACCTCGCCCCAATGAAAAGCTGTGGTTGTGGGGTAAACCATTGAAGCTTGCTGCCAAGCATCAAAAAGTGCTGCGGCGTCAATATCGGCAAATGTATGCTGCAAAAGGTTTTTGAACCTTTCGTTAGACATCTGCGGGTTGTAACTCAACCTTCCCCAAAGCATCCAATTGTACCAATGTTTTTCAATCTCCAGTTGATTTTTAGTTGCTGGATGTTTGGTTAGAAATTCGCGACCCCATATCCACTGATCGGAACCGTAATAAATTCCACTGGCCACATCATGTGGAATATTGTATATAAATTCCCGAACAAAGTCTGGAGCCCCCCAACGAAAATAATACGTATCATCATTTCGCAGTCCCCAGATGGTTTTCATACCTGCAATATCTTCTACAAATTAGCCATCCCCCGTTTTTTAGTTGAGCTTTAAATTCAGTTGCCCTGGGAACGGATCGGGCACCGCAATTTCTATTTTCCATCTGATCCTTACCGGCATCAGCAGTATCGATACCACCTTGCT
>NZ_JBLFEO010000017.1:0-106587 GCF_047345505.1 Maribacter aquimarinus | reverse complement strand
CCAAGATACAGCTTGCCAAGAAAAGGGCAAGGGGCTACCGGAACACGGAGAATTTTATAAACATGATCTATTTCATAGCGGGTAAACTGAAATTCGATTACCCACTGTATTTAACATAGAACCAATATTATTTTTGAATTGGAAGTTAATTCAACCCAAAAATTTCGTTCCGAATCTTGATGGGAGATCAGGTCCAATCTATTTTTCTTGTCCCTTAAATCAATTATCTGATGCGGGTTGGATAACACTTTCTCCAACTTCAACAAATGGCTAGCTTCTTGATTTGTCAATGTTCTCTTTTTTTAAAAATTACTACTGAGTACCCTACATTGTTAATGAACAAATTTTCACATTGAGCGCAGTCAAAATAACAATAATACTCCAACTTTACAGGTCTTCGACTGCGCTCAGACTGACACTTCTATTTTTTGGTTATGCACTAAAAAATCGGCATCAAATAGCATAAGGCTTATCCGTTTCTAAACTTGGCAACCTTGTAGCCTTAATGGCAGGGTACTGGTAGAATGCTAAAATTTTGATTTCTTTTGTATGGTGATAATTAGAGAAATTCATCCTGGCTCTTCCTTGATTTCCTTGCCCTATTCCCCCTCCATCAGTTCATAGCCTTGTTCAATTCCTTTTTGTAGGGGCGGCACGCCCTTTTCCATCCAAACGGGCTTGGGCTCCCCTTTTAGGTAGTGGTCAAAAAATTGGGCCATCCGGATGCTGAAATCCACCCGGTTCTGCATTTTTAGGGGCCAGTGCGGCTCGCCGTTGTAGTTCAGGAACCAGGACGGTTTGCCCAGTCTCCTTAGGGCCGTAAAGAACTCTATGCCCTGGTACCAGGGCACGTGGCCGTCCGCATCGTTGTGCATGATGAGCAAGGGCGTGTTGATCTTGTCAATGTTGAAGATGGGCGAGTTCTCTATGTAGCGTGCGGGATACTCCCAGGGCGTGCCACCGATCCGGCTCTGCGTGTGCTCGTACTGAAACTGTCGGCTAAGGCCGGTCCACCAACGGATGCCACCGTAGGCGCTGATCATGTTGGGCACGGGCGCGCCGGACTCCGCCGCCTTGAAAATGTTGGTCCGGGTCACTAGGTAGGCAATTTGGTAACCGCCCCAGCTATGGCCCTGTACCCCTATGTTGTCCTTGTCCACAAAGCCTTTTTCCACCAGGGAGGTGACCCCGGGAATGACACAGTTGTAGGCGCTCTCCCCCGGATAGCCTATGCGGTAGTGCACATCCGGATTGAAAATGACATAGCCGCGGCTGGCGTATAGCGCATAGTTTATGGTGCTTCGCTCTGGCTTGGGGTGCCTGTGGCGGTGTATGCCGTCCGAGCTTTTTTCGTAGAAATTCACCAGAAGGGGGTATTTTTTGTTGGGGTCAAAATTCTCTGGTTTTACCAACATTCCCTGGAGCTTTTTTCCGTCCAGCGAAATCCAGTCCACCAGCTCCATTGTGCCCCAATTGTACTCTTTCTGCTGGGGGTTGGCATCGCTCAGCCTGTCCTGTTTCTTAAAGGAGGTATCGGAGACCCACAGATCGGGAAATTCGGAGAACGATTGGCGGGTATAGATCAGGTCAGTGGCCAAGAGCGCCTTTTTTGGCGTGCCGTAGCGGTAAGGTCCTGTCAGGAGCGTCTTTAGTCGCTTGTTCCTTGGGTTCAGTTCGGCAAAACCGGCATCCTTACTGGTTTCGTCAAAAGTGCTCAGCAGCATGTCCTGTCCCAGGTCAATAAAGCGCTCTTCCGGGTCCAGGTCAATGTATCTATGTACCACCTTGGCGGGCCTGCCGTTGGTTAAGCGATCGGCGGTGCCGCTGTCCGGATCAAACTTCCAGATGTCATAACGGTCATAGAGCAAGAGGGCACCATCTTCCTTGGCCCATCCGGCCATTCCGTAGGCGTAGGGGAAATTGGGCGAATCGTTCTCCTCGTTAAAAAAAGGCTGTCTCTTGGTCAGCGCTTTGTAATTGCCGGTGTCCAGGTTGTAGGTGAACCAGGTGCTGTCCACCCTGCTGTAGCCATAGCCGTACAGCCCCTGCGGGCTAAGCTGCATGTTGGGCACGTTCTCCAGCGTCATTTGGGTTTCCCCGTTGCTCGTGTTCACCACTTTAAAGTCATAGTTGCGGCGGGCCGTCCACTGGCTGGCCAGCTCGTAGGGCGTGCTGGTCTTGACCAGGGCATAGGGGCCCTTGCCCTCATTGCCCAGCTCGGCCTCCGGGTATTGCGCACTGGCCAAGGGAAACCAGCGTTCCGTGGCCACGTCCATCACCGTGGCAAAAGAGCGGATGCTGTCATTTTTCAACTGCATTTCCTGAACGGTGTAGAGCCTGGGCTCATTATAGGTCCAGACCTCCACGTTCACAATTTCCTCTTCCAATAGGCTGGTGTCCTTTTCAATGGGGGGCGTGGCCAGCCCAAAGAACAGTTTTTCGCCATCTTCGGAAAAATGGACCTTTCCGTGCCTGGACAGCACGTGGCCCTCCGGTGCTTTCGCATTGTCCATGATCCTTTTTGCGCTGGACTGTCCTTTTTTCCAGAGGTACAGGGCATTGGGCCGCAGCTGCACCTTGGTGGTGTCCGTATCTACCACAAAGCCCAGTTGCTCGCCGGTCTCACTGAGGGCCAGTTGAAAATAGCTGGCCTTTTCGGCCTCGTGCAGGGTGGTGGTGCGCATGGTCTCCAGGTCCATCACGTAAGCCCCGGCAGGGGCCTCTTTGCTGGTCCCCGTGCTGGTATAGGCCAGGACACGGCCTTTTTCCGCAAAAGAGTAGTCCGTCACGTACTTGATCGTGTCCTGGGCCTTGGTGTCCAGGTTGCGCAGCACCAGGTGGTAGCCGTTCTTTTTGCCCACCTTTTTGGGGGCGTCCTTTTTCTTGTCCCCGCTGTCCGTACTGTCCTTTGGGGTCTCCTTTTCCTCTTTGATGTCCTCCAGTTGATAGGCGATGAAACCGGACCACTCCTTGGGCAGCTTGAACGATTTTACATGCCCTATCTTGGTGAGCTCTGCACGGTCCAGATGGTAGATGCCCAGGGAATCCTTGGGCAATTTGTCCTTTTTTACCTTGCGTTTTTTTAGGGCGATGACACTGTCTTGCCAGGCACTGATGGTAAACAGGGCGTATTGGGAATCATGGGTAAAATGGCCCTTGCTGCCCCGATCGTACTCAAAAACCCGGGTGCCGTTTTTGCGGTGTATCTTCAGGGAATGGTCCTTTTCGCCCTTTTCAAGGCTGTAGAGGATGTACTCCCCATTGGGGGAAATGGCCTCGCCCTCCACGGTGCTCCAAAGGGCGTAATCGTCGTGGTCCAATATCTTTTTTTGCCCCTGGGCCATAAAGGTGCATACGCTGAAAACGACAAAGAGATACTTGTGCATGATGTTGATTTTTTTTGATGGTGTCTAAAGATAGCCAATTAGGCCAAAAGGCGCTATCAGAATTGTTGTGGAAACGAAAATGGTATGGGCCAGGCCAAGGTCTCTAGGACGTAAAAGGCAAGATTAAGAATATGTCCCATTACAAACATCCATTTAGCAGGTCGCTATAATTTATGCAACCACAAATATAAAATCCTAGGTCTCACGCCTTCCAGTCCCCAAGTTAAATGGTGCATCAAGCCTTTTTACCCAGAAATATAAGGGTGGCAACGCCCAAAAAATGGCTTCCGTCCCTTTAATCTGGGTTTAAAACCCTTGTTTTTCTGGCTGTTGTGCTTCGCAGTCCCGGGTTTTGGGCCTTGCCCCGGGCAACGCTTCCATCCGCGCCTGCCCAAGGGCAACCGCCAAGTATTTTCCACGGTGTTGGAAAACAAGGACCTTCAAAAAAAAATCATCCAACGGGCTTTCCTACCTTTGCAAAAAAATGAAAGAGTCATGAGCAGGGACGAGGGAAACAGGGGCCGAAAAAAAACGGACGGCAAGGGCGGTACGTTCAAGAGGAAGGGCTATGCCCAGGGCAAGGCGCCCGCTAAGAAGCGTACGGAGCCCAAGCAGCCCTCGGACCCCAACAAAGTGCGACTTAACAAATACGTGGCCAATTCCGGGGTGTGTTCCCGCAGGGATGCGGACATTTACATTGCCGCGGGCCAGGTGACCGTGAACGGCAAGCCCGTAACCGAAATGGGCCACAGGGTGAGCCTTACGGACGAGGTTCGCTTTGACGGCCGACTGCTGGACCCCGTAAAAAAGGAGTACGTGCTCTTGAACAAGCCCAAGGACTTTGCCACCACCGTTAGGGACCAAAAGGGCAAGCGGCACGTCTCGGGACTCATTTCCCAGGCCTCCAAGTCCAAGTTGCTGCCGGTGGACAAATTGGACAAGGAACATACCGGACTGCTCCTCTTTACCAATGATGGCGACCTTACCAAAGCCCTGAAGAGCCCGGTGAACGGGTTGCGCAAAATGTATCACCTGGTGCTGGACCGTGAGCTGCGCAGTGCCGACCTGAAGAGGATCCAGGAAGGGGTCTTGGTAGATGAAAAGGTGGTGCGGGTTAAGGACATCAGTTTTGTGGACAACGCCCCCAAGCGCGAAGTGGGGCTGGAGATCTACAGTTCCAGGGGCAAGATCGTGGAGCGGCTCTTTGAGACCTTGGATTACAAGATCGTGAAACTGGACCGCGTGGTCTATGGCGGCCTTACCAAAAAAGACCTCCCCAGGGGCCACTGGCGCTACCTCACCGCCCAAGAGGTGGTTAACCTAAAGGCGGTGAAGTAGGGGTGAAGATATCCTTCGGTGACCCTGATCCCGCACGTCAAGTGCCAAATAAGACGAGGGTGGCGAACAAAACCGTTCGCCCTTCGGCACGCGCCCCAAAACCCCAGGTCCAGGCTGCCCTGTGAACCACGCAAGGCTTCAAAACCATTCCCAGCAAAAATGAACGGCATCCGGTTCAACCGCCATGGCCTTTTTAAGTATCTTTCGGCTTAAAATAAATTGGGGGCAGCTTGCGCTCCCGTTGCCCATTGCGGCGCTTTCATGTCATGCAAAAAGCAAAGAAAAACGGAATGAGGTTTCTTAGGGTCCTGATCAAGGGCCTTGGGCTGCTCTTGGTCCTTTTGGTGCTGCTCTTGCTTTTTGTGCGCAGCCCTTGGGGGCAGGACATCATCATTTCCCAAATTGTGCGGTACGTGGAGAGCAAGACGGGCACCGAGCTGCGCCTGGACCGTTTTTTTGTCACCTTTTCCGGGGAGCTGCAAGTGGAGGGGCTCTATCTGGAAGACCGGCAGCAGGACACCTTGCTCCATACCCGCAAACTCACGGCCCACCTTCCCCTCTCCCCACTGCTCCGGGGCCAGGGCGTTCACCTAAGATCCCTCCACTGGTCCGGGGCCACGGTGAACATCCACCGGAAAGGGGGAGCGGCGCAATACAACTTTCAATTTCTGGTGGACGCCTTTACCACCCCCGACACCGCGGCCCAAGCGCCCGCCACGGACCCCATGCAGATCAAGGTGGGCTCCGTGGACCTTGAGCACCTGAAGCTTCGTTTTTTGGACGATAGCCTGGGACTGAGTGCCCAGGCCAATGTGGGGAACATGCTACTGGAAATGGACCAGGTGGACCTCTCCCAAATGGTGTTCAAAGCAAGGACCTTACAGGTAGCGGAAAGCCGTTTTCAGGCACGGCAATTTGCCGCCCCGCCCCCAGGTACCGACACCACGGCCACCAGCTTGCCCACCATTGCCATCAAGGAGCTCCATCTAGAAGATGTGGGCTTGGCCTATGCCGCAGACCCCGATGGGCTGGCCCTGGATGTGAACCTGGACCTATGCTCCGCAGAGGCCCTGAACGTAGGGCTCCCCGAAAACCGGTATAGCGCCAAACAACTGGTGTTGGAAGGCTCTAAGGTTGCCCTCAAGACCGCTTTGGCCCAAGATACGGAGCCCCCCGGCCCGGCCAAAACGGAAGGGGAATTTCAATGGCCGGAGGTTATCATCGACCTGGAGAGCATCCGGTTTAAGGACAATCATTTTTCGTACGCCCCCGTGAATGGCAAGGGAGACGCCACCGGCGGGTTTCAGGAGATGGATGTCTCCGCCTTGGACCTGATGGTGAACGGGCTGCAATACCAACCTGGGGAGGTGGCCCTGCAACTGGAGGAGCTCTCGTTCAGGGAGTCGCGCGGCATACGGCTCAACTCCCTTTCCTTTGTGGGCCGTTTGGACCGGCAAAGGGCGGCACTGGGCCAACTTCGGCTGTCCGTGAACAATAGCCGTTTGCAGGGAAATGCTGCTTTGAACTACCCCGATCTGGAAGCCATACTGGCCGCTCCCAAGACCACGGCGGTAGGGTTGGCCCTTCCTGTGGTGGAGCTGCACAGCAAGGATGTGGCCTTGTTCTCCAATGCGCTGGAGGAACTGGAAATGGCCCAAACCTTGCAGCGGTACCCCCTAAGCGCCCAACTGTTTGCCCAGGGCACCTTGGATTCCCTTATACTCCGGAACACCCGTTTGGCCTGGGGGCCGGTCACGGAACTCTCCCTGGGCGGACTGCTCAGGCGGGTAACGGACACCACGGCCCTTTCCTACGAAATGGACACGATCTCCTTCATCACCCGGCGGGAAGATGTCTTGGCCTTTGTCCCCAAGGACAGTCTGGGGCTTGCCCTTCCCCAGGCCATTTCCCTCCGCGCATCGGCCCAAGGCGACTTGAACGCCTTGCAAACGCAAATGGCCTTGCGCACTTCTATGGGAGATGTGCAGGGAACGGCCGATTTGAATCTTGGCGATGCCATACAGTTTCAATTCCGGATGGTCACGGATAGCCTGCAACTGGGCACCCTGCTACAGACCCCCACCTTGGGCCTGGCGGCTGCGGACATAAGTGGTAAGGGCACGTACAAGGGCATTTTGGAAAGCGATCTGGAACTGGAGGCCACCTTTTCCCAGCTTATGGTGGCTGGGTACGACTATGGCGGGCTGGCCCTGGAAGGGGAGCTTATGAATGGGGAGGGTGATCTAGGGGCCAGCTACAGGGACGATAACCTGAACATGGAACTGGCCACCGACCTGGCCCTGGATTCCCTGGGCAACGAAGCACACCTGAACCTGCACCTCATTGGGGCCGATCTGCAAGCCCTGGGATTCACACGAAAGGACATACGGGTGGGCGCCCGCCTGCAAATGGATTATGAAGGCGGGGAAAATGGGGTCACCGCCCAAGGGGGCCTTTCCGATATCGTAGCGGTGTACGAGAACGAGCGCTTCCGGGAGAAAGACATAGGTTTTAAGGCCCGGATGGCCAGGGACACCACGCTCTTGGACATTAACAGTGACCTGGTCCAGGGCACGGTGCACGGCAATGGCCCGCCCACCGAACTCTTGGCCGCCATGCGTACCCACTTGGAAGGGTACTTTGATCGGGATCGGCCCGGTGGCCTGCCCAGGGACACCACGGCCGCGCGCTTGGACATGCAGTTGCACATCCGCCCCACGCCCATGGTGTCCAATGTCTTTTTTAAAGGGGTGGAGCAGTTGGATTCCGTCGTGGCCCGGCTCCAATTCAGTGCCGCCGAGCGCGAACTGAACGGTAGTTTGCGGGTGCCGCACGCTTCCTACAAGGGCAGTGGCGTGGACAGCCTGGTGGCCTCCCTTACCGGTACGGGCAGTGAACTGGACCTCAGGGTGGGCTTTGCCGCCCTGGCATCGGACCCCATAAACATCAAGAGAACGGCACTCAAGGGCAGCTTGGAGGGAGATGAGCTGCTCTTGGAACTGGTTTCCACGGACAGCCTGCAGACCTTGGCCCAAGTGCAGGCCGGGATGCGGATACGGAACGATTCCATCCTGTTCCAGCTGAAACCGGACAAGGTGGTCTTGAACAGGCAGCCCTGGCAAGTGCCACCGGACAACCAGATCCTGATCGCCCCAAAGACGGCACACTTTAAAAATGTACGGTTCCGTAACGGGGAGCAGGCCTTTGAGGTGGGCAATGCCCTGCCCGGTCGCGAAAAGGAACATCTGGCCCTTGTTTTCAAGAACTTTGAACTGCAGACCTTTGCCAGTTGGCTCAACCCGGACACGGAACTGATCAATGGAAATGTCAACGGTGAGGTCATCATAGAGAACCCTTTTGGGGCCACGGGCCTGGTGGCCGATGTTACCATTGATGCGCTTACGGTATATGAACGTCCCTTGGGCCTTATGCGCTTTAACGCCGCCTCCCAAGGCCAGGGCCAATATGATTTTGATATGGAAGTATCGCGCGGTTTTCTGGACCTGGAGGTGACGGGCAATTACAGGGCCCGGGAGAGCGGTGCCCTTTTGGACATGGACGTTACCCTGGACCGGATGGACCTGGACATCCTGGAGGGTGTTTTTGGCCAGGCCATTGAAGAGGCCAAGGGCAGCCTCTCCGGATTCTTCCGCATAGCCGGGACCACGCAGGACCCCGAGATGCAGGGCAGCCTGAACTTTAACGAAACGGTGGTGAGGACCCGGTTTCTGGGCAGTGACCTAAAGGTGGACAACGAGACGCTGCGCCTCAGCGAAGAGACCCTGTTTCTGGACACCTTTGCCCTGACCGATGCGTCCGGGCAGCAATTGGTGCTGCACGGTGAAGTGAACCTGGCCGATCTCCGCAATCCGGGGTTTGACCTGGCCCTAACGGCCGATGATTTTAAGGTGTTTGACAATGAACGGGAAGACAACGACCTGTTTTATGGCAAGGCCCTTGTGGAGGCCCAGTTGGCCCTGAAAGGTGATCTGCAGCTGCCCCAGGTCCGCGGGCGGTTCCGGGTATTGGAGGGCAGCGAGGTCACTTTTTTGGTGCCCGAATCCCAGTTGGACATTGAGGAACGCGAAGGGGTGGTGCTCTTTGTGAACCGGACCGATACGGAGGCCATCCTAACGCGCAATGAAGACCTGGCCCCGGAAACCCTCCTTACTGGCTATGACATACAATTGGTATTGGAGACCGATAAGGCGGCCGTGTTCCGTGTGGTAATCGACGAACGCACGGGAGACAACCTCCAAGTGGCCGGCAATGCCGATTTGAACCTGAATATGGCCCCCAACGACAATTTGAGCCTTACCGGGCGCTATGTGCTGGCCTCGGGCCACTACGAGGCCAGCCTCTACAATTTGGTGAACCGGCGCTTTGAGGTAAAGCCCGGCGGTACCCTGACCTGGAGCGGCGACCCCATGAACGCGGCCTTGGACGTTACCGCGATCTACAGGGTGGAGACCGCCGCGGCGCCCCTGATGACCGCCGTGACCTCTGGACAGGACGCCAGTACTGCCGGCAGATATAGACAGCAACTCCCCTTTTTGGTCTACTTGAACGTGGATGGGGAGCTGGAGGAACCGGAGCTTTCCTTTGACCTGGAGATGCCAGAGGAGGAGCAAGGCGCCCTTGGCGGTACCGTGTACGGCAGGGTGCGCCAATTGAACCAGCAGGAGAGCCAATTGAACAAACAGGTCTTTTCGCTCTTGGCCTTTAACCGCTTCTATCCCAGTGAGGGCAGTGATGGCAGCAGTGGCGGAACGGCCAGCCTGGCCCGGGACAACGTGAACAAGGTGCTCAGCGGGGAGCTCAATGCCTTTTCGGACAGGGTGTTGGGCGATAGTGGTTTTGAGGTCGATTTTGATCTGGACAGCTTTACGGACTATCAGGGAGAGGCGCCCCAGGACCGCACCCAATTGAACATCAATGCCAAGAAAAAGCTTTTCAATGACCGCCTTATCGTCACCGCCGGAAGCGCCGTGGACGTGGAGGGAAGCGCCCGGCCCGAGGCAGGGGAAACACCCATTGTGGGCAATCTGGGCTTGGAGTACCTCATTACCGACAACGGGCGGTGGCGGCTGCGAGGGTACCGGAAGAACGAGTATCAGAACATTGTGGACGGCCAACTGATCGTTACCGGCCTGGCCCTTATCTTCAACAGGGAATTCAACCATTTCAGTCAGCTCTTTAGGCCCAAGGAGGCAGAACGGCAGCGGTTGCACCCTGGAGGGGAACGGGAAAAAAGCAAAACATCAACCCCTAAAAAGACTCCAAGTGAATAGCAACCGTGCACATGCACCGTGGTGGATCTGGCCCTGCATCCTGTGCGCCCTTTTACAGAGCTGTGGGGTGGCCAAGTACGTGCCCGGGGACCAAGTGCTCTACACCGGGGGCGAACTTTCCCTGAACACCACGGCGCCCGTTAAAGATCGGGCCGAGCTGGAGAACGAGCTGCGCTCCCTGTTGCGGCCCGCTCCCAATTCCAAGTTTTTGGGAACCCGCCTGGGGCTGTACTTCCACTACCGCGCGCAGCGCAAACATCCCGGCTTCATCACAAAATGGCTCAATAAAAAAGTGGGCCAGGAGCCGGTGTACCTCTCCGATGTGGACCCACAACGGGTGCGCGAGGTCTTGCTGAACCGCTTGGACAACCGTGGCTTCTTTAACAGCAACGTGGCCGTGAAGATGGACAGCAGTGCGCGTTTTGTGGGGATTGATTACGAGATCGACCTGCCCCAATCCTATCAAGTGGAGACCTATCGATTGGAGGGGGATTCGCTGCCCGTGGTCAAGGCCATTGCAGACATCATGGCGCAATCGGCCATTGAAAAAGGCGATCGTTTTGATTTGCAGTTGTTGAAATACGAACGGGAACGCATAGATAATGCCCTGAAACAACGGGGATACTACAATTTCAACCCCGATTTTCTCATTTTTGAGGCCGATACCAATGCCTACCAGAACAAAGGCTTCGACCTCTTTCTGAGGTTGAAGCGCCAAGTGCCCCAACGCGCCCTGATTCCCTATGAGGTGGACAGTATTCAGGTCTTTCCCAATTACGCGGTGCAGGACAGCGCCAAAACCAACCAACGCACCACCGTGAACGGAATGGATTTCTTCCAGGACGAGGTGTTTTTTGACCCCAAGAAATTATCGCCCTACATTTTAATGGAAGAGGGACAGCCCTACAGCGCCAAAAAGGCCGCATTGACCAGCAACCGGCTTTCGGCCCTGGGAAGCTACAAGTTTGTGAACATCCAGTTCAAGGAGCTGGACACCACCCTGGCCCAGGGGAAAAGCGGAAAGCTGTTGTCCAGTATCTACCTCTCGCCCCTTACCAAGCGCTCCTTGCGGGCAGAGTTGCAGCTCATTACCAAAAGCAACGGCTTTACCGGCCCCGGACTGGGGCTCACCTATACCAACAGAAACCTGTTTCGGGGCGGGGAGGTACTGAGCCTGTCCGGAAATGTTTCCTATGCCACCCAATTGAGCCCGGGGGACAACTCCGGCCTGGCCACCATTGCCTCCGGACTCAAGGCCGATCTGGTGTTTCCCAGGCTCGTGCCTTTTTCGCCCGATCGGTTCCGCTATGCGGTGCCCAAGACCAAGATCAGCCTGGGGGGCGATCTGCTGCGGCGCAGCGACCTGTATTCCCTCTACTCCCTTAATACCTCCTTTGGCTACACCTGGCAGGCCAACCGCTTTGTCTATCATGAGCTAAACCCCTTGAACGTGAGTTATGTGAACCTGGCGGACACCTCTCCCGAATTTGACGACCTTTTGGAGAACAACCCTTTTTTGGACAGCAGTTTTGAACAGCAGTTCATTGCCGGGCTCAATTATACGTTTACCTACAGCGAACTGGTGGACGAGGACAAGGACCGGCCGTTTTTCTTTTCCGGCTCCCTGGACATTGCCGGAAACACGCTTAACCTCTTCAGTGGCAACAGCACCGTGCTGGGGCTGGAATATGCCCAGTACGCCCGGGGCGACTTGGACGTGCGCTATTATTTTAAGGGCCGGGGCGAAAAAACATTGGTCACCCGGGTCTATGCCGGTCTGGGCATTCCCTACGGAAACTCCAACAACCTGCCCTTTGTGAAACAATTTTTTTCTGGCGGACCCTACAGTGTCAGGGCCTTTAGGATACGCGCCCTGGGACCCGGAAGTTTTGACCCCGCCACGGCCAGCGCCAACACATTTTTCGATCAGTCCGGAAACCTGCAGCTAGAGGCCAATGTGGAGTACCGCTTTCCCATTTGGTCCTATCTCAAGGGAGCCGTCTTTGCCGATGCCGGGAACGTATGGCTCACCGACGCCGTTGGCTTGGACGATGACAGCGCGGGCACGGGGAATGCCCTGAGGGATGCCCTGAACACCCAAGGCCGTTTTGGCCCGGACTGGTATCGCGAGCTGGGCATTGGGGTGGGCTTTGGCCTCCGGGTGGACATCCAGAACTTTGTGATCCGCCTGGACCTGGCCTCTCCCGTGCACGTGCCCTACCTGCCCGAGGACAACCGCTGGATGCTGCCCTTCTCCAATACGGTGGATGACGATTTTATGCTGAACTTTGCCATTGGCTATCCGTTTTAAGGGATTCATTTGGTTGATTTAAGGACAACCGGAAGGCGATGCCCTTGGGGCGCTCCTACTTTTCCGCCCTATCCAATGATACAGCTTGCTCTTGTTTTAAAAACCGTAATGGCGAGGAGCCACCCCAATGGCGAACCTACCAAAGTGCCGCTGGCGACGCGGCCATCTGTTGAAGTTTGGGAACAGGGTTGAACAGATTGCTTCGTGCCTCGCAATGACGTCTGGGAAGGAACTTTTTCTTGTTTTATTTCAGAGTTGAAACAATTCGTCATCGCGGGGAGCCATCCCAATGGAGCACCCGCCAAAGTGCCCCTGGTGACACGGGCATTTGTTGAAACTTGGGATCAAGGGGGGTGGGGCCTGCCCCTGTGGTTTGGGCGAGTTCGCCCGAATCCCAGTTGTGGAAGGTAGTCCAAATGATGGTAAAAGTTGGGGTCAAAGGTCTTCGACTGCGCTCAGACTGACCATCTATTTTTTGTGGTGTGCTCAGGTTTTTTGGTTTGATTCCATACTTTGAAAGAAACCGTTATGGCGAGCAGTCACAAAAATTCCTGTTAATCCCTGGCGTACCCCTGCCCAAAGAGATAGCTGATCACAATGCCGTGGGTGTTGCCCAGCGGGGAGTCGTTAAAGGTGAGGTTGTAATTGTACACCGCCCTTATATTCTTAAACAGGTACACTCCGGCCAAGAGGTTAATGGAGGAATTGGTACGGTAGCCCGTACCCAGTTCAAATCTGTTCTTGTAGCTGAACGAGATGTTGGTATCTATCTGCAACGGCGCGCCCCTTTCCCTCTTGAGCAGTATGCTGGGCTTGATCATGATCTCCTGGAACCTGTTGGAGAAGAAGCGGTAGCCCATATAGGCGTAGAAAGGACTGTTCAGGTCCAGTTCCAGATCGTTCCTGGCCAGGGCGTCGCCCAGAACGTTTGGCGTGGAGAGCCCCACGTAGAAGTGGGCCAGGTTCAGGAGGATGCCCACGCCCACGGTGGGGATGGTGGCGTTGATGTTGGCGGCAAAATTGGGATCGCCCACAATGCCCAGTTCCAAGAGGTTGTCCTGGAACTGCTGCACGCCCGGGGAAATGGAAAAGGAGAGGGCGTTGGGGGTATAGATCTGCCAGTAGGGCCTGTTGTTCTTGGTGTCGAAAAAGATCTTGTAGGAGTAGGTGGCGAAGGCACTGGTGTTTGTGGTGACCCCGATCTCGTCACGGACAAACCCCGCGCCAAGTCCCACCCTGCCCCGGTTGAACGGGCTGTGGGCGCTCAGGGCGAAGCTCCTTGGGCTGCCCTCTATGTTGTTGAAGAACCCGCTGTTGTTCAGGCTGATCTCCGCGGCGCCTGCCATCCCGGCATAGGCGGGGTTGATCAAGTAGGGATTGAAGTTGTACTCCCCAAAGGTGGGGGTCTGCTGGGCATACAGGTCGGGGCGGGCGAAGAGGGCCAAGAGGCCCAGGGCCCAAAGGGCGATGGAAGGTCTGGTGCGTTTCATTTGCTCATCGCTTTATGACCAGGTAGCCCTGCGTCTTTTTGAGGTTGTGGGTGCCCGATGCCTGGATGTTGAAAAAGTAGGTGCCGCTGGGGAGCACGTCCGCACCCATCTTGGTCTTGCGGTTGGCCATGCCGCTGAACACGTTCCCCCTGTTGTCATAGCCCTGTACCTGGAACACCATTTCGCCCCAGCGGTTGTAGATCGAAACGGTGTTGTCCGCCACGGAGCCGATGCCGTCTATGACCCAAAAATCATTGATGCCGTCGCCGTTGGGCGAGATGCCGTACTGGGTGGCGTCGTCTTCGGGGACCAGATCTGGCGCCGTGGTGAAAGACTGCGACCCACAGTTCTGGGCCGGATCGGTGTCCGAGTAGGGCACCACGGTCACGAACACCTCTTGGTCGGCGGGCAAGGGTGTGGCTGGCCGGTAGGAGGTGGTGAGTCCCACATCGGTAATGTCCAGGATGTCGGTGCCGCCCTCTGTGGTGCCCATGTTGATCAGGTAGCCGTCCACGTTGCCCACGGCGTTCCACCGCAGTTCGGTGTCCGTGGCCACCCCCGTGTCGCCGTTGGCCGGGAGGTTCAGGGCGGTGCAGCTGGGCGCATCCGTATCAGCGCCCGCCGTCCTGATGGAGGAAAAGGTGCAGGACACCGATTCGCCGCTCTGGTTGTAGGGAGTTACCGCAATGAGAATCTGGGTGTTGGGCGGCAGCTCGCGGGGCAGCACAAAACTGGTCACGTTGCCCAGGTCTGTCTCGGGCACAATGGTCTCGCTGGCCTCGGTCTGTATGGAGATCAGGTAGCCCTGTACGTTGGGCACCCCGTTCCAGGAAATGGTGGTGTTCAGGGGTACGTTGGTGGCCGCGTTCACGGGGTTGGTGAGGCTGGTGCACTCGGGCGTTCCGGGGAGGTCCACGATGGTAAAGGTCTCGGTGGTGCACCCCTGGGCATTTCCCTCGCTGTTGAAGGGCACCACCGTGACGCTCACCGTCTCCCCATTGACAAAGCTGTTGTTGAAGGGATAGGAAATGCCGTTCACCACCTGGTCGGTGATGTTGTTGAGGCTGCTCTCGCTCGCTTCAACGGTAATGCTGTAGCCCGTGGCATTGGGCACCCCGCTCCAAGAGATCAGATCCAGACTGGAGGAGACGTCCGTGGCATTGCCCAGCGGACTCGCCAAGCGGGTACAGATGGGCACATTGCCCCCGCTGTTGGCAATGGTGAACGACTGTGCGGCACAGCCAACCGCCTCCCCATCGCCGTTGAAGGGCACCACGGTGACGTCCACCGTTTCCCCCGGGGCAAAATCATTGGGAAGCGTGTAGGACGTTCCGGTCACTTCCAGGTCGCTGACATTGTTGGTGTCATTGGAGCTTCCGTTTATGGTAATGCGGTAGCCATCGGCATTGGGCACGGCGTCCCAAACAATTTCATTGAGGTTCGCCGCCACGCCAGATGCGCCGTTGGCCGGGGCGGACAAGGTGGTGCAAGGGGGTGGGTCCGGTGCCGCGACCACAATGGTAAAGGTCTCCGCGTTGCATCCGGTGGCCTGGCCAATGTCATTTTCGGGAACAATGCTTATGGTTACGATCTCCTCTGCATTGAAATCATTGGATAGGGGCAAGAAGGTCTCCGTGGTGGTCGTGGTAACATCATTGGCCCCGCTGGGACTGCTTACGGTAACGCTGTATTCATCTGCCCCATTGGCCGGGTTCCAATCTATTCTGGATAGATCGGCAGCAATGTTGGTCTCGCCATCGGTGGGGAAAGAGATAAAAGTACATTGGGGCGCTACGGCGTTGGCACTGGTGCTAAAGGTCAGTTCGGTGCACCCGGAGGTGAAATCGCCATCAACGTAATAAGGTACAATGGTCACAAAAATATCTTGGTTCGGGGCAAAATCGGCCGTATGGTTGTACACGGTAACCTCACCAACATCGGTAAGGGGCAGCAAATCGGTGGCTCCGGGGTTGGTGCCCAAGCTTATGCGATAGCCGCAGGCCCCTTCAATGTCGTTCCATTGCACCCCTGCGTTGATGGGCACATTGGTCAACGGCATGTCCAAGGTAACGCATTCCCTTGTCGCGTTCACGGTCAGGGTTATATCGTTTCGTACTAACAAAAGGTTCTTGCCGTTGGTGGCGGGTGGGTCTCCATTTTCAAAAGGGGCCAGGTCGCTGGTCACTTCGGCATAATAGACCCCAGCATCGCAGGTGTTTAAATCCGTTAAGATAAGTTCAGGGGAATCAGGGGCATCCGGGATGGGCACCCCGTCCTTGAACCAGGTATAATGATTTTGTGTGCCCCGGACGGTGGTGGTCAAGGTGATGCTCTCGCCCGCATTTCGGGTTGGGGTCTCAATGGCGTTCACCTTGGCTTGTGGGGCGTAGTTGTAGGTGGATAGTATTGGAGTGTTATTTGCACCCAAGGCATTGAAATAGCCAATGAAATCTAAATGATCGTCCTCTAAATCGGCAAAATGAAATAAGTTGTTGTCAATGGTCAATTGAAATCGTCGTGTCCAAGGATCGGTATCGCCCGGCCCCAACAGGAATAAATCGGCAAAATTTGGAATTTTTCCGCTCAATAGGTTATGGCTAACTTCGAAAATACCGCGACGTATGCCACCATTCGCGGCCCGTATCGCATAGAATTGATCAAGAATGGCCGTGCCCGGAAACAGGTTATGGTTCAATATGATCGCTTGGAGGTCAATATTTTGGGTGATGTCCAATGACTCTATCTGGTTTCTTTCCGCGTTAAACGAGACCAAATCAATATTTTGAGTTAAATCCAGCCCCGTACCGGTAAATAAATTGTTGCCAATGTTTAAGGTTCTAAGTGCCGTGTTGGTGGTAACATCCAAATTTGGGAGTTGGTTGCTGCCAAGATTCAAGCTTTGAAGCGCTATGTTGGTCGCCAAATTAATTGTGGGTAGCTCATTGGTGTTCAAGTTAAGGTCCTCGAGCACCACGTTCTGGGCTAGATCCATACTGGTAATGTTGTTTCTCGAGGCATTGAGAAATTCAAGAAGCACATTTTGACCGGTATCCAATGTTGGCAGTTCATTGTTTGAGACATTTACAGAAACCAGAAGCGCGTTTTGGGTGATATCCAGATTGGTGAGGTTGTTGCCATCGGCATCTAATCGTTGCAGCGTTGGATTGTTGGTAATATCCAGATTTAAGGGTCCCGGTGTGTTTTTATTCGATATTTCCAAGTCCAAAAGTCCAGATGCATTTACAAAATTGATGTTGGCTATGTTGTGGTTTGTGATTCTAATCCGTTCAAGAGTATTTGTAACAGGGAGTTGCAGGGTCTCCACGTTGCTGCTTTGGAAAGAAAGATATTCCAGTGCCAAGAAGTTCGATAGATCTGGGTTAACAATGTTACCCCCTTGAAAGGAGGCTGATTTTAACGCATTTTGATTTGATGGCAGTACGGCATTTATGGGCAAAGCGTTGCTGAAATTTGTACTAAGGTTTAAAGTTTCCAAGCTGTCGTACCCCGAAAAATCAACGTTGATACCTGCAGCGGTCTGAAGCAGGTATACGTATTCCACCGTGTCCGTATCAGGAAAGATGACGTTGGCCAGACTTCTGAAATTATAGATATGAACGTATTCCAGCAATAGATTGTTCGATAGATCCAAGGTTGCCATTGGAGCGGTATTTGTTCCGCCATTGGCCCTAATGTCCAAGCGCCTTAAGTTGGTGTTTGTTGATAGGTCCAGGTTGGCCAGGACAACATTTTGGTTAAACTCCAGTTCTTCCAATGCCACAAGACCATTGAGAGGCAATGTGGCAAACTGATTTGTACCAAGATTTAATGTCTCGATATTAACAAAAGCCTCCAAGCCGGTGAAATCGGTAATGTCATTTCGGGTAACGTTCAAGTTGGTCACGGCCTGGGCATCGGCATTGAGGATATTACCGTTGACCCCATTGGTGTCCATGCCCTGATCCACCAGGAATTGTTCAAAATTGGCGTCGGGGATGGGGGTTTGGCCATAACATACCACCATGTTTAAAAAGCATAGAAGAAGAATTGATGGTATGCGTTTTTTTTTCATTGTATCCTAACTGTTACGTCATAACGAATTACGGAGACGAATATTTTGCCAGCCTTTGTTTTTCCCTATGTTCCCGGGTTTTGTTTTACAAAAGTGCGGTTTATGGAAAACGGCACCTACACGGTTTTCCGTGAAAGTTTACCTTAACATCCAGAAGTTCTAAACAAGGAGTCGGTACAGTTGGATATCTGCGGGTAGGTTGCATTTTCGGGATTGATCGAATGATGATAACGAAGAGAGATGCCTTAGATGTAAAAGTCGTGCTTCAAAAACAGTACTTTTAAAAGCGATAATAGACACAACCCATGAAACCACAAGAACCACAAAGATTACAATACGGTTTCACCCTTCTTTTTTTATTGATGTTCGGTCAGCTAACGGCACAGCTTCCCGTAAACAAAGAAACCCCACCGGCACCAAAAACCATTATGGCCCTCTTTGCCCATCCGGACGATGAAACGGCCATTGGGCCCGTTTTGGCCAAATATGGGGCCACGGCCAACGTACATATCGTCATTGCCACGGATGGCAGGTACGGGGTCACCGACCATTTTGGTGTGTCCGCAGGAGATTCGCTCGTGGCCATAAGAACCCAAGAAATGGCCTGCGCCTGCGAAAAATTGGGCGTGCATCCGCCACACTTTTTAGGGGCAAAAGACGGATTGGGTCTCAACGGACACCATAATTTTTATGAAGAAGTGGCACATTTAAAAGAGCGCATTAAAGAAAAAATCAGGGAACTGAACCCCGATGTGATCCTTACCTTTGGCCCCGAGGGAGATACCGGCCATCCGGACCACAGGATGGTGGGCCTGCTAACCACCGAAATTTTGTTGCGCGAGAATTGGGTGAACCATATAGACCTGTACTACTTCGCCTGGACCCAGGAGCAGACCAAAAAATTTCCCGAGGACTGGGGCTTGGGATGGACACACCCTGATCTGTTGCACACCAAGATCACGTTCAGCCCCCAGGACGAAGAAACCGCTTTTTCCTCACTGCGCTGCCACCAAAGCCAATACGCCCCGCAGGAACTGGAGGCTTGGATACGGGCAGAAAAACAGGATGCCGCCAATGTATTGCACTTTAGAAAGTTTGCTTTGGACACGGTCCGGCGCAGCGGATTTTAAGGGGTTGTTCCAAACGAATGTGGGATGGCACTGAGATTCTGTTGGCCGGGTGCCAACGCCGTTTTGGTGGGGCAACCCCAGTACTTTGCCATGGATGTTGAACGGGCCCACAATCCAAACCCTGTTTATAGGCCAATTTAAAGCGTTTGCCATTAATGCCACTCCATTTATTGCGGAAACAATGAACAGCGGTAGCCGTGCCCCCAACAAAAAATAGCTGGTGAGCTGCGGCTTTGTCAGGGCATAAGGTCCTCATTGGTGGGCATTGGCTTTATGGGATGCTGCGGTAGGGCATCAGCCAAAGATTTTCCCCATCTTCTTCCTGATCTCCTCCAAGCATAAATTGCCCAAACTGCCCTCGTGGGTATGTGTTATGTTCCTTTTTGGGGCAAAGGTGCCCGCTTCTATTTCCTTTCCCATTTGTTTGTAGGCATCGCGGAAGGGCATCCCGTTCTGCACCAGTTCGTTCAGGGTGTCCACACTGAAGAGGTAATCGTATTTGGGGTCTTCCAAGATGCCTTCGTTCACCTGTATTTCGCGCAGGCTAAAGCTCATGATCTCCAAACAGGCCTTCATGTCCTGAATGGCGGGCACAATGATCTCCTTTGCCAACTGCAGATCCCTATGGTAGCCACTGGGCAGGTTGTTCATGACCATGGTGAGCTGATTGGGAACGGATTGCAGCTTGTTGCACTTGCCCCGCACCAGTTCAAAAACATCGGGATTCTTTTTGTGGGGCATAATGCTGGAACCCGTGGTCAATTCATCCGGGAAGGAAATGAAATCGAAGTTCTGGCTCATGTACAAACAAATGTCCATGGCCATCTTTGACAGGGTGCCGGCAATGCTGGCCATCCCAAAGGCCGTTGCCTTTTCCACTTTTCCCCGGCCCATTTGGGCGGCCACCACGTTGTATTTTAGGGTCTCAAAACCCATTTCCTTGGTGGTGAAACCACGATCAATGGGAAAGGAACTGCCGTACCCGGCCGCACTTCCCAAGGGGTTTTGGTCGGCCACCTTGTTTGCGGCCTCCACAAAATACAGGTCATCTATTAAGCTCTCTGCATAGGCCGAGAACCACAGTCCAAAGGAAGAGGGCATGGCGATCTGCAAATGGGTATATCCGGGCAAGAGCACCCTTTTGTACCGGTCCGCCAGGTTCAACAGCAGATCAAAGAGGGTCTTGGCCATCGATTTTATTTCTGCCAGCTCATCTTTCAGGTACAGGTGCATGGCCACCAAAACCTGGTCGTTCCGGGAGCGGGCCGTGTGTATTTTCTTTCCCGTATCGCCCAGGGCCAGGGTCAGCTGGTATTCTATCTTGGAGTGCATGTCCTCAAACTGGGGCTCTATGACAAAGCTGCCGTTTTCAATCTTTGCAGCGATGTGGTTCAGCTCGGCCACCAGGTCGTTGGTCTCTTCTTCGGTGAGCAGGCCGATCTTGCCCAGCATTTTGGCGTGTGCCTGTGAGGCCATGACATCGTACTTGGCCAAATGCAGGTCCAGTTCACGATCGTTTCCCACCGTAAAGTGGTCTATTTTTTTGTCGGTACTAAATCCCTTGTCCCAGAGTTTCATTTTTTATGGATGTTAGATTTTAGACGTGAGATTTGAGATGGGATGGATGTCATCCCACTATTTCAAAACGCCAGTGTTCCCTGCCTTATGGGCAAGTCTCAAAATTAATGCTTTTTCTGCGCCCCATCGGTACCATGGAGGAAACCTTAATCGGCCATAAAAGAACCTTTTCCTTTTTTAAACCCAGATTATGCACTAGACTTTCGTTATGAGGGTGTAAAGCCCAATAAAATCAAGACTTTTGCGATTGAGGCATAGCCATCGCTACGGTGAGTGAGCAAAAGTCAGTGCAACGATTGATTTTGAAGGGATTTGCATCCGTAATACCTGCCCGTTCCTTTCAGGCGGGGAATTTCTATTGCTTAATCTGGGTTAAACCAATACAGTATTGCTCTCAAGTATTTTACGTTATCCAAAAAGCGACAGGGCGCCTTTAAATTGATAGTGAAAGTGTAGAATATCCTATCTAAAATCTCCTAGCTAAAGTCTCACGTCTCATATCTAACATCTCATATCTAACATCTAAACCCTCAAGTCTATCCAAGAAATCCTTCCAATATCTTAATGTACAGATCGATTCCCTCTTCAATTTCGTGCACGTAAATATACTCATCTGCGGAATGGGAACGGGTGCTGTCGCCAGGCCCCAATTTTAGGGACTGGCAGGTCAAGGCCGCTTGGTCCGAAAGGGTGGGGGAGCCGTAGGTGGTCCTGCCCAGGGCGAGGCCCGACCGTACCAGCGGATGGTCTTTGTCAATTTTGGAGGAGTTGAGTTTTAGGCCGCGTTCCTTGATTTCGCAGGGTGCCCCGGCCTTTAGTACATGGGCAATTTCCTGGTTGGAGTAGGCATCGTTCACGCGCACATCGATCACCAGTTCCACCTGCGAGGGCACCACGTTGTGCTGAGTGCCCGCATTGATCTGGGTCACCGTCATTTTAACGTCGCCCAAGGCTTCGGAGGTTTTCTCGAATTTGTAATTTTTGAACCACTGCAGGACTTCAATGGTATTGTAAATGGCGTTGTTGTCGTTTGGATGTGCCGCGTGCGAGGGGGTTCCCTTTACCACCGCATCAAAGACCACCAAGCCTTTTTCGGCAATGGCCAGCTGCATTAGCGTGGGTTCGCCCACAATGGCCACGTCCACGGGCGGTAGTTGGGGCAGGAGCCATCTTAAACTGTGCGGCCCGGCATTTTCCTCTTCCATGGAGGCCACGATCAAGATATTGTGGTTCAAATTTTCAGAGGCGTAGAAGTGCGTGAAGGTGGCCATGAGCGACACCAGGCAGCCGCCGGCATCGTTGCTCCCCAAACCGTACAATTTTCCATCTTCCGTATGCGGGTGAAATGGGTCCCGGGTGTACGCCTTGTTGGGTCTTACCGTATCGTGGTGCGAATTGAGGAGCAGCGTTGGTTTGCTATGGTCCCAGTGCTTGTTCTTGGCAAAGACGTTGTTGCGGATGCGCTCAAACGGAATATCAAAATGTTGAAACCAAGCCTCAAGGGCATCTGCGGTCCTGTCCTCTTCCCCTGAAAAGGAGGGTATGGAAATCAATTGTTTTAAAAGGTCAATGGCCTTTTCGGTAAGCGTTGTCCGGTTCATGTCAATAAATGAGGGTTGTGAATTTTTCGTTCGATTTGGACAACATGGAGGTATTGCCGATACATACTTTTTCAACACCGCGTTCAAGGGCATAAAAACAGTTGTTCACCTTGGGAATCATCCCGCCCGTTATGCTTCCATCGTCCAGGTATTGGGCAAGGCTCCGATGGTCTATCTGCTCTATGACGGAATCTTCATTCTCCATATCCCGTAAAACACCCTTTTTTTCAAAACAGTAGTATAGCGCGGTGTGGTAAAATGTACTCATCTGAATGGCGATTTCCGCGGCAATGGTGTCCGCATTGGTGTTCAGTAGTTGTCCTTCCTTGTCATGGGTCATGGCACAGAAAACCGGTGTCAAATCCATCTTTAAAAATTTTGAAATGGTCTTGGTGTTCACGGTCTTGACATCCCCTACAAATCCATAGTCAAGTTCTTTTACGGGTCGTTTTTGTGCGCTGATCATATTGGCATCCGCACCGCTCAGGCCAATGGCATTGCAGTGCCCTGCCTGTAATTGGGCCACAATGTTCTTGTTGGTGAGTCCCGCATAGACCATGGTGATCACCTTTAAGGTTTCCGCATCGGTAATTCTTCTGCCATCCACCATTTTGGTTTCCAGGCCCAACTTTTCCCCGAGTTGGGTGGCCCCTTTTCCACCGCCGTGCACCAGTATTTTATGTCCTTCCAGCTGGGCAAAAAGTTTGAGAAACTGCTGCAGCTCCCCTGGGTTTTCAATGACGTTCCCACCTATTTTTACAATGGCTAGTTTTGTTTTCATTTGTTTACTGTACTATCGTTGTTATGGATAAAAGGCCGGACCTTGGAACCGGCGGTCGCGGTGTGCCAGCCCGGGGCCTTCCCGCTTCCTATGGCCCTTCCTGTCCGTTTCAGTGGGGCTGCTTTGTGTTGGCACCCTCCGGCTTTACCCTGGTGTGTTTGGAGGTGCCGCCCAGGGCGTTGGCCATAAAGTTGTCCTCCAGTCCGTTCACGATCCAAGTTTCCACCCCGGCCCGTTGGGCAATGGTGCAGGCCTCTATCTTGGAGGCCATGCCCCCCGTGCCGTGGGTCGATTTTTTGTGGCTTATCTCTTTTTTAAGATCGGCGATGTTGGAAACCGTTTCAATGGTGGTGGGCCGCTCGTTTTCCAATGAGCCCTTTTCATAGATGCCATCGGTGTTGGTGGCAATGAGGAGCAGGTCTGCCCCCACCAATACCGCTGTTAGGGCGGCCAGTTTGTCATTGTCCCCAAATTGGATCTCGTCCGTGGCCACGGTATCGTTCTCGTTAATGATGGGAATGAAGTTGTTGGCCACCAGGACATCTATGGTGTTCTTGATGTTCTCTTGGGATTCCTTTTTCTCAAAATCGGAATAGGACAAGAGGCATTGGGAGGTAAACAGCCCCAGCTCCCTGAAGTTTTCTTGAAAGATGCGCATTAAATGGGGCTGGCCAATGGCGGCCAGGGCCTGTTTTACGTTGATGTCCTCCCCGTTGTGCTCCAGTTTTACAAACTGTCTGGCCGCTGCTATGGCGCCGGAGCTCACAATGATGAACTCATAACGGTGGTGCAGGGCGGCGATCTGCCGCCCAATGTCCTCGATCTTTCCCCGGGAGAGCTGGTCTGTCTCCTTGGTAAGGGTATTGGAGCCAATTTTGAGCAGGATTCTTTTTTTGGTCATCTTCTTTGTCTTTGATCGGTGCGCGTTCCGCCATCAATGGTCGTGGCGGTCCGGGCCAGGTTAAGGTTTTGGTCCCCGTTCATGGTCACATCTGCTCCAACAGCCTTTTCAGCACCACTTGGGCGGCATAGGTGCGGTTATGGGCCTGTTGGATCACCAAGCTCTGGCCGCTGTCCAGCACCGCATCTTCCACCACCATGTTGCGGCGCACCGGCAGGCAGTGCATGAACTTGGCATGCTTTAGTTTGTCCAGGCTCATGCGCCAGTTGGGGTCTTGGTTCAGTACCTCGCCGTAGGCGGTGTAGCTGCTCCAGTTTTTCACGTACACAAAGTCGGCCCCTTTCAGGGCTTCTTCCTGATCGTGCACCAGGGGCACATTTTTGGTGATCTTGGGGTCCAGGGCATATCCTTCGGGATGCGTTATGACAAAATCGGCGTCTTGCAGGTGCATCATCCGTACAAAGGAATTGGCCACGGCATGGGGCAGGGCCTTGGGGTGTGGCGCCCAGGAGAGCACCACTTTTGGTCTGGCCTTTGTGTTGTTTTCGGCAAGGGTAATGGCGTCTGCCAAGGCCTGTAACGGATGCGCCACGGAACTTTCCAGGTTAACAATGGGCACGGAGGCAAAGGAGGAAAATCCGCGAAGTACTTCTTCCGCCTCGTCCCGTTCCCGATGCAACAATTGGGCAAAGGCCCGTATGGCCACGATGTCCGCATACTGGGACACCACCTGGGCGGCTTCCCGCACGTGTTCCGATTTTCCCTTGTCCATTACGCTGCCATCCCCATATTCCAATTGCCATCCCTCTTGGCCAAAATTCATCACCATGACGTCCATGCCCAGTTGCCGGGCCGCCTTTTGCGTGCTGAGACGGGTGCGGAGGCTGTTGTTGAAGAAGAGCAGACAAATGGTTTTTTGCCTTCCCAAATGCTCCAGGGCAAAAGGATCTTTTTTAAGTTGAAGGGCCTCTGCCACCGTTTGCTGTAAATTGTCCAGGTCGTTTATGGAAAGATAGTGTTTCATCTCTTGCTGTTGCTTGGTTTTAGTAAGGGCATGCCGGAGCTTCGATCTGGTTCGGCATTAAAGAAGGGCACGTGCATAAGTTGTCTCGTTCGGGGGTTCCTTGAAATCTTGCAAAGGGCTCATGGCTTGGGATCGGTTGGGAGCCTTCAAGATTGCTCTTGGGACCTCAGTGCGGTGGCCAATCGTTCAAAAAAAACGTCGATATCCGCTTCCGTGATGTTCAGGGCCGGCAAAAACCGCAAAAGGTTTTTGTTTGCGGAACCTCCGGTAAATATATGGTGTTCATAGATCAGTTCCTTGCGCAGGGCCGCCACCTCAAAATGAAATTCCAGCCCCAGCATGAGGCCCCTGCCCTTTATCTTTTTAATTTGGGGCAGTGCCGCCGCCTTGCCGTGAAAATAGCGGCCCAGTTCGTTGGCGTTTTCCAACAGCCGTTCTTTTTCCAAGACTTCCAGTACCGCCAAGGTGGCCGCACAGGCCAAGTGGTTGCCGCCAAAAGTGGTGCCCAATTGTCCGTACCAAGGTTCAAATTTGTTGTGGATCAGCACCCCGCCCACCGGGAATCCGTTGCCCATGCCCTTGGCCATGGAAATGATGTCCGGGTCAATGCCGTGATGCTGAAAGGCGAAGAAGGTTCCGCTGCGTCCAAAACCGGATTGTACCTCATCTGCGATCAGGACCACCTTGTGCTCATTGCATTTTTGGGCCACAAACCGATAAAATTCCGTGGTGGGCTCATCCAATCCGCCCACTCCTTGAATGGCTTCAAGGATAACGGCGCAATGGCCGCCTTGGGCCAGGGTTTCCTCAAAGGCCGCAAAATTGTTCAACGGAACAAAATCCACCTTTTGCTGGGCGTTCAATGGCGCCACAATTTTAGGGTTGTCCGTCGTGGCCACGGCTGCCGATGTTCTTCCGTGAAAACCGTTCCCAAAGGCGATCACCTTGGATTTTCCCGTATGGAAGGAAGCCATTTTTAAAGCGTTTTCGTTGGCCTCTGCCCCCGAATTGCACATAAACAGTTGGTATTGGGGGCAACCGGACAGGCTTCCCAGTTTTTGGGCCAGTTCTTCTTGCAGCGGATTCTTTATGGAATTGCTGTAGAAGGCAATGGCATCCAATTGGTCCTTTAACCGCTTTACGTAGTGCGGGTGCCCGTGGCCAATGGAAATGACCGCGTGGCCGCCGTAGAAGTCCAAGTACTCCTTTCCTGTATCATCCGTTACCACAATGCCCTTGGCAGACACTGGGGTTACGTTGTAGAGCGGATATACGTCAAATAGGTTCATGTTTTAGATTCAAGTTCAGTTTCCAGTTCAAGTGTTTTTAAAAGGCGCGTTTGTTGCAGTGGGGTGGTTTTTGAAGGGTAGCCCATGGTTGTTGTTCCCAGGTTGATTTCTGACACTATGGCATCCCACCTCCCACAGCAAATTTCCAATTTCTAATTTCCAATTTCGTATTTCGTACTTCCCATTTCGTACTTCCCACCTCCCATTTCGTATATCGTACTTCGTATATCGTACTTTGTCCTCCCCATTTCTCACTTCGACTTAAATTCCGTGATTTTGTCAAAAGAGGCCACGATGCCTTGGATCAGGGAAGAGCTCAATCCCTGTATTTCCATTTCGTTGAGCCCTTTTATGGTGCAGCCCATGGGGGTGGTTACCTTGTCTATTTCTTCCTCGGGGTGGTTTCCGGATGCTATTAACAGGTCTGCGGCCCCGTTGCAGGTGTGCATGGCCAGTTCTTGGGCCTCCTTGGCGTCAAAGCCCAGCTGAATGGCCCCTTGGGTGGTGGCGCGGATCAGGCGCATCCAAAAGGCGATGCCACTGGCGCAGATCACCGTGGCGGCCTGCATCTGGCTTTCCGGAATTTCCATGGTATGCCCCATTCTGTTGAAGATGCTCTTGGCCAGGTCTATCCGGTTCTTGCCCTGTTGGTTGGTGCAGAGACAGGTCATGGATTTGCCCACCGAAATGGCCGTGTTGGGCATGCTGCGCACGATATAGGTGGCCTTGCCCAGGATACGTTCCATTTTTTCAATGCTGAAACCCGTTATGGTGGATATGATGACATGGTTTTCCGTTAACAAGGGCTTTATGTCTTCCAAAATTTGTCCAAAATGGTTGGGCTGTACCGCAAAGATCAAAATGTCCGAGTTCTTTACCGCCTCCGCATTGTTGGTGGTAACGGTGACGTTGCCGTATTTTTCAAAATGTTGGATGCTCTTGGTGTCCCGTTTGGTGAGGTACATGGTGGTGGCGCCGTTGCTGTTCAAGATGCCCTTGGCAATGGACAGGCCCAAATTTCCGGTTCCGATGATGGCTATTTTCATGAATAATGGTTATTAGTAAAACGTACAAAGTATTACGTACTCATTTCTCTTCAACAATATGTTATCAGTGTCCAGTACTTTGTGCTCAATACTCCATACTTTCTAATTGATACCCGCTAAAATACCCCCGCCTTTAAATTCAGTCCCAGATCTTCTTCCAACCCAAGCATGAGGTTCATGTTCTGCACGGCCTGCCCCGACGCCCCCTTTAAAAGATTGTCTATGGCCGATGTTACGAGCAAGGTGTTCCCGTGCCCATGCAGGTGCAGGTGACATTGATTGGTGTTCACCACTTGTTTCAGATGGATGGGGGCTTGGGCCAACTGCGTAAAACGGGCAGCCGCATAAAAGGTACGGTAGAGTTCGGTGGCCTCTTCCAGGCTTCCTTTAAAATGGGTGTAGGCCGTGGCCAGGATGCCCCGGGTAAAGTTCCCCCTGTTGGGGAGGAAAAACAGTTCTCCCGGATTGGGCTGTAAAGACCCCAGGCTTTCCTTGATCTCTCCCAGATGCTGGTGCGTAAAGGGCTTGTACCAGCTTACATTGTTGTTGCGCCAGCTAAAATGGCTGGTCCCGGTGGGCTGCACGCCGGCGCCGGTACTTCCCGTTATGGCGTTCACGTGCACTTGTTCGGTAAGCATCCCTGCCTTGGCCAGGGGAAGCAAGGCCAATTGTATGGCCGTGGCAAAGCAGCCCGGGTTGGCAATGTATTGGGCGCTTTCTATCTGCGCCCTGTTCAGTTCCGGTAGGCCGTACACAAATTCCTTGTCCTGGAAATGGGCGTCTTTCCGCAACCTAAAATCGTTGCTCAGGTCTATGATCTTGGTGTTGGCCGAAAATGGATGCTCTTGCAGAAATTTGGTGGAGTTGCCGTGGCCCAAACAGAGAAATACCACATCTACCTTCAAGTTCACGGTTCCCGTAAAGGCCAAATCGGTCTGGCCCAAAAGATCGGGATGTGCAGCCGTCAGGGGTTTTCCCGCCCGGGTGGTGCTGTACACAAAATCCAATTCCGTGGCGGGGTGCTGCAATAGGATGCGGATCAGCTCCCCGCCCGTATAGCCCGATCCACCTATAATTCCTGCTTTTATCATCGTAATCAGATACTTGTTTTGTTTTGTTCCGCGCTTTTCAACCTTTAACGTCAAATTTCAAATTGCCCATTTCGCATTTCCCACTTCACAATTCCCACTTCGTACTTCCCATTTCGACCTTTGTATTTCGTACTTCTAACTTCGTACTTCTAACTTCCAACTTCGTACCTCATCACCCTTCACCTTCGGAGGCCATATTTCCAAGGGGGTTCACGTGGCGGTATATCTTCCCTGCGTTGGACAGGATTTTGATGAAGCCCTTGGCGTCATCGGCCGTCCACCCTTTGTTCACTTCCCCATAACTGCCAAAAGAGGCGTTCATGAGGTCGTGGGGCGAAGCAATGCCGTTCAACCGGAACTGAAAGGGGTAAAGGCCCACAAACACATCGCCGGACACAGTTTTTTGGGTGTCCGTTAAAAAGGCCTCGATATTGCGCATGACGGGATCCAGGTAATGGCCCTCGTGCAAGAGCATGCCGTAAAAGTTGCCCTGCTGCTCTTTCTGGAACTGCTGCCATTTGGTGAGCGTATGTTTTTCCAACAGATGGTGGGCCTTTATGGTGATGAGGGCCGCAGCGGCCTCGAACCCCACGCGCCCTTTGATGCCAATGATGGTGTCCCCTACGTGGATGTCCCTTCCTATGGCGTACTTGTTGGCCATGGCTTCCAGATTTTCTATGTTGTTCACCGGGCTGTCCTTTTGCCCATCAATGGCCACCAGTTCCCCTTGGTCAAAGGTGAGTTTTACCTCAGACGGTTCTTTTTTCGTCAACTGGCTCGGGTAAGCGTGATCGGGCAGCGGTCTCTCGGAGGTCAGGGTTTCTTCGCCCCCCACAGAAGTGCCCCACAGGCCTTTGTTGATGGAATATTTTGCCTTTTCCCAAGGGTAGTCCACCCCATTTTCCTTGAGGTAGGCTATTTCCGCTTCGCGCGATAGGGTGTGGTCCCGGATCGGGGTAATGATGTTGATGTCGGGGGCCAAGGTCTGGAAGATCATATCGAAGCGCACCTGGTCGTTCCCGGCCCCGGTGCTGCCGTGGGCAATGTGCCCCGCGCCCAGTTTTTTGGCATGGTTTACAATGGCAATGGCCTGTACAATGCGCTCGGCACTCACGGACAAGGGGTAGGTGTTGTTTTTTAGTACGTTGCCAAAGATGAGGTATTTTACCACCTGGTCGTAAAAGGTCTGTACGGCATCTATGGAGGTGTAGCTGGTGGCGCCCAGTGCCAAGGCCTTTTGTTCTATGTTCCGAATTTCCTCGGCCGAAAATCCGCCGGTGTTCACGCTCACGGCGTGCACCTCAAATCCCTTTTCCTTGCTCAAATACTTGGCGCAATAACTGGTATCCAGTCCGCCACTGTAGGCCAATACTAATTTTTTCATGTTCTTTCCTTTGTTTTATGCTATGCGCGCCCCTATTGGAGGGCATTTTTCCCATGGATCGTTCTTTACCTGCTCCTTTTCCCTTGCCTTGGGCGGCGCCAGGTCAGGAACCGTGTTTCTTTTTTTTGAAGAACAGGGTTTCCTTGATGCTTTTTAGTCGTTTAAACGCTTTGCCGTTCAATTTCCCCTCTTTTTTGCTGGGGGCCGCTTTGGCATTGGGGTCGTGCAGCATGCCGGTACAGAGGCACAGCTTTCGCTCGGTACGCGTTAGGATATCAAAGTTTTTGCAGGTCTGGCAACCCTTCCAAAATTCAGGGTCATCGGTGAGCTCGGAAAATGTCACGGGTTTGTAGCCCAGTTCATAGTTGATCTTCATGACCGCAAGGCCCGTGGTGATGCCAAAGATTTTGGCATTGGGAAACTTTTCCCGGCTCAGTTCAAAAACGCGCTGTTTAATCTTTTTGGCCAGCCCCTGCCCCCTAAAATCGGGGTGCACGATGAGCCCGGAATTGGCCACGAACTTTTCGTGGCCCCAGACCTCAATATAGCAAAAGCCGGCAAACACATCGCCGTCCAGGGCAATGACCGCATTGCCGTTCTCCATTTTCTTCTGTATGTATTCTGGCGTGCGCTTGGCAATGCCGGTACCGCGCACCTTGGCGGAATCCTCTATGGTGGCACAGACGATGGGGGCGTATTTAAAATGGGATTCGTTGGCAACAACAAGGTTCATTGTCATTGATATTTAGAGGTAAAAAGTAAAATTGATGTGGATTGTGCGGAAATGGACTCACCTATCTCCATATAAAAATCGTACCCCTTACGGGCGACGGCGGCGAGCGGCGAACGCGTGCGTGGGAACCAGGATGTTCCTTGTTGCGGTATTGTGGTCTTGTCCGTTCATTGGGGTAAATGTACAAATTAAATGGGATGCACCAAGGCCGTGGGCCAAAATTTACAAAAACCTCAGCTTTTGTTACGATATCGTAAGCCTTCGTACACCATCAACCCTAAAACCAAGAGATATTCAGCCCATAAAAACCATCCGCTTTCCGTGTAACCTGGCTGGGAATAGGCGTAGTAGCTGAGTACGGCGGTCGCAGACCATAGGATGGCAAAGCGGTAGGGCGTAAAGACCGTGAGGGCCACCAAAAAGATCAGGTACCACGGGTGCACCGTGGCAGACATGAAGTAGTACAATGTCAATATCCAGAGCATGGAGGAGAGCAGCACGGAGAGCTTATCGTTTTTCCGGAAGAAGGTAACCGCCAGCACCAGGCCAATGGTGATCAGGGGCGTAATTTTCCCGTAGGTCTTTATGAGTTCCCAAGGCTTGGCATTGAACTGAATGCCCAGGTATTTCACCACATTCCAAATACTGGCGTTGAACTCAAAATTGGAGAACCAGAGTCCGATCGTCTGGCCGTAGT
Source organism: Maribacter aquimarinus (assembly GCF_047345505.1). Taxonomy (NCBI): domain Bacteria; kingdom Pseudomonadati; phylum Bacteroidota; class Flavobacteriia; order Flavobacteriales; family Flavobacteriaceae; genus Maribacter; species Maribacter aquimarinus. The sequence continues at coordinate 75,444 of NZ_JBLFEO010000017.1, read as the reverse complement.
TCGTTATGAACTCCGGGGAGTAAAAAGGGACAAAGAGCAGCAGGGAGGTAAGCCCTATGAGCGTGTAAAAAACCACACTTTTTTTAAGCCCGAAGTGTTTCAGGAACAAGGGCAAGAACAAAAGGGGCACCAGCTTCACCGAAATGGAACAGGCATAGACCACCGCTGCCCATGCCCATTTTTGTACGGACAGCAGGTACAGGGCCCAAACGAAGAAGAAAAGCATCACGCCCTCAAAATGTAGGTTGCCGGTGAGCTCCACAATGACCAGCGGATTAACAAAGTACCAAAAGATGAGGTGTGGCGGTCGGTTCAGATGTTTTAAGAGTTTTTGCCCAAAATGGAAGATGCCCAGATCGGCCAGGACAATGCAGCCCCTGAGGGCGATCACCGTTCCCAAGACGCTTTGGCCTCCCAACTGGGCCGCCAGGGCAAAGAGAAGCTGGTTCAAGGGCGGGTAGTTGCTGTAGTGCTTGGCACTGAGCTCGCCCATGCCCCGGTGTAGGTCCTGGGCGTTGGGCACGATCAGGTCTGGCTGTTCGATCAGGGTGTTGGGCACCGCCAGATAGGGATTTATGAAGTGCCGCACCAAATGCCCGTCCCAAACAAAACGATAAAAATCCTGGGAAAGGTTGGGCTCCACGAACAGAAAGATCAGCCGAAACAGAATGCCCGCGCCCAGCAGCATTCGGTAGTTCCATTTTTCCCGTCGCACCAAGGCAAAGCACAGCACAAAGAGGGCCGTGAACAGGGCCAGGAGCTTGGGAAATTCCGTCCGGTCCAAATAATGGGCAAAGGTGTAGTACAGCGCGGCACTGAGCAGCGTCAGGAACAAGGAGGTCCTGTGGAGTTGCAGAAAGGTGCCCATACGCTCGGCCATGGTGTTGCTTGCTTGGTGCGGGCTAATGTAAAGGTTTTTGAAAAAGATTGGGAGTCCTTGGGCACATACTTATTGCTCAACACCATTTTCCCATTGAAAATTGGCCAAAAATGGTTTCTTTTTACGCCCTACTGCAACATAAAAATAAGCCATGGCTGGGCGATGCCTGCTTTTTTCTTTTTCGCAGGCCAAAAGGATAATTCAATTTGGCTGTAATTTAATTCTGTGCTGAAAATTTTATGTTGCACCGATAAAAAAATGAACTCTTTTGAAATCATCGCTACGGGCTTTCATTTTCGGTCTGTGTTCCTTCCCCTGGCAGGGGAAGGAACACCAATGGGAACAGTGTGCTGAAAAAAAAGGAGCAGCTGTTGAGAAAAATAGGTGAGCGACCCCTAGACCACAGGGCTTGGAACATTGGTGAAACGTTTTTAAAAGGTACGTTTATAGATTTGGTTGATCAAAGCTGTTTTTAACTAGAATTTATTTTTAGAGGTCAGTAGATAGTTACCTATTTTAAATCGAGTTGATAGCTTAAATGTCAGGCTGAGCGCCCGCCTGAATTGTAGTCGAGGCAGGCAGTCGAAGTCTTCCTTGGCTGGCAAATGGTTCTCTCCCGAAATTTCGGGAGCGCTCGAACTGACAATAGTAAAAATTATTAACCGTATTATAATCAAATAATTACCTTGTTTGATGGATAGGTATTTATCTACTGACCTCTATTTATTTTTCATCCCAAATGCCGCAAATAACGTCCTGGGTCGTTCAAAAAGGATCTGGTTACCGTATAGTGCTCCGTCTCCTCCAGGGGCACCTGCTTCATTCCTTCCTGGTTCACCTCGTAGATGGTGGCACCGGGAAAGGCCATGAGCATGGGCGAATGGGTGGCAATGATGAGCTGGCTGGTGAACTGCCGTAGATGTTCCTGCATAAAATAAAGGAGGGACAACTGCTTTAGGGGAGAAAGGGCGGCCTCCGGCTCATCCAACAGATAAAGACCGCGGTCAACGATCTTCTCCTGCATGATCTTTAGATAGGCCTCGCCGTGGGAAAAGGATTGTAGGTCCTGCCCGTAGCGCTTTCGCATGTGGTGTATTTGGTGGTTGGCACTGTCCTTCATTTCCTGGATGATGTGGTCCGGAACCGCACCCTCCAGATCGGCCATGAAACCGTGCAGTTTGCCATCTTGCCGGTCTATGCTGTTAATGAGGTTCCCAAAGTCTTCCGCCCTGAAAAAGAAGCCGGTGCTGCGCTCCCGTTCCCAAGAAAGTTCCAAATGCGGCAAGAGGGTCCTGGCCGCCTTAAAGCCCTTTTTTTGGTATCCGGAACCATCCATGTGCGGCAGTTGCAAGCGGTAGGCCAACAACTCCAACAGCGTGGATTTTCCCGTGCCGTTATCGCCAATAAGGAAGGTTACCGGGGTTTTCAAGGCTATGTTCTTGGCAAAGCGAACGGCCGGAACATCATAGGGAAAGGGATGGGTACGATTGGGGTCTATGCTAAAACTGGAGAGGTAGGGCATGGGGTTTACGTTACGTTCTGGTGTTACCCCTAAAGATAGGAAAAAGTGGGTTGGGCCATGGCATGGAGATGGACTTTGGCACCAGCGCTGCCTTGGGGCCAGGGCAGAGTGGCGTTGCCCTCATCAAAAAAAAATAAAAAATGCCCCGTCTGCGCAAGGCCCCCATCATTTGATCACCTTGTGAAAATGCTCAATGTCATGCGGATTGCCCTGTAGATAGACAATGTCATGCTGTTTCAGGGTCTCTTCCGGCCGTATGGTCTGGAGTAAATCGTCCTTGCGCATGATGCCCAGGATATTGATGCCGTAATTGGCCCTGAGCTGCAGTTCCTGAAGGGGCTTGCCCAGAAACTTATTGCTGTCCGAATTGATTTTTAGACAGGTAATGTGAAACTCCGGATGGTTTTTGGCGCGGTAGGTGCTGGCGCGTTTTTGATCGTCCTTGAAGAGCTGGTAGTTGTCTGCCCTCACCTTTTCCACAATATGCTCAATGTCATCTTCGGGGATCAGGAAGTTCTGCAGTACCCGGGAGAAGATCTGCACCGAGGTCTCGAACTCTTCGGGAATCACAATGTCCGCCCCAAGGGCCATAAGTTCGGAGGTTTCCTTGACATAGCGGGTGCGCACCACAAGGTAGAGCGATTCTGACTGCGAACGCACGTTCTTTATGGCCACTTTGGTGCCGTGGTTGTCCGATATGGCAATGACCGCCACCCGCGCATCTTCCAAATGGGCCTTTTCCAAAATGTGGTGCTGGGTGGCATCGCCGTAGAGGATGGGCACCCCTTTTTGGCGTTCCCTCTTTACCGTTTCCGCATTCATTTCTATGGCCACATAGGGAATGTTGCTGTCTGCCGCTGCCTTGGCCAGGTTGCTGCCGTTTATACCGTAGCCAATGATCACCAAGTGATTGTTCAGTTCCCTTCCCGGAAGTTCCGCCAGGGCCGCGTTGGGATCTACCGTGTTGCCGTAGCCCAGTTTTTCCGATACCCCAATGACCCTTTTGGCCATGTTCTCCGAAAAGATGATGACAAAGGGCGTAAGCAGCATGGACACAATGCTCACGGACAGGAAATATTGGTTGGTGTCCGCATCCAAGAGGTTGTTCTCAATGCCCACCTTGGAGAGGACAAAGGCAAATTCGCCCACTTGAAAGAGGGACAGCCCCGTGAGGATCACCGTTTTCTTTGGGTAATTGAGCACGGCCACGGCGATGCCCGCCGCCAAGGACTTTACCACAAAAACGGCAATCACCAAAAGGCAGATGACCAGAATGTTCTGGAAAAAGAAGTTGAGGTCCAACAGCATGCCAATGGACACAAAAAAGAAGCTGATGAACAGTTCCCTAAAGGGCAGGATCACACTGGTGGCCTGGTAGCTGTACTCGGACTCGGAGATGATGAGCCCGGCCATGAACGCCCCCAGGGCCAGGGAGAGTCCGGCCTCCGAGGTAATGAAGGCCACGGCAAAGCAAAGGGTCACCGTGACCAGCAGAAAGAGTTCCTTGCTGTTGGTCTTGGCCACGGCGTGCATGAGCTCCGGAACCACATAGCGCGCCAAGAGCACCGTGAGCACAATGACCACCGCGGTCTTGAGCAACAGGCTGAGGATGCTGCCACCAAGGTCCCCGGACGCTCCGGCGATCAAGGGGGTGATCAGCATCATGGGCACCACAATGATATCCTGGAAAATGAGAATGGCCAGGGCATTGCGTCCGTGCGGGGTGTTCATCTCGTGCTGGTCCTGCAAGGTTTTGAGCACAATGGCCGTACTGGACAGGGAGAACAAGAAGCCTATAAAGAGCGATTCGTTCCAGGAATTGCCCAAAAAGTAATAGATGAGCCCCGCCACCACCAGGGTGATGCCCATTTGGAGGAAACCGCCCACGAACACCGTTTTCTTAATGGAGGCCAATTGTTTTATGGACAGCTCCATGCCAATGACAAAGAGCAAGAGGATCACCCCAATCTCAGAAAGAATCTCCACTTGTTCCACGGCGGTGACCAAACTGAGGCCATAGGGGCCAATGATCACTCCGGCCACTAAAAAGCCAATGACAGAGGGGAGTTTTAGCCGCTGTAGCATAAAGACAATGACCACGGAGAACACCAAGAGCACCAAAATGTCCTGCAATAAGGGAATCTGTATGATCGGTATCATTTAAGGTCTTTTGGAAAACACGAAATTAAGCTAAAAATGGCGAAGCGCTGCGCCGTTTGGCCCATAATGCATCCCTTTCCTTTAGCCGGAACCAGCCCTATGCCCACCACTCAAGGATAGGGAACCTTCCCACCCCTTGGAAGGCAACTAAAGGCAGCACTCACCGAAAAAAAAAAAGGGAGGCCGTCCGCAAAACTGCAGGGTCTCCCTGTTAAAGATCCTTGGACTGGCTGTTTAGGCCGGTTTTTCCTCCACTTTCTTTTTACGTAGGTAGGCGGCAATGGAAATGATGATCACAATGGCAATGAGCACATAGATGAACTTGGGAATGGGAACGGGATCCCCGGAGGCATAGCTGTGCAGGCCGCTGAGGTAGTAGTTTACCCCAAAGGAGGTCATGATGATGCTGCCAAAGGCAAACACGCTCACCATGTTGAGCACATAGCGGTTGTTGAGCGCGGGGATAAAGCGCAGGTGCAGCACAATGGCGTAGATGATGATGCTGATCAGCGCCCAGGTTTCCTTGGGGTCCCAGGCCCAGTAACGGCCCCAGGACTCATTGGCCCAAACGCCGCCCAAAAAGGTGCCAATGGCCAACACAAAGAGCCCTATGGTCATGGAGATCTCATTGATGTACGTAAGTTCCTTGATCTTTACATTGATGACGGATTTGGTGGCTTTGGTCCTGAAAATATACAGCAACAGGGCCATAAAGCCCAAAATGGCGGAGAGGGCCAGCGGGGCATAACTGCTTACAATGGTGGCCACGTGCACCTTGAGCCAGAACGATTTTAGCACGGGCATGAGGTTGGTGATCTCGGGGCTGAGCCAATCCAAATAGCTCACAAAGAGCAGGGCGCCAGAAAAGAGCGTGGCCAGTGGTAGGGCAAAGTCAGACTGCCTAAAGGTAAGGAGCCCACAGAGTACCAGGGTCCAGGCCACAAAGACCAACATTTCGTACCCATTGCTCCAAGGCGGGTGCTCTGCAATGTACCAGCGCAACAGAATATTGCCCGTAAAGAGGAGAAAGCCCACCAGCGTGGCAATGATCAAGAGGTTCCAAAAGATCTCCAGGGCCTTCTTTTGGGCAAATATCTTTACAATGGCCAGGACCAGGAGCAGGCCACCGAGCACAAAGAAGAGTTGAAACAACCAGAAGTTCAGGTTCAGTTGGTTGTACCACAGCTCTGCCTCTATCTGCTTGTCACTGGGCATGATGTCCTTGCCCAGAACATCTTGGAAGGTTTTTATATAGGCCAGTTTGTCGCTCGCCTCCACCCACTTTTTTAGGTTCACATCCGTATAGTAGGTAGGGATGATCTGTTGGGCAAACTGCGCATCATCTGGCGGAAAGTCCTGGAAATGGTGGGTGTGGCTGTGCCAGGTATTGTTCTCGTCCTCTTTGTTGGGAAAGATCTTGAGGTAGTTGCCGGAAAAGACATTGAAGAGGATGTTGAAGCGCTCATCCACATCCAGCACTTCGTTGTCAAACTCACTGCGTTCCGCGGGCTTTTTCTGGTTGGCCTCTTCCACCACCTCGGCCAAGAGGTACTTCCCGTCTGCGTCCAAAAATCCCTTGAAGGACACCAGGCCATCGGCACTGATGTTCAGCTTTTCAAAGAGCGTGCCGCCCTTATCGGCATCTACCTTTATGAGAGGAATGTACTGCCATACGTTGGATGCGGCCTGCATGGCCAAAAAGGTCTGGTTGGCGTTAAGGCGCACGCTTTTGCCATTTTCGGTGAACACAAAGTGCGATTTGCGCGAGAGTTTTCTCAAAAATTCAGAGGCCAGGGTGTTCAACGGCTTGATCCTGCCGTCCAGGTCCTGTACCATGATCCTACCGAACATATCGGCATGCTGCTCATCTACCCGTTGTTGTTCTATGGTGGCCAAATTCACCACGGGCTCTTTTGGGGCTTCGGTCTGTGCCCGGGCGCCAAAGGAAAGGCCCATGAGCAAAAGTAGGGCGGCGGTTTGCTTCAGTTTTTTCAACTTTTTGTTGATCAGGGTAAAACGGCTCGTTTTTCCGAAGAGGGTAAAGAACATCCCCACCATCATCAGAAAATAACCAAAATAGGTCACGTACGTGCCCACGGCATCATGGCTCACGGCGAGCACGGTGCCTTTCTCGTCCGTGTCATAGCTGGCCTGGAAGAAGCGGTAGCCCCCGTAATCCAAGACATTGTTCATAAAGATCCGGTAAGGGGTCTCGGTGTCCCCGTCCAGGATCTTTACCTCACTGGCGTAGGAAGACGGACTGGTGGAGCCGGGGTAGCGCTCCAACTGAAAATCTTCCAAATGAATGGCAAAGGGCGTGGTCAGGGGCTCGGCACCGTAGGAGAGGGAAAGGTCCACCCCATTTACGGTGAGCTCGTGCTGTGTGGGCAGAAAGCCCTGACGGTAGAGCAGGGTGGCGGTCTTGGTCTCATTGCCCACGGTAACGTTCACCACTAGGGCATCGTCCTTCTGTTCGTCATTGTCCTTTACTTTTTCGGCGGAGGTCACCAATCTGATCTCACCGCTCTCGTAATAGGAAGTGGGCACAAAGGAGGCGTCCCCATCCCGGTAGAGCGTCTTGAGCGCTATGTTGTGCAGGCTGTCCCTTTTTAAGGTGGTGGCGGTTTCCGTGGCCATGACAAAGGCGCTGATGTCCCTGGGCGATCGTAGGGTGAACTTCCCATCTTTTTCCATGATGTTGATTACCCCTGGGGCATTCACCTCAAAGCCCACCAGGTGGCGGTGCTGGCCAATGGCCTCTATTTCGCCCTTTTCCAGGAACACGGTCTCCCGTCCGCTGCCGGAAGAGGTCACCATTTGAAGCATGGGCTTGCCGTTGGGTACGCCCTCCACAATTTCCGGAACGGCGTCTGCCACAAATTCCCCGTAGGAAATGGTCACCGGTTTGTTGTTGAACTCGGTGGAAATGGTAAAATCGTTGTCGCTCAACGGCGAGAAGTTCAGGTGCTCTTTTACCATCTTCACCTTTCCGTCCCCGGTCATGTGGGCGTGCAGGTAGTTGGCATCCGAAATGATGGTGTTGCTGGCCTTGCCCTCCCTGATGCGCATGACGCCCCCGTAGGAGATGTAGCGGGTAATGCCCGCACCCAAGAGCACCACGATAAAGGACAGGTGGAACAGGAGAATGGGCCACTTTTCCAAGCGCCATAACCTGTACTTAAAGGTGTTCATTAAAAAGGACACGCCCAGGCCAAACATGACCAGCTCAAACCACCAGGCATCATAAATGAGCTTCCAGGCGGTGGCGGTGCCAAAATCATTTTCTATGAAGGTGGCGGCGCCCATGGCAAAGGCAAAGACAAACAGTAAGACAACGGCCAGGCCGGGCGAGGCCAAAAAACGATATAACTTATCCATAAATAGTGTAAAAAGTAGTGGTCGCTTAAAAAACGGGAACCAATTTTTTAAACGACCAGCTGTGTAAAATTATAAATCTCTAAAAAGGGCTTAGTCGTTCGCCGTGGAGGCAACGGCTTTGGGATCGTCCATTTTGGCCTCACGGGCCTTGGCTTCTTCCAACCATTTTGGCAAGAGGTTCTCCTTGAACTTGGCTTTGTCCGCATCCAATTTCTCCATGTCCAGGCCAATGTACTCCTGTGCTTTGGCCTTGGTGGAGAGATCGGGCATCTCCAAGGGCTTGTTATGGCCCAGGTCTGCCAAGGTACGTGCCAATTTTAGGCGTGCTTCCTGCACTTTGGCCAAGCCGCTTCCAATGACCCTGGCGATCTCTACCGGGGCGTGGAAGGAGGCACCGTGCGCGGCGGCGGAATAGTCCCAACGCCATTGTGCGTGGCGTATGTCCATTAAAATGGGCTTCATCTGTTCTTCGGTGGCGCCCAGCTCCCAGCATTTTTCTGCCTCCAAGTGGGCATTGACCAAAAGGTGCTCCAATTTTTCACGGGTCTCGGAAGACTTGCGCTGCCTTTCATAAACATTGGCCACCAATTTGTCCGCATCTTCCCGGTGGCACACCTGGCAGGCATTGGCCACATTGTTCAAGGGAGATTGTATGTGGTGGTCGGTGAACTTTTGTCCGCCCTCGCTCTTGTAGGGCATGTGGCAGTCTGCGCAGGAGACCCCGCGATCGGCGTGCACACCCATTTTAAAGGTTTCATAACCTGGGTGCTGTGCCTTGATCATGGGTGCCTTGCTTAGCTTGTGCGTCCAGTCTGAAAATTCCATATTGTCATAGTAGTTCTCCATGTCCTCCACCGTCATCCCGTCTTTCCAGGGAAAGGTAAGGTAGGGCACCCCTTCCTTGCCGGGCTTGCTCTTGTCAAAATAATATTCCACGTGGCACTGGGCGCAGACCAGGGAGCGCATTTCATTGTGGGTGGCCTGGTTAATGTCCTCTCCCATGGCATCAAAGGCTTCCACCAGTGCGGGCCTTGTAATGCGCAGTTTCATGCTCTCCGGATCGTGGCAGTCCGCACACCCTATGGGGTTCACCACTTCGGGCACCATTTCCGCCCAGGTGCTGCCGTAGAATTCGGCCACCCCGATCTCGTCCATCATCCTGGGCACATCGGGACTCTTACAGGTCCAGCAGGTGGCGGGCATGGGACCATCGTCCTTGGATTCCGGTGCACCGGTGCGCAAGGTGTTGTGCACGTCTTCAATGGCATAAGAGTGCCCCCGTCCCTGGTTGTAGTCCTTGGAGAAGCCGTAACCGGCAAAAAGGACCACCAGCGCCGGGTACTTGTCCAGCATGTCCGTCATGGCGCTACCGCCCTGGAAGGACCTGAAGGTGGTGTCCTTGGTCTGTAGGGATGATTGGTACTCCAGGGGAAAGTTCTCTCCCCAGACCTCGTTCCTGGGCTCGTTTTCCGCAATGTCCACTTTGGGCACATATTGGTACTTTGCCTCAGATTTTCTGTTGATGATGCTCGAAGCCAAAAGTCCCAGCAGGAACACCACCACGATCGTAACCACAAACAATACTTTATTTTTCATCTTCCCTTATTTTTAATTTTTAACTTCTTCTGCCAGCCATTCCGGTATCACGGCCTCTTCTTTATCCGTGGGCAACGGTGCCACGTTGTATTTTACGGTGGTGAGGCCGCGTACCGTGCCGTGGGGCACGGAGGTATGGCAGCTCCAGCACTCGCGTCCGGTCCTGCTTTCCTGGTGGCCTTCCAGCCAGCCGTCATATTTTACCTGGGTCACCTGCTGCACGTGGCACCGAATGCAATTTTGTTGTACCACTTCCTTGGAGGCCTCTTTGGTCTGGATCACATCGGGCTCCGCGCGAGCGGTGAATACAGAGGCGTGGTAAAGGCCGTCCTTGGCCTTGAAATAGTATTTTTTCACAAAGTTGTCCTGGGGCAAGTGGCAATCGTTGCAATTGGCCCATTCCCGGTGGGAACTGTGCATCCAACTATTGTAAACGGGCGTCATGACATGACAGTTCACACAGGCCTGTGGATCGTCCGATAGGTAGGAGGTGATCTTTGCCTCTTGGGCAATGAACAACCCCATGCCAATGATCACGGCAATGAAAAACCCTGCTGTTTTTCGCCATTTGGGACTCTTGGGCAATATTTGAAAGTTGAACTTCAAGACTTACATTTATGTTAATAAAAATATAAAATTAAATTGATAACCAAACTTTTTCCAGTCATAATCGCACACCCCCGACCTTATTCTTTTTTGGTGCTGAACAGGGTGGGCTTAATGGTGAGTTGGGCCCAGGCCCAGTTATTGGTATTGTCGTTGGGGCGCCCTCCCTTGATCAGGCTCATGCTCTCCGAGGCAAACATGTGCGAGTAACCAATGTTCAGTTTAACGGCCTTCATCAGTTGTTGGGTATAGACCAGATCCACTTCCGTGCCCAGATAGGCATCCGCATCATTGCTCAGGTCCGCATTGGCCCCAAAATAGTGCACCTTGGTGAGCAGGGTGGATTTCTCCCCGGTCTTAAAAACGGCCTTGGCGTAGAAATCGTTGAGTCCCACGTTGTTGGCGTGGTTGCCCACATAGAAGTAGTCCATGAAACCGTTGAACTTGTGGTTGGTGCCGTAGAGCGGAAAGAAGGAACGGTTCTTGGTGTCCCCGTCCTGGTCGGTGCCGCTAAGCACCTCAAAGCCCAATCCATAAAGGGTCTTGTTGGGTTTGTAGTTGGCCTCCAGGGCCAGGTTGTAGGAGCTCAGGTCCGTGCTGCCGTTGGCCTTGCCGCCCTGGTAGTAGGCCGATCCAATGAGGTTCAGCGCGCTCACGGGAAAGGTAAAGTGCGATCCCACGGTGTGGCGGTAATAAACCCCGTCCGGAACGGTGTTGGTGGCGTCCGTGAAGTCCTGGAAACCGGTGTTCAGGAGCAGGAAGCTGGCAGAGGCCCTGTCCCAGGTCTGCTTTAGGTGGGCAAATTGCATGGCCTTGTAGGTAAAGGCGCCCTGAAGGAAAAAGCCATTGCCCTCAAAGTTGAGGCCCTCTTGGCTAAAGGCAAAGCCTAGGTCTGCCTTAAAACGGTCCTTGTTGTACCTTAAAAGCGCCGCGTCATGAAAACGCCCCTGCATGGCCCAGTCCAGTTCCCCAAAAATGCGCTCGTCGTCATAAGAGATCACCTGGCGCCCCAATTTGGTGCTCCAGTTCTCGCTGATCTCATAGGCCACCCAAGCCTGGAAGAGGGAAAAGGAATTGTTGCTGTCCGCGGGGTCTATCTGCCGGGTATCTCCCCAGACGCTCACGTCCTGTATGTTCACCGCCATGGAGAGGCGGTCCAATTTGTAGTCCACATTGAGCCTTGATCGTTGTACCACAAAGGCCGCGGGATCGGCATTGTCGGGGAAGAGGTTGCCAAAACCGTGGCGGTACTCAAAACGGGGCCGGATGTCGGCCCCTATTTCCAATTGCGGAAAAACTTCCTGCAACGGGGTCATCAGGGCCAAAAGTAGGAGGATACTGAGAAACGAAAGGGGTTTGGTTCCGGTCATGGTCATTTCTTAATTTAGGACTACAAAGAACCGCATCCCTACCTTTAAGAACTATGACAATTATCATTGTTGTAAATTCCAAATTTTGAAAAAACCGGATGTTTTTTTATTTTTTATGCTGAAAATCAGTAGGTTGAAGAGAATAAAAAGTATTAAGATTTTTTTGTCCTTTACTGCTGCCCCGATGCTTTTACCTTGGTTCGAAGCTTTGAAATGGAAAAAAACATCCGGCCTCCGCCATGGTGTGCAGGCCTTTTGGTGGTGTGGCCAAAAAGACGGCTTTCCCATTGTGGGGCGGATGGGCTTTTTGTGCCAAATATCAGATCCTTGCCGTGAGCGACTTCAAGAAGACAAAGCCGAAGCCCAAAAAGAGCATCAAGTGAAAGGGAAAGAGCCCAAAGTCGTTCAAGGGCACGGCGCTGTACATCCCAAAGAGGAAATAGAGCATCAGGGCAAATTCCAAAATGGTGTTGGGCGATAATTTTTTGGTGAGGTATTTGTTGCCCTTCCAGCTTTCGGACAGTTTGTTGATGTTGAACTTTGGGGTGCGCACAAATTCACTGCGCTTGCCCATATGGCCCTCCAGAACGGCAATGGAGTTGTGCAGGGAAAACCCCAGAGCCACGGAAAAAAAGGTGAAAAAGAGCTTAATGTAGTCCACAAAACGATCAAAACCACCGCCCTGAACGCTCTTGTAGGTAAACCAATAGCACACGAAGAGGATCAGCGTGCTCAGGATAAAAAAGCTGGTGGCTTCAAACACCCAGCCCAGATGACCAAAGGCATTCTTGATGTACAGCATGGGAATGCTCAAGAAGGCCACGATGAAGACACAGAGGAACATGGAACTGTTTAGCAGGTGCATGACCCCGTGAAATTTGGTCTTAAAGGGAATGTTCTTTGCCGTGACCACGCTCCAGACCGATTTCCGGAAGTTTTCCGCCCCGCCCTTGTTCCAGCGAAATTGTTGGGAGCGTGCCGCACTGATCACCACGGGCAGCTCGGCAGGGGTCTCCACATCTTCCAGGTACTTAAACTTCCAGTCCTTGAGCTGGGCGCGGTAGCTCAGGTCCAGGTCTTCCGTCAGGGTATCGCCTTCCCAATTGCCCGCGTCCAGGATGCACTCTTTGCGCCAGATGCCGGCCGTGCCGTTAAAGTTAATGAAGTGGCCCTTGGCATTGCGGCCCACCTGTTCCAGGGTAAAATGGGCGTCCAGGGCAAAGGCCTGGATACGGGTAAGGGTACTGTATTCCCGGTTTATATGTCCCCAGCGTGTCTGTACCACCCCAATGTCCGGGTCCTTGAAATAGACCACGGTCTTTTTGAGCCAGTCGGGCTCGGGAAGGAAATCGGCATCGAAAATGGCAATGAAATCGCCCTTGGCGCGTTCCAGGCCTTCCTTAAGGGCCCCGGCCTTGAAACCACTGCGGTTGTTGCGCCGTATGTGCTGTATGTCCAAGCCCGTTTCCCTGAGCGCCTCAATGCGGCGGGCGGTGCGCTGCACGGAATCGTCCGTGGAATCGTCCAGTACCTGTATCTCCAGTTTGCTCTTTGGGTATGCCATTTGGGCCATGTTGTCCAGCAGGCGGTCCATGACGTAGGCCTCGTTGTACACGGGCAACTGTATGGTCACATAAGGGATTTCCTTGGGGTCCAAAAGGTTGTACTTGGGCGCCGTGCGGTTTTCCCTTTTTTGGCCCAAATAGTTCACCAAGAGGTTCAGTTGGGCCAAACTGTAAAAGAAGATGAGCAGCAGGGAAAGGCTGTAAATGGCAATGATGATGTACGCTAGTGCAAGTACCATGTTATCTTAAACTGTATTTAAAAATCCAACCCAATATTTTTACGCCGGCAAAGATAGTGCCTTTTACGGTGCCGGACACTTTGGAGACGCCAATTCTTTTTTTGTAACGTACTGGTACTTCGGTATATGTCATTTTTTTCCGGAGTACCTTGAGCTGCATTTCCACCGTCCAGCCATAGGTCTTGTCCTCCATTTCCAAGGCCTTGAGCTGTTGGTACTTAATGGCCCGGAACGGCCCCAGGTCCGTGAACTTGGCGTTGAAGAACAGCCGCATCAAAAAAGTGGCCAGGGCATTGCCAAACACTTGTTGGGGCGTCATGGAGCCCGGTTCCCTGAGTGCCTTGGTCCGTGCGCCCACCACAAAATCCATATTCCGTTCCAAGATCGGGGCCACCACCTTGTTCAGCTCTCCCGGATAATCTGAATAGTCGCCATCAATGAACACAACGATGTCCGGCGGCGGCTCCTGTTTGGCCAGGTGTGCTATGCCCTTGAGGCAGGACCGGCCGTAGCCCATTTGCTTTTCGGTGAGTACCGTGGCACCCGCTGCCCTGGCGTTTTCCGCCGTGGCATCGGTGCTGTTGTTGTTCACCACAATGATTTCGGAAACGCTTTGGGGCAGCTCTCGAATGACGTGGGCAATGGAATCTGCCTCGTTAAAGGCGGGGATGATGACACTTATCTTGGGCATTATCTTAAATCTGTGATCGAGTTTTCTTTTTTGAACGCGCTCAAACTGAACCATTCCTTTATTTTTTTGCCCTTGCTGTATTTCTGTGCGGCAATGAGTTTGTTGTTGGCGTACTTTAGGCAATAGCCGTTTTTAATGCCGTTGCTCAATTGGCACTTATGCATGAGTTGGCCGTGCCCGTCATAAAAAAGCCACCACTTCACTTTCTGTCCCCGCTTAAAATGACCCTCTTGGGCCAGTGTTCCATTTTGGTCGTAAAAATACCAGTATTGGTCGCGTTGGTCGTTTTTATAATGTCCTTGTGATGCCATTTCACCATTGGGGTGGTAGTACTTCCAGTAACCTGTCTTGCCCGTAGTGTTTTGCCACCCCTGGGATCTGAGGGTTCCGTTGGGGTAATGCTCCTTGACATATTCTTCCTTGTCCCAAGAAAATAGGCATACAAGGGCAAGCATTCCCAAAAGGATCGGTTTCAGGGGCATGGGACGTTATGTTGAGCGATGAGGTTGCCATAAGATGGGCCGTGGCCTGTTTTCACGGGGCCTTGCCCCATTATCGGAACCGTCTTCTGGTCCGTTCCTTGTCTTGCGGTCCGTTGGGGCAAAAAAAACATCATCTGTTCTGTAGGATTAAAAAATATGCAAAAGGCTTCATGGCCAAGTTGTTCGTATTGAAAATCCATTTTGTCTTGGGCGAAGGTATTTAAAAATACCTGTTCTCCCATAGCCAGTTCCGGTCTTGTTGTCTGCGCGGTTCAGTGCTCTTCTCCAGATCGGGGCCTAGGTATCGTTCATCAGTTCCATCAGGTCCACATCGTTCCCCAAGAGCACCTGTGTGGGGTTTATGCGCCCTTTTTCCGGGCCGTTCTCCAAGCTCAGCACCCCTCTTGGGCACACGGCAGAACACACCCCGCAGCCCACACAACTGGAGCGTACAATGTTCTCGCCCTTTTGGGCATAGGCACGCACATCTATGCCCATTTCGCAGTAGGTACTGCAATTGCCGCACGAAATGCACTGCCCGCCGTTGGTGGTGATCCTAAAGCGCGATTTAAAGCGTTGCACAAAGCCCAGATAGGCCGCCAGGGGGCAGCCGAAGCGGCACCAGACCCTATTGCCAAAGATGGGATAGAAACCGGTGCCGATCACCCCTGCAAAAACAGCCCCAATGAGCAGGCTGTATGAATTTTGCACACTACTGGTCTTTATGCCCAGCACCGTGCCGCTCTCGGCAAAGAAACTGTACAGTGTCATGCCGGTCATGGCCACGGCAAAGACCAGCACACCGTGTACCAGCCAGCGCTCCACCCGCCAGGAAAAGAGCGATTTGCTGCTGTGCTGCCGGTAGGGATCGCCCAGGGTCTCGGCCAGACCGCCACAACCGCAGACCCAGGAGCAGTACCAGCGCTTACCGTAGAGATAGGCTAGAACGGGCACAATGACCAAGGTGAGCAAAGTGCCCCAGAAAAGAATGAAGATGCCAATGCCACCGCTGGCCAAGAGCGACTTTAAATTCCATTGAAAAAAGAAATCATAATCCAACGGAAAGGCATTCTTAAAATCGTAATACGGCATCTGCAACCGCACCATGATTTCTGGAATCAGGAAGGCGAACACGATCTGAAAGAACAACACCGAGGTGGTGCGCAGCAATTGGTAGTTGTTATGGCGGTACTTAATGTACATGCGCACCGCCATGACCACCATGACCACACAGTACATAAAGCCGTACAGGAACCAATGTCCGGCAGGGTTGCCGCTCAACCCTTCGCTGATGGGGTCCACGAGATAGGTCCAGTTTACCGCGTATTCCGATCTAAAGTAGAGGACAAGGTAGAAGCCCACCAGGAAAATGAACACCAGCCAGGCGATCCACCCTCTGTTGGTACTGTTCTGTTGATAGATATGATCGTTCTTAATGCCCTTTTGGCCCAATAATACCACTTGGGGGAGAATGAACATGAGGGCACCAACAATGCCCAGGCCAAAGGTGAGCAGCCACATGGTCCATTTGTTTTGGGGAACAAATCCTGTACCGGCCATTTTGCCCAGGTCTGCCGCCATGGTGTGTGGGTCGGTGTAGATGACCTTGCCCCATTCCTTGTTCTTTTTGTGCAGGGCATTGGCCTGCTCCAGCGCTTCCGCAACCTTGGGCGAGAAGGACGGCATTCCTGAAAAGGTCCGGCCCACCACGGTGGTTTCCATTTTGGAAACAAAGACATCGCTTTCAATGCCCTTGCTGGTAACGAACGCGCTAAAATCCTTGGAGGTAAGGGAATAGGTGCCCACAACGGGCAATAGGGTAAAAATACCCAATCCGATCAAAAAAAGGCCAAGCCCCAGGTGCTGCAGTGTTTTCATTGGTATTCTTCACTTTTGTTGGCGCCCTCTTGCCCAAGGCCGGGGAAATCGCCGGGATAAATCTTTTTAGGGGAACATGGGGCGCCAAGGCCCTGGTGTTCCGGTATGTTTGGTCATGTGGTGCTGAAAATGCGTTTCCAGCTTCTTTTCTTGAGGGCAATGGCACGGCCCCGTTCTTGGTTGTACTGGGCCAAAATGGCCGGCTCGTGCGTTTTATAGAATTCGGGGTCAAAATTGGCGTCCCTGAGGTGTTCCATGACAAAATCGATGGATTTTTCTTGGGTGAGCCAGCGATCAAAGATGTTGTGGCGCATGCGGATACCAAAGGTATTGATGCCCAAAAATTGTTCTGTCTCCCTGTGGTAGGCCATGGTGACACATAGTTTCTCTTTGGGGTGGCGCCAGTGAAAATGGGCTTCGTGCTCCCCCTTGTGCCGTTCACTGAACACCCAGCCGTAGGTCTGGTATTCCACGTCCATGAACTTGGCCGAGTTGAACCAGTGCCCCGGTCTGTATTGGGTGGGGTTTCCGCATAGGGTCTGTGCCAGGGCCTCGCCCATCATCCGGCCCGTGTACCAAACGGCCTCCACGGGGCGGCGCTGGCCAATGGCCTCCCGCTGTTCGGCACAATCGCCAATGGCGTAAACGTCCTTTGCACTGGTTTCCAAGCTGCGGTTTACCAGTACGCCCTTGCCCAGTTCAATACCGGAACCCTTTAAAAAGGCTATGTTTGGCGAAACGCCCGCCGTAAGGCCCACCACATGGCAGGGAATGGTATCTCCCTTGTCCGTGACCACGGCCTTGGCCCTTCCCTGCCCATCGGCGATGATTTCCACGAGGTTGGTGTCCAGACGGAGATCTATATGGTGCTCGCGGATGTGCTCGTTTAGCATTTGGGACTCTCCCTTGGGGAGCACACCGTTCCAAAAGCTGGTCTCCCGAACCAAAAAGGTCACGGGAATGTCGCGGCTCCGGAGCATTTCGGCCATTTCAATGCCAATGAGGCCACCGCCCACGATCACGGCCCGGTGGCAGGTTTCCTTGTTCGGTGCGTTCTTTTCCAACAGATCCAGATCTTGCTTGGAGTACAGGCCCTGCACACCCTCCAGGTCCTGCCCCGGCCAGCCAAACTTGTTGGGCTTGGATCCCGTGGCAATGATGAGCTTGTCATAGGCCATTTCATTGCCATGGGCCATCACCAGCTTTTTTTCGGCCGTTCTCACCTCCACAACCCGTGCTTTCACCAGATCGATCCGGTTCTTTTTCCAAAACCAGTTTTCATAGGGCTGGGTATGCTCAAATTTCATATGGCCCATATAGACGTACATAAGGGCCGTGCGCGAAAAAAAATATTCGGTTTCTGAGGAAATGACGCTTATTCTGTGTTCCGATAGCTTCCGGACGTGCCGGGCCAGGGTAATGCCCGCGATGCCGTTTCCTATGATGACAATGTGCTGCATAATGTGATTTTCATAAAAGGTGGGTCGGCAGTAAAGGTAATTACTTACTGGCACCCTTGAATTTAGAATAAAAATAAATTGTAGCAATGGTGTTATTGGCATTTCCTATGGCGTCCATCTAATTTAATTTCAGTAATTTATGGGGGTCATTGGCTCGGAGGTGGCCTTCTTTTTTTATTATCGGCCCAAATCTCCTTGACCGGGTTCATTGCAAAGATGCCACGGTCATGGTGGGCTCTGTACCGCTCGGCCATAGGCCAAAATCATAAATAAATCACAAATTAGGGAGGTGTTTTGTAGGGAACGCTGAGGGATTGCGACAGACCGTGGGAAAGCAACCTTTAACAAAAAATACGATCACCCATGAAACATCAAGCTCTTTCAGTGCTCTTATGGTCCTTAATGATGGTAAGCACGCTTGGCGCCCAGGACCTGGGCTCTTTTTTTTCGGATTCGGACGCATTTCTAAAGGCCCATGTGGAAAATGGCCTGGTTAAGTACGCTGCCATAAAAGAAGACCCCGCTGCGTTGGAGTCGCTTTTGGCCAAGGCCAGGGCCATTACCGTGGCCAAGGAAGATGTGGCCAACTACCAGGCTTTTTGGATCAATGCCTATAATTTGCTGGTCATTAAGGGCGTCGTGGACCATTACCCCATAAAATCACCTTTGGACGTGGCCGGTTTTTTTGATAAGATAACTTACGATGTTGGTGGAAAACAAGTGACCCTGAACGATCTGGAGCACAAGCTCCTTAGGGGCAATTTCCCCAAGGAGGCCCGCTTCCATTTTGTGTTGGTCTGTGCCGGTCTGGGCTGCCCACCGATCATTAACGCCGCCTACCGGCCCAACACCTTGGAGACCCAGTTGCAAGAGCAAACGGTAAAGGCCCTGAACGATGCCAATTTTATCCAGGTGGGCAAGAAAAGGGTGGGCATTTCCCAATTGTTCAATTGGTACAAGGAAGATTTTGTGCACAACGGCAGCATATTGGATTTTATAAATGCCTACCGGAGCGAGAAGTTGCCGGAAAAGGCAAAATTGTCCTTCTATGAGTACGATTGGACCCTGAACCAAACCAAATGAGACCAACAAAAACCTTGAATATGAAAACCGTACGAACAAATGCCCTGTTTGCCCTATTGTTCATTTTCTCCCTTGTGGGACGGGGCCAGGACAGCTTGCAACAAGTGAGCAACATACAGAAATACACCCCTTCCAAGTTGATCGGTAAGGGGCAAGTGGACCTCAAATGGTTCAACAATCTCTACACGGAGACCGAAAGCACCTTTGTGCCCGGCACCCAGCCCCGGCAAACCTTTTTCACGGGCACCTTGGAAGCCTACACCGGGGTGGGGAGCACCAACAGGTGGAACGTGGGCTTCATTGCGCGCCTGCGCTCCAATACGATCAATGGCAGGAACGCCCTGGACGTCTTTAAGTTCGATGGCGAATCTGGAACGGCACGCTCCGGCCTAACCGCCCTGGCACCTTCCATAAAGTTTGTGCCGTTCCCCGCGGTGGGCAGTTTCAGTATCCAGAGCTCCCTTTTTGTACCGCTCATAGACAATGAGACCGAAGACGGCCTGGTGAACGCGGTGGGCAATGTTCTGCGCACGCCCGTGTTTTTGGAACAGAACGGCTTTTTATGGCAAAACCGATTGTTCTATGATCATACCTTTCCCGGCAATAAATGGCAGTTGTTCACGGAGCTTACCACGGAATTGAGTTTTGGGGCGGCCGCCGGCCAAGATGGCAATGGCAATACCGTGGAAGGCAGTTTTGCCAACAATAGCCTTAACCTGAACCCAGGTGTTTTTCTGAGCTACTTTCCCACCACCGATTTTACCGTGCTGGTACTGGCACAACATTCCCAGCGCCTTAATCTGGGGAATGATTTTACCCAGGATTTTACGGCCTTGGGAGGTGGGGCAAAATACCAGCTCACGGATGCCCTGAACCTAGAGGTGCTCTACACCAATTTTGTGCGCGGGAACAATACGGGCCTGGGGCAGACCTTTAACATAGGGCTGCGCGGTATTTTTTAACCCTGGCCATAAAATGCCTAGTTTAGGGGAAAAGTTTGGAGGCCATGAAAAAGATGGGGTTTTTGCTGTTGTGCTGCTGCTTGCAATATGGGTGCACGGGCGTAGCACAAAAAAAGATCAACGGGCTAAGTTTTGTGGCCACTAGGGAGAAGGCCACCCAAGCCCAGGTAGATGAGGTGGTACGGATGCACGCCAATGCCACTGCCGTGATGCCCTTCGGTTTTATGCGCAGCACCGATGATCCCGAGATTGTGTTCAATACCGATCGCCAGTGGTTTGGCGAAACCACCGAAGGGGCGCGGCAGTACATGGACCTGCTGCAGAACAATGGCCTGCACATCATGCTAAAGCCACAGATATGGGTCTGGCGGGGCGCGTTTACCGGAACCATAGCCATGCAGACGGAAGAGGATTGGAAAAAACTGGAGGCATCCTATGAACGTTTTATTTTGGCCTACGCCCAATTGGCCCAAGAGCAAAACGTGCCGCTGTTTTGCATTGGAACGGAATTGGGCCAGTTTGTGGGGAGCAGGCCGGACTACTGGTCCCGCCTCATTGCAAAGATAAGGGCGGTATATCATGGGCAGTTGACCTACGCCGCCAATTGGGACGAATATGAGGAGGTTCCTTTTTGGCCCCTGTTGGACTATGTGGGCATTGATGCCTATTTTCCGCTATCCGATGCCAAAACGCCCACTTTGGAGCAGCTTAAACAGGGTTGGCAGCCCTGGAAGGAGAACATGGCCGCTTTGTCCGGTGCGATGGATCGCCCCGTTATTTTTACCGAATTTGGTTATAGGAGCATTGACTTTACGGCCAAGGCACCTTGGAAGGCCAACCGGAGCGATGACCTACCGAACCTCAGCGCACAGGCAAATGCCAAAACCGCCATTTTCGAAGTCTTTTGGAACGAGAAATGGTTTGGCGGCGGCTATATCTGGAAATGGTTTCCGGAGCACAAGGCCTCCGGCGGGCACACGGACAATAGGTTTACCCCTCAGAACAAGCCCGCGGAGAACGTTGTGCTAAAACATTACAAAGCTTTTGGGGAATGAAGAAAAAAATCACCTTTTTGTTGGCCGTGGGCCTTGTGATGTCATGCCACAACGAAGAATTTCCGCAAGACGATAGCCTGGCCGGTTATTTGGCAAACGCCGAGGTGCAAATGGGGAATGTCATCGCTTGTGCGGCAAGCAACCAAAACAATGGGTTGGTCAGTGTCTTTTTATACCCCAGGCCCGGCGCCACCAACATACGATACTTTGAGGCAAGGGACGGGGCCGTTGCCAGAGACAATTTTAGTGCGTATGAAGCTGTGGAGGCACCGCTGCTGGATGTCTTCAACGGCTTTCTCAAAAAGTTCGAGGTGTCCTTGACCAATGAAAAATGGGTTTTGGTGAGCTTTGAGGAAGCGGGCAGGGTACATCTTTCCAACCCCATTAAGATAAAGAATGCCACACGCCCCACCGAGTACGCCACCAACAAAGTGCAGGTCGAGGCCAATACACTGGCTCCTTTGATCACCTGGGAAGAGGGGCGGTACGATGATACCGTGATCTATTTTCAAGTGGTGGCAGATGCCAACGGCTCCCTCATCTCCGGAACGTACACCACGGACACCTTCTTCCGGTTTTATGACCTGGACAATGTGGTGCTCAACATTACCCCAAGCGCGGCTCCGCAACTGCAGGACGGACAAGTTTATGGGGTTACCCTTATGGGCGTGAGCGAAGACAATTGGGTGAATCTTTTTGCAACTCAGGGCTTTGTGCCTTGAGCCCATTTCAATGTGTTACCTTTGAACCCGTCCCCGGTCGTCTGTGCTGGTGGAATTAAGTTATGGGCAACAAGAGCTTTTTTTATGTTCTATTCATTTTGTGCTGGCTTCCTTGCCTAGGCCAGGAACATACCATTTCTGAGCTGCTCTTTTCCGGGCTCAAAAAAACCCGGCAGGGCTTCGTGGAAAAACTGGTGGAAGCGGCCCCGGGAATGCCCTTGGACTCCTTGGTGCTCAACCAGGACATAACGCGCTTAACGCGTTTGCCCTCTGTGGCCAATGCCTCTTACCAAGTGCGCCCCGCCGAAAACGGCCAGTACAGCGTTACCTATACCATCGTTGAGAACTTTACCCTGATCCCCTTTGCCAACCTGTTCAGTTCCGCCAACGATGATTTTGCCTTTCGGGTGGGGCTCCAGGAATTCAACTTTTTGGGCAACAACATTACCCTTGGGGGTTTTTACCAGTTGGATGTCTTCAACTCCTATGGATTCCAGATCAGGGCACCCTACCTGTTCTCCAACAAGTTGGGGCTGGCCTTTAACTACAACAATTTCAGTACACAGGAGCCCGTATTCTTTACGGATGACACGGCCGACTATAGGTACGGCAACAAGGGATTTGAACTTTTGGGCCTCTACGAGATCAATTTTAATAACCGACTGGAACTGGGCTTTAGTCTTTTTACGGAAGACTACAGCTACCTTTCCGGGGCCACCAGGCCCAATGTGCCCTTGAACCTCAATGTGGACAAACACCTGTTTAAGCTCATCTACGACTATGACAGCATTGCCTATCACTATTACTACTTGGAGGGCTTTAGGAGCCTGCTAAACTTCCAGTATGTGGGCACTACCAATGTGGTTCTGCCCGAATTTCTCATTGGATTCAATGATTTTATGTACTATAAGCGGGTGGGCCAGCGCGGCAACTGGGCCAATAGGCTCCGTTTGGGCCTGGCCAGTAACGTAAACAGCCCCTTTGCCCCATTTACAGTGGACAATAACCTGAACATAAGAGGGGTCGGGAACACCATTGACAGGGGCACCGGTGCCATTGTCCTGAACACAGAGTACCGCCATACCCTGGTGGACAAGGACTGGTTTGTACTACAGGGGAATGTTTTTGTTGATGGCGGCTCTTGGCGAAACCCAGGGGGTGATTTCAGTGATTTTCTCGATTCCCGGAACCTCCGCATTTACCCCGGGGTGGGCCTACGGTTCATGCACAAACGTATTTTTAACGCGATATTCCGTATAGATTATGGCTATGGCATTACCGAAGATGGGGCAGACGGCATCGTCTTTGGTATTGGGCAATATTTTTAACGGCCTGGAAAAGGGGCATGGGGCCGCAGCGGAATGCCCCGCCTCCCGGTTTTCCATTAAAGAACAGGGAACCAGCGAATAAGCCATCTTTTTTTTGCCCGTGCGTGCAGGTCTGGCATCTGTTTTCCAATTTTTTTAATCATCTTTGTGCCCATAAAACACTTGCCATGATGTGCCGATTTGCCCTGTGTTGCCTTTTTCTGGCAGCATTTTTTTGCCATGCCCAACAAGACAGTGTGGTCGCCGCCAGTGGGGACGGCATCTTTTCCATTTTGAGGTCGCAGGGAATGGACCCCATAAAATACTATGTGCCGTTCACGGAACTCAATGCGGCCAACATTAAAAATGCCAGTGAACTCATAGTGGGCAAGACCTACCGTTTACCGGACGCGCCCGATTCCTTTAAAAATATGGGCCGCGAGATTTTGGTGGACACCCAAGTGAACAAGCCCATTTTCAAGGAGGCCCTGGCCAAGATGAAACGGAAGGACAGCAGTCTTGCCGGCAGGGTCTATTATTTTTTGCACGCCAAGGGCAAGGAGGCCACCGCCAATGAGATGGTCGATGCCGAGTTGCGCACCTTGGCCAGGGACTTGTTGCAAAAAGGTGCCGCCGTTTATCTTATGCGAAACACCAATGGCCCCGTGTCCTGGGACAAGGACAATTTGGAAGCATTGGGGAATTTTTCAGATTGGGTAAACCGGTTTTCCCTGCAGCACCCGGGCGCAGCGCAACGGGTCATTGTGTTGCATGACCTGGGTACCGCCACCAATACACTCTCACTGACTTTGGGACGCTATGGCGAGAAGGAGCAGGAGACACCGCTGTTTCAAGAGCTGCTCAAGACCTTTAAAAAAAGTGCGTTTGTAAAATCCGGTGACAAGATCGGCGCCTATGACATTAAAGATCCCGTTGGGGTTTATCTGGCCAAAAATATCCTGCCCCCGCTTTTTGTCCTAAAACTGCATCCGGCTGCCCAAAAAGAAACGAATTCCGTCCGCATACGTTCAAAAAAGGGCAAATTGGCCCAAGTCTTGGGCAGTGGCATAGACGCTGCGGCAAACGGTGATCGTTCTTAGGGACATTTTTTTGTTCGCCAGATCTTGGGAACTGGCAGGCCGTGTGCAAAGGGTGTCTTTTTGGTGCCACATTCATTTCAAGAGGTACAGTGTGCGCTGTAGTACCGGTACAATCTGGTGGCGTCTGCCCCAAGATAGTACATGAGGTGAATGACCCCATAATGATATTGCAGTAACAGGGTGGGGTGTTTTTCATAACGTCTGGCCGAGGTGGTCACGGACTGGGGCAAGATGGTAAAACGATGCGCTTTATAGGCCCTACCAATAAATTCGTTGTCCTCATACACCAAGTAGTCTTCGTTGAAGCGGCCCAATTCGTAAAATGTGGTTCTGGTGATGAACAGGGACTGATCACCGCCACGGCATATACGAAGGTTTAAGCGGGTGCACCACCCAAAGAATCGAAGCCAGGGGTCCTTACTGTTAAACTCCATTCTAAAGCAGCCCACCGTACTGCCCTGTTTCACCGCCCGCACAATATGGCGGTCAAAGTGCCGGGGCGGCAGGGTGTCTGCGTGCAGAAAATAAAGAATGTTGCCCTTGGCCAGGTTGGCCCCCTTGTTCATTTGTACGGCACGTCCCTTATGGGAAGGGAGCACCGTTGCGCCCGCGGCCTTGGCCAGTGCCACCGTACGATCCGTACTGCCTCCGTCCACCAAGATGATCTCCAACTCGGTATCGGTGGTTGCATGTTGCCTTAGATGTGCCACTAACGGGGCAACCCGCTGGGCTTCGTTGAGTACGGGGACAATAATGCTCAGCATTGGTTTTGATGCGGTCATGGCAAAGGCACAATGTTCGCTGTGCAGGGCACCTAAGGTAGGCTACAACGTTTTTATCAGTTCACGGAACAATTGCACCATTTTGGGCTCGGTGCGTTCGGCTATGGCAATGATCTCACTGACGTCCACGGGCTGTAAGTTATCCGGATCGCACTCGTCCGTGAGCACGGATACCGCCACCGCCGGCAGGTTCAGGTGGTTGGCCACAATGATCTCCGGCACCGTGCTCATTCCCACGGCATCCGCGCCCAAGATCTTTAGCATTCGGTACTCGGCGCGCGTCTCCAGCTGGGGTCCCACCACAGAGGCATAAACGCCACGCTGAAGGCGTATGTTCTGTTTTTTGGCAATGCGCACAAGTTGTTTGCCCATGTCCGCGTCATAGGGGGAAGACATGTCCGTGAACCGCTCCCCAAATTCCGATACATTCTTGAAGGCCAGGGGCGATCCGCCCTGCAGGTTTATATGGTCATCGATCAACATCATGTCCCCTTTTTTAAAATCCAGGTTCACCGCTCCCGCTGCGTTGGAAACCAATAGTTTTTCAATCCCCAGCAAGTGCATGACCCGTATGGGGTAGGTGATGTCCAAAAAGTCGTACCCCTCGTACAAATGGAACCTGCCCTGCATCACCACCACCTTTTTGCCAGAGATGCTGCCGTACACCAGCTTTCCGGAATGGAACTCTACGGTGGCCAAGGGAAAAAAGGGGATATGGTTGTAGTGTGCCACAATGGGTTCCGTGATGTTGTCCACCAGTTTTCCGAGCCCTGTACCCAGTACTATCCCTATTTCCGGGGCCTCAAACCCCTTTTGTTGTAAATACTGTGCAGATTCCTGTAGCTGTTCTTTGGTCATTTTTTATATTTTTTTAGAATGGGCGCAAAGGCCGGGTTGTCTTTGATGTCCTCATAACGGTCTATATCGTTGCGTTCTTGCAACAGAGCCGTTTTGGTATCTTTTAGGTCTTCCAGGGTGGCTTCCAGGACCGTATCCGTGCCCCAATCCTTGTGCATGAAGAGTTCGGGGCGTTCTTGTTTCATCCCCAAAAGATAATAACCTCCGTCCAATGCGGGGCCCAGGACCACCTCATGGTCTTCCAGTGCCCCAAAAGCGGCTTCCAGGTCTCTTTGTTCCAGGTCCAGCATATCGCTCCCCATAACGATGATTTTTTCAAAGCCCCGATCAAAGCCGTTGGCAAAGGCATTTGCCATGCGCTGGCCAAGGTCTGCGCCCTGTTGCACTTTTTTCTCGAACAAGGTGCCGGGCCAGATGTCGTCCGTGGGTATCTCCTCCGAATAGTACACCACTTTGTGGGCATGGAGCCGGGAGGTAATGCCCAAGGTGTGCTTCAACAGCAGGCGGTAGCTCTCCAGTGCGGCACGGTCCCCGATATGGACGGCCAAACGTGTCTTGCACTTCCCCAGCACGGTATTGCGGGTAAAGATGAGCAAGAGGTTCTTGGAATTTACCTGTGAAAAATCGATGGTTTTGGTATCTGGCCGGTTTATTTTATGGTCTCTAATGATCAATGTCCTTGTGGTTTAGGTGGTGTTGGTCTGTGAGTGGTCTGTTTTTTATTTAAAAACTTTCACGCCCTTTTCAAGAAGTTTTCCCCAGAGCCTGTTGTAGGCGTGCACGCTGTCCGTTTCCTTTCCTTTGGAGTAAACGCTCCTATCTTCGTTCTTCCACTTAAACAGTCCGCCATACAGATTGTACACGTTTTTGTAGCCCATTTCCAAGAGTTTTTCTCCAATGTCCTCCGATCTTACGCCAATGGAACAGTACACCACAATGGGTTGTTCCCGGTCCGGAAATTGTTCCAGCACCCTTTGGGCATCAAAGTCCTCGTACCCTACGTGGTGTGAATCTTTCAAATGGCTCACCCCATACTCTTCCGGGCTGCGCGTATCCAAGAGCAGCACATTTTCGAGGGCATCCATTTCAGATGTCTGAATGTAGGGGACCGATTCCGAGTTCAGCAGAGCCAGGGACCGGTCCATGCCGCGCTGCCCAAAGCCCAGGACAACGGGCAGAAAAAGAAGGCCCAAAACCAGCCATATGTCCACTTTAACCGTCATAAGCACAAAGATATTGAATTCAATGGGGCAATGGGAAAGAAACAGCGTTCGTTTTCCAGGGTTGGCAAATGGGTGTTTTGGAACGGGGCGCTGTCCCTGATTTTTATGCCAAGAGGCTATTTTAAACCCAGATTATGCACTAGTCCCCTGATGAATGGCTTCATAATTTTTCAAAGGATAACTTGGTTGCTTGAGTGTTATATAGTAGACTTTCGTGATGTATGGAAAGTGCATTTGAAAGTTAATACAAACAAAAAATCCTCGCTATTGCGAGGATCGGTTGTGGTGCCTCCAGCCCCGAAATTTCGGGGGAACCAGGGCTATTTGTTTTTTCTCAGGATGTCTGCCAGTATCTCATTTTCCTTGATTATTTTTTCAATGAAGGCCCTGCTCTTCATCCGTTTCACAAATTTTTCAAGGTATAGGGCATTTTCCCTGTTCCCGCACTCAAACGAAAGAACAATTTCCCAGTCCGACGCAGTTTTTGTGAACGCCCCCTTGAAATGGTGTGAGTTGTGTTGTTTGAGTCTGTTGACCATATCCGGGGATTCCCCGACATAGTGTTTGTCTATTTTGTGGCTATATAGGATGTATAGAAAGTGCATTTGAAAGTTAATATAAACAAAAAATCCCCGCTATTGCGGGGATCGGTTGTGGTGCCTCCAGGAATCGAACCAGGGACACATGGATTTTCAGTCCATTGCTCTACCAACTGAGCTAAGGCACCAATACTCAATATTTCAATTCTTTGCCTCCAGCCCCGAAATTTCGGGGGAACCAGGGACACATGGATTTTCGGTCTCCCGAGGCTTCGGGACTCCACCAACTCTGGCTTCGTCACCAATACCCAATATTTCAATTCTTTGCCTCCAGCCCCGAGATTTCGGGGGAACCAGGGACACATGGATTTTCAGTCTCCCGAGGCTTCGGGACTCCACCAACTCCGGCTTCGTCACCAATACCCAATATTTCAATTCTTTGCCTCCAGCCCCGAAATTTCGGGGGAACCAGGGACACATGGATTTTCAGTCTCCCGAGGCTTCGGGACTCCACCAACTCGGGCTTCGTCACCAATACTCAATATTTCAATTCTTTGCCTCCAGCCCCGAAATTTCGGGGGAACCAGGGACACATGGATTTTCGGTCTCCCGAGGCTTCGGGACTCCACCAACTCGGGCTTCGTCACCAATACCCAATATTTCAATTCTTCGCCTCCAGCCCCGAAATTTCGGGGGAACCAGGGACACATGGATTTTCGGTCTCCAGAGGCTTCGGGACTCCACCAACTCGGACTTCGTCACCCACAATCCTTCTTGCTCCCAAAAACCGTAAATCTTGCGAAAACCAAGGCAGTTTTAAGGCTGCGGTGCGTCTCTAAAAGCGGCTGCAAATATAATTTCAATTTTAGGATAAACAAACTAATTGTCAAAAAAAGCAATTAGTTTTTACCTATTTGCAATCTTTGTACCATGAACTTGATTGTTGATATTGGCAACACCCATATAAAATTGGCCATTTTTGGGAAAGACCTGCTTTTGTATCAGGAAAGGGTGGGTCAGAAACAGCTGTCCCAAGCCTTGCAAAGGGTCATGGACATCCATACAAGCGTAACCCACGCCATTGTTTCTGCCGCTGGTGCCCTTTCCAAGGAGCATTTGGCCGTGGTATCGCGCTACGCGAAGGTCCACGTCCTTGGCCATGCCTCCAAAGTGCCTTTCAAAAATTCGTATGCCACTCCACAGACCCTGGGCACCGATCGTATGGCCCTGGTCACCGCGGCCTTTTACGGGTTTCCCAACCGAAATTCCCTGGTCATCGATGCGGGCAGCTGTATTACCTATGACCTGCTCACCGATCGCAATGAATACCTTGGAGGGGCCATATCGCCAGGCATGGGAATGCGCTATGCGGCCATGCACCGGGACACGGACAAGCTGCCGCTCTTGGCTCCTGGCCAGTGGGGCGATTTTATGGGAAATACCACTGAAAGCTGCATGCATGCCGGGGTTCTCAATGGGGTGGAGCAAGAAATTTTGGGCACGGTGCGGCAGTATGGATTGCGTTTCAAAGATTTAACAGTCATTTTAACAGGGGGCGATGGCCTATTTTTGTCAGAACGACTAAAAAATGGCATATTTGCGGACACTAATTTTCTCCTTAAGGGGCTAAATCATTTGTTGGAGCACAACAAACTATAAATGATCAGAAAACTTTCTATTGCGCTCATGGGCCTGGTATCTTTTGGTATATATGGCCAAAACGGCACTGTTTCCCCTTATTCTTACTTTGGTCTGGGCGATATCAGAACCACGGGAACCGTGGAAAACCAAATGATGGGCGATATTGGCGTTTACGCAGACAGCATCCACGTAAATCTTAAAAACCCCGCCGCCTATGCCGAGCTCGGGGTGCCTTTTGGGGATGATTTTGGAACCACCGTGTACACGGCCGGTGTCTCCCGCCAGCAATACCGTCTCAGAACGGCCTTGGAAGAAGACAACAGCTCCGTGACCAATCTGGACTATTTGTCCCTGGCCTTTAGTCTTGGGCGCGGTCTTGGCATGGGGTTTGGCCTTATGCCCTACACCGCCGTGGGGTACGACCTAACCGCGGAGGGCGTGAGCGGGGAGCAGTCCGTGATCAATCTGTATTCGGGTGAAGGGGGGTTGAACAGGGTGTACTACACCCTTGGATATGAAGTGGTCAAGAACCTCAGTGTGGGGGCCACGGTAAACTTTAACTTCGGTACCCTGAGCAACCAGCGGTTGCAACAGATAGAAGATGTTCAATTTGGCACTTTTGACCGACGCTCTTCCAGGATCAATGGTTTCGATTTCAATTATGCGCTCATGTACGCGCCCACCTTTAAGAACAAACATACCCTACGTGCATCGGTACGGGTAAACACCCAGGGCAACCTGGTCTCCAAGAATGAGCGCACCATTGGGTCTTTTTTCATTGCCACGGGAAACAATATTGAGGAAGTGGAGGTGGACCTGGAGGCCCAGAATCTGCGCAACACCGAGTTCAAGGTGCCCACTGCCACCACGGTGGGCATTGGTTACGGTAGGGACCGGTCCTGGTTCTTGGGGGCAGAGTACACCATGCAGGGACTTTCCGCCTTTGAGAACCCTTTTCTGGGCGTGGAAAACGCTACCTATGAGGACGCTTCATCCTATGCCCTGGGCGGGTTCTTTATCCCCGATGCGGGCTCTTTTTCCAGCTACCTAAAGAGAATTACCTACCGCGCCGGCCTTAGGTTGGACCGCACCGGAATGGTCGTCAACAATGAGTCCATCAGTAATTTTGGCATAACTTTTGGAGTTGGGTTACCGCTGCCAAGGAGTTACTCCAATCTCAACATAGGCGTAGAGCTGGGGAGACGGGGCACCACAAAGGCCGATCTGGTCGAGGAATCTTATCTTAAAATCAATGTGGGATTGTCCCTGAACGACAATTGGTTCCGTAAAAGAAAAATAGATTGACGAAAAATTAGTACATTAACCTCTTTTAAAAACAGTATGATGAAAACGAAGCTTTACCTTACCGCACTTGCCTTAATTGTGGCTGTGGGCGTTGCCCACGCCCAAGCCCAGAACCCGGAATGTATGACAAACCTGTCCATCTTTTCCGAGCATGCCAAGGTCAAGAACTATGATGCCGCCTACGAGCCCTGGAAAATGGTGTATGAAACCTGTCCACAGCTCAACAATGCCATCTACGTATATGGTGAGCGCATCTTGAAGGACAAGATCGAAAAAGCGTCCGGAGCGGAAAAGGAAGGTTTTGCCAACGACCTTATGGGCTTGTACGACAACAAGTTGAAGCATTTTGCCTCCAAGACCAGCAAGGGCGAGACGATGGTGGACAAGGCCATGGTGAAATACGACAATAAGATGGCAGATGATGCCGAAATGTACAAATTGTTGGGTGAGGCCTTTACCGGTGATCGGGACAATTTTACCAATCCCAAGGCGCTCTACATCTATTTCAGCAGCCTGGTGGATCTTCACAACGCCGGCCAGAAAGAACTGCAGGAGGTCTTTGATGTGTACGATGATGTCATGGAAAAAATAGCTGATGAGAACGCCAAGCTCACCGATCGCATCGCGCAGCTGTTGCCCAAGGAAGACGCTGGTACCTTGACCTCAAAGGAGAAAAGAAGACTAAAATCATACAACTCTTATTCCGAGGCCTATGGTAAGATCGAGGGCAGTATAGACTCCAAGTTGGGCGCCCTGGCAGACTGTGAAAACCTGATTCCCCTGTACAAAAAGAACTTCGACGAGAAGAGAAGCGACATCAAATGGGTGAAGGGGGCCGTAGGGCGCATGTTCAACAAAGAATGTACGGACGATCCCCTCTTTAAGCAAATGGTGGAAGTACAGGCCGAGTTGGATCCATCTGCGGACGTGTACGTGTACCTGGGCAGTTTAAAGTCCAAGAGCGGGGACACCAATGGGGCCGTGGCAGATTTCAACAAGGCGTTGGAGCTGGAGACGGATGCAAGGAAAAAATCCAACATTGCCTATAAAGTGGCCACCATTTACAGAAGGGGCAGTAAGTCCACCGCAAGGAGCTATGCCCAGAAGGCCATTGACGCCAACCCGTCCAATGGCAAGGCCTATTTGCTGATAGCCAGTCTATACGCCAATAGTGCCAACGATTGTGGTTCCACGCCATTTGAGAAAAGGGCCATTTATTGGAAGGCGGCAGACATGGCGCGCCAGGCCGGGAGGGTAGATCCCGCCCAAAGGGGCCGGGCCAACCAGAGCGCGGCGAGCTACGCCGCCAAGGCGCCCACCAAGGAGATGATCTTTACCGCCGGAATGGCCGGGAAAACCGTTAATTTTTCCTGCTGGGTGGGAGGTAGCGTAAAGGTCCCCAATTTGTAAATTGCCCCCAGATGCACATAGAGAACAAAAGCATTGTCGTGGTTGTGGCCATGGCAATGCTTTTTTTAGGTTGCCAAGACACCTACAAACGGGTGGGGAACGAGGCCACAAAACAGATATTTCCCCAGGGCATTGCCAAGAACTTTGAGATTACCTATACCGAGTCGCCCGAAAAAATAAACTCCGAAAACACAGGGGCTTCAAAGGTAATGGCGGTCATGTCCGGTCCTTTGCGCAACGATTATGAAAATTTGGACTTTCCCTACCAGACCTTTCCGGAAGGGGTGGTCATAGAAATATTCAATGAAAAAGGGCAGAAAACCACCATCGAGGCAGATACGGGCATTCTCTATGCCGCCACCGGTCTGGTGAGTTTGGAGGGGAATGTGCGCATTGACGGCCATGACGGCAAGAAATTGAAAACGCCCCAATTGTACTATGACCGCGGAAATGAATGGGCCTTTACGGAAAAGAAATTTACCTTTACCAACCCGGAAGACGGCACGGTCATGGACGGCGAGGGTATGGACATTAAAAAGGATTTGAGTTTTTTAAACGCGCACAAGACCTACGGGTTAATGCTGATAAAAGAAAGCCAAGATGATTAAAATATTGAGATATACGGAGTATCTGTGGTTGTTTATGGCAATTTTTTCCGTGTACAGAATCTATACGGATTGGAACGTGGACCGTGACAATGCCTACTTGTTCGTCTTTTTTGGGTTAATGGGCGTGGGCATGTTCCTTTTTAGGCGCAAATATCGAAAGCGCTTTGAGAAGAGGAAGGAGCAAGAACAAAACAATTCCTGATCTTGGAGCCGCATTTGATCATTGTGGTGCTGTCCCTGGTTTTTTCCGCTTTTTTTTCGGGGATGGAAATTGCCTTTGTCTCTGCCAACAAGATCCATATTGAGATAGAGAAGAAACAGGAGGGCATCTTGGCAAACGTGCTGGGGAAGCTTACCCACAAACCCTCCAAATTCATTGCCACCATGCTCATTGGAAACAATGTTGCCCTGGTGGTCTATGGCCTCTTTATGGGAGAGATCCTTATGGAGTGGTTTCTTCGTCTGGCCCCCCAAAACGCATTTTTAAGGTTGATGTTGACCGATTTTAGCCTGGTGACCCAGACCATCATATCTACCCTGATCATACTCATTACCGCAGAGTTCCTGCCCAAGGTGCTCTTCCAGATCTACGCCAACCGCATGCTCAAGTTCTTTGCCGTGCCGGCCTACCTGTTCTATGTGCTTTTTTCATTGTTGTCCGACTTTGTCATCTGGGTCTCCGACCTTATCCTCAAAGTGTTTTTCAGGACCCCGGGAGATGAGGTGCAGCTGGCCTTCACCAAACTGGAGCTGGGCGATTATATCACCGAACAAATGGAGGCCGTGGCCGCCGAGGATGAAGTGGATTCCGAGATCCAAATCTTTCAGAACGCACTGGAGTTTTCCGGCGTAAAGGCCAGGGAGGTCATGGTGCCGCGCACAGAGGTGGTGGCGGTAGAGATACACGAGACCCCAAAGAACCTGGCCAAGCTCTTTACCGAGACGGGCCTCTCCAAGACCGTGGTGTACAAGGACACCATAGATGACATTGTGGGCTATGTGCACTCCTATGAGCTCTTTAAGCGGCCAAAGACCATTAAGAGCATCCTCCTCCCCGTGGAGCTGGTGCCGGAAACCATGCTCATCCAAGAAATACTGAACGTGCTCATTAAAAAGCGCAAGAGCATTGCCGTGGTGCTGGACGAATACGGCGGCACTGCCGGACTGATGACGGTGGAAGACATTGTGGAGGAGCTTTTTGGCGAAATTGAAGACGAACATGACAGTACCGACCTCAGGGAAGAGCGGATAGATGCCAACCACTATCTTTTCTCCGCACGCCTGGAAGTGGACCAGATCAACGACAACCACGGCCTGGAGTTGCCCATGTCCGATGAGTACGAGACCCTGGGTGGCCTGGTGGTGCACCATGAGGGGCATATCCCGGAAAAGGACGCGGAAATTGTCATAGACCGATTCAAATTCACCGTTTTGGAGGTTTCCAACACCAAAATAGACCTCGTGGCACTGGAGATTTTACAGGGTGACTAACCCCTTAGCAGCCCAACTTTTAGCGGTGTTTTAGTTTTTATTATTTCAATTAAAAATGGTAATTTCGCCAACTGATTTTAATGTAACCATAGCATGGCAGTTTTAGAGAACATAAGAAAGCGTACCACGGTATTGATACTCATCATTGGGCTTGCGCTCTTTGCATTCGTCATCTCAGGGGTGTTTACAAGTGATAATTTCGCCGCCGGCGGCGAAAAATTGGGCGCTGCAGTGGGCGAGATCAACGGAGAGGAGATTCCCATTACGGAGTTTAGGCGAAAACTGGAGACCATTTCCAGGCAAATGGGCCCCACCATGTCTTCCATGCAGCTCATGAACCAGGTCTGGGACCGGGAGGTGAGGACCACCATTTTAAGCGAACAGTTCGAGGAACTGGGCATTGGCATCGGTCAGGACGAGATCATCGATTTCCTCAGGACCACCGGATATGCCGAGAACCCCGAATTTCAGAACTCCAACGGGGTGTTCGACCCCAACATCTTCAAACAGACCGTGGCCGACTGGAAAGTGAACAACCCCTTGCAGTACGATGCCTGGTTGCAGACCGAGCAAGAGATCATCCAAATGGCCAAGGAGGAGACCTATTTCAACCTGGTCAAGGCCGGTGTGGGCGCCACCTTGAAGGAGGGCGAACTGGATTATAAGCTGGCCAATGAGAAAATGGACATCAAATATGTACGGGTGCCCTTTTCCTCCATCCCGGACAGTACCATCACGGTGACCAAAAGTGAGATTTCCGCCTACGTCAATGACCACAAGGACCAGTTTAAGCAAGAAGCGGCCCGCGACATCCAATTTGTGCTTTTTGAGGAAAAGCCCTCCGATGAGGACGATGCCGCCATAAAGGCGGCCTTGATGGCCTTGCTGGACAACACGGTGGAGTACAATGCCCAGACCGATCGCAACGACACGGTCTTTGGTTTTAGGGAAACACAGGACATGGCCGCTTTTTTGGACCGCCACTCAGATACCAAACTAGATACCCTTTACAAGGCCAAGAAGAACTTGCCGGCTTCCGTGGCAGATTCCCTGATGGCGCTCCAAGTGGGCGAGATCTATGGCCCGTACAAGGATGGGGGTGCCTACAAAATATCCAAGATGATGGGGCGCAGGCCCAACGGTTCGGTAAAGGCAAGCCATATTCTCCTGGCCTACGAGGGCGCAATGCGCGCCAACCCCGAGGTGACCAGGACCAAGGAAGAGGCAGAGGCCAAGGCCAAAGAGCTATTGGCCGAGGCCAAAAAGCCCAACACGGTCTTCGCTACCTTGGCCAGGGACAATTCAGACGGGCCCTCGGCCCCGAACGGTGGCGACCTTGGTTACTTTCAGCGTGGGGTCATGGTACCGGAATTCAATGATTTTGCCTTTGACAATCCCGTGGGTGAAGTGGGTATGGTGGAGACCGATTTTGGTTTCCACGTCATCAAGGTGGATGACAAGGAAGACGTGGTGCAGTTGGCCACCCTGAGCAGGGAGATCGAAGCTTCAGAGGAAACCATAAACACCCTCTTTACCAATGCCACCAAATTTGAGATGGAAACCATAGAGGACAATGCCGCTTTTTCCGATATTGCCAAGAAAAGTGACTATCTGGTGCGCCCCGTGAACAAGATCAAGGCCTTGGATGAAAACCTGCCCGGGCTGTCTGCACAGCGAAGCATTGTGCAATGGGCCTTTAACAAGGACACCGAGGTGGGCGATATCAAAAGGTTCGATGTCAACGACGGCTACGCCGTGGTGCAGCTCACCGGAAGCTATAAAGAGGGCGTAATGAGCGCAGAGGATGCTTCTGCCACCGTGTTGCCCATCATCCGCAAGGAGCGCAAGGCGGCCCAGATCATCGGGGCCAACAAGGGCAAGACCATGGATGCCATTGCCCAGGACAACAGCGTCACGGTTTCCACGGCCAGTGCGCTCACCGTAAAGTCTCCCACCATTCCCGGGGCAGGTTCGGAGCCCGCAGTGGTCGGTACCGCCTACGGAATGCAAGAAGGGGAGGTCTCTGAACTGATCGAGGGCAACACAGGGGTGTTCAAAATTGAAATTGTGAAGAGAACGCCGGCAACTCCGCTGGACAACTACAGTACCTTTGCCAATACCGTAAAAACCAATGCGGCCAACAGGGTAAACAGCGATGTGTACAACGCACTCAAAGAAAGTTCGGAAATTGAAGATAAAAGGGCCGTTTTTTACTAGTGTTAAGCTAAAACTGAATTGGCGTATAAGGCTCCCGCAGGTGCGGGAGTGGATTTTGTGGCAGATTCAGGCACGACATAGCAAGTGCTATGGGCGAGATGCTGCGAAGGCAAGATATGGCAGTAGCTACGGAATTATTTTTTAACGACAATATGCCGCAAAAGAAGCCTTGCATCATGCGACGAATTTGGCTTACCTGACACTAGGCCGTAAATAACCTTAAAAAAGACCCTGCCCTTTGTTTTCGGCGGGTTTTTTTTGTGGCCATTTTTTTGGCGGCACCCCTTCTTTTTTGAAGATCGGCCAGGGCATTGGAATTTTTTTGTCCTTCAAAAAATAATTGGAGATGGATCGGCCGGGGCCTATGGTCCATTGGGAACGGGCATGGAACCCTGGCGGATGCCCCCAAAGAAATAAATCTAAAGAAGCATTTTGGAAAAGGGAATGACCGTGCCAAACCCCTTGGCTTCAAAATAGGACCGGGTGTTTTCATTGCCCGTGGCCATCACAAAATCGCCGCCCCAAGCGCCCAGGCTCTTTATGGCGCCAAAATAGTCGGGGAACAAGCGTTCCTTTACCGGGGCAATCTCAAGGGTTTTGGATAGCAGGGCTTCGTGTTCTTCCATCAGGTCTTGGAACAGCGGTAGGTCGCGGCAGTCCACAAAGGCTTGGGTGAGCCGGCTCACTTCTTGGAAAAATTGGGTTGCGGCGGTTTTGGCCCGGTATGCCGCAATGGCCGTGCGGCTGTTCTGTTTTTGGTTCAGGTGCACAAAGAACAGCTGGGAAGCAAAGGGAGGCGTAAAGTGCACCGGTACCACGACCGGATTTTTCTTGGCATCCAGGGCATAGACAATGGGGTCGTTACCAACTGCGCAGGCAATGTCATAACCACTTCCACCAAAGGTCTGCTCCAAAAGGGCGTAGGCGTTTACGCCGGTCCATTGGGCCACATTGTTGATCAAGGTGCTAGAGGTGCCCAGGCCCCAATGGGCCGGAAAATCGCGTGTGGTCTCCACGCTTTGGCCATTGGGGCTGTCCATCCAGTTGGGATTGAGCCCTTTGGCTGCCTTGAGGATGGAGGTAAGGCGGGTGGCCACGGCATCATCCGTGCTGGATGTTGGTTCAAGATCCACATTGAAATGGGCTTGGAACCAAATTTTGCCGGTCTCGTCCTTGGCCTGCCATGAAAGCCCTTTTTCCTTTTGCTCCTTTACCCGTAGCGCCTGTCCGTAGCGGGTGGGCACGGCCAGGCCGCTTGCCCCGTCCAGAATGGCGTATTCTCCCGTGATCAATAATTTGCCGTTGCTATAAAACCGATGCCCCATTGTTCTTTCTCAAGGATTCCAGGGCATTGATGGCCCCGCGGTGGGTAACCGTGTTTGTTTTAAAATGGGCAATGAGAAGGGCTTTTTCCGCTTCCGTGGCCTCTAGCTGGTTCAGGATGTTGAGCAGGTGCATTTTCATATGGCCCTTCTGTATTCCCGTGGTGACGAGCGAGCTCACGGCGGCAAAGTTTTGGGCCAATCCGGCCACGGCAACGATCTGCATCAGTTCTTCCGCGCTGGGGTGTTGTAAGATTTCCAGGTTCAGTTTTACCAGTGGGTGCAGTTTTGTGAGGCCGCCCACCGTTCCCAAGGCCAGGGGAAGTTCGATCCAAAAAGTGAACTGGCCATCCTGGATCTTCGCATGGGTAAGGCTGCCATACCGGCCGTCTTTGGCGGCATAGGCGTGGGCGGCGGCCTCCACGGCCCGGAAATCGTTGCCGGTGGCCAGGACAACGGCATCCACTCCGTTCATGATGCCCTTGTTATGGGTTACGGCCCGGTAGGGAGAGGCCTGGGCAATGTTCACGGCACGCACCATTTTTTGGGCAAAGGCCAAGGGCGAAACGGTTTCGGAAATGTCCAGTTCGGAGATGGGACAGCTCACCGATGCCCTTACCATACAGTTGGGAACGTAGTTGGAGAGTATGGACATTACCACCTCAATGGCACGTTCTTCCTCATTAAAGCCAACATATCCTGCGCTTTCCCTTTTTAGGGTCTCGGCAAATTGTTCCAAGCAACTATTTATAAAATTGGCCCCCATGGCGTCCTTGGTCTCAAAAGTGCAGTGCAATTGGTAGTACCCCGGCAACCTGTCGGTAAGGTCCCTGAGGGCAATGTCCTTGATGCCGCCCCCGCGTTTGGACATGCTCTCGGTAATGCCAAGGGTGTCTTCCAGGAATTTGGGCCTTATTTGGTCTATAAAGGTTTGGAGCTTGGCCGTGCCGCCGGCAAAGAAAAAATGTACCTGCCCCACTTTTTCCGTGCCCAGTACCTCTGCGGTGAACCCGCCGCGATCCAACCAGAACTTTGCCGCCTTGCTGGCCGCCGCCACCACGGAGCTTTCCTCAATGGCCATGGGGATGGCGTACAAGTTTCCATTGATCAGAAAATTGGGGGCAATGCCCAGGGGCATGTATTGGTTGGTGATGGTGTTCTCTATGAACTCATCGTGCAGTTGCTGTAGTTTGGGGTCCTCGTTCCAATAGGCGCTCAGGAGCTGGGCGGCCCTTTCCGGGTCTTGGGTGTATCGGGAAACGATCCACGATATTTTTTCTTGTTTGCTCAGTTTGGAGAAACCTTGTATGGGCTCCGTCATGCGTTCCTTGGTTTTACCGCCAGAGGGCTTTTTGCTTTTGTGCAACAAAGATAACCAAATTGCCCCTTTGGCGGGCCAATGGCGTTAAAATGGACTTCTTTTTTTGGGTAAAAGGGGGTTTTTTCGGGAAAATGTGGTAAACTTGGTAGCTTATACAAAAACAATTCCCTTATGCGCAATTTTAAGTTCATGGCCTTTCTCTTTTTTCTGATGGCCACCTTACTGACCGCCCAAAAGAAAACGGTTTCCGTGGAGGAGATCTACAATGGTTCCTTTCGTACCCAGGGTCTGGATGCCCTACGTTCCCTGAACAACGGTGAGGAATATACCGTGCTTAATTTTGATAGGGCCACGGGAAACAGCAGCGTGGATGTGTACGACTATGCCACCCAGGGCAAGGTAAGGACCTTGGTGTCTTCGACAGATCTAAAAGACCTGCCCCGCTTTAGTTCGTATGAGTTCAATGCAGATGAGAGCAAGATGCTGTTGGCCACCGAGGTGGAGTCCATTTATCGCAGATCTACCCTGGGCTATTTTTATGTGTACGATGTCAAGGACAAAAGCTTGGTGAAGATTTCGGACCAGAAGATACAGGAACCCGTACTCTCGCCAGACGGCACAAAAGTGGCCTACGCACTCAACAATGACCTATATCTATTGGACCTTGCCACGAAAAACACCAGGCAGCTCACCCAAGATGGGAAAAAGAACGCCATTATAAACGGCATCACGGACTGGGTCTATGAAGAGGAATTTGCCTTTGTGCGCGCGTTCGATTGGAACAGTGACGGGAGCAAAATTGCTTTTTTAAGGTTCGATGAGAGCCGGGTGCCCGAGTTTTCCATGGATGTTTACGGGACGGGGCTCTATCCGGATCAGACCGTGTTCAAGTACCCCAAGGCCGGTGAGGACAATGCCCTGGTTTCCCTACATCTATTGGATGTGGCTTCGGGCAATACCGAGAAAGTGAATTTGGGGGATCCGTACTACATTCCCCGCATCAAGTGGATGAACAATCCCAGGCACCTTAGCGTACAGACCATCAACAGACATCAAAATCATTTGAAATTGCATCGGGTGGATGTTCTTGACAACTCCAGTACGGTGCTCTTGGAAGAAAAGGATGCGGCCTATGTGGACGTTACGGACGACCTCACCTTTTTGGCCGATGACAGTTTCATATGGACGTCCGAAAAGGATGGCTGGAACCACATTTACCTCTACGGCCCGGACGGGGAGCTTATGAACCAGATCACCCAAGGGGAGTGGGAGGTTACCCGCTATTACGGATACGACCAAAATGAGGACAGGGTCTATTACCAATCCACCGAAAACGGTTCCATTAACCGTGGGGTGTACAGCGTGGAGAGCAACGGTAAAAAGAAACGCGCCCTGGCCGCTGAGCCGGGCACCAATGCAGCCGATTTCAGCGCAGATTTCACCTACTTCATAAACACCTATTCCAGCGCCACGGTGCCCAACACCTATACCCTGCACCGTGCCCTGACCGGGAAGCAGCTCACCGAGATCAAGAACAACAGTGCCCTTTTGGCAAAATTGGAAGACTATGCCATTAGTCCAAAGGAATTTTCCACCATAAGCATCAATGGCAACGATTTGAACATGTACATGTTAAAGCCCCTGGACTTTGACCCCAACAAGGAATATCCTCTCTTTATGTACCAGTACAGCGGGCCCGGCTCCCAAAATGTGGCCAACAGATGGATGTCCGGCAATGACTACTGGCACCAGAAATTGGTGGCCGAAGGCTATATCGTGGCCTGTGTGGACGGACGCGGCACCGGATACAAGGGGCGCGACTTTAAAAAGGCCACCTATATGAATTTGGTGAAATACGAGACCGAGGACCAAATTGCGGCGGCCAGGGAATTGAGCAAGCTGGCCTATATTGATGAAGATCGCACCGGTATTTGGGGCTGGAGCTTTGGGGGGCACATGGCCACCAACTGCCTCCTGAAGGGCAATGATGTTTTTGAAATGGCCATTGCCGTGGCACCCGTTACCTCTTGGCGCTTTTACGATACCATCTATACTGAACGCTTTATGCGCACCCCGGCCGAGAACCCTTCTGGCTACGACGATAATTCGCCCTTTAACTACCCCGAGCTCCTAAAGGGGAAGTACCTCTTGGTGCACGGGTCCGGAGACGACAATGTGCACGTACAGAACACCATGCGCATGATCGAGGCCCTGGTGCAGGCCAACAAGCCTTTTGAGTGGGCCATTTACCCGGACAAGAACCACGGCATCTATGGGGGCAACACCCGGGTGCACCTGTACAACAAGATGAGCAAATTTGTCAGGGAAAATCTTTGAACCGGCAATACGGCGCGCACTAGGGGCGCCATTGCCCCGGAACAGGGGCACTGTGCCACCGCAACAAAACCAATGAAACCAACAATATGGAAACACATGGCATAAGGCCACCTCATGAGCGGGAACTGTTTGGCCACCCCGTAGGACTTTACTTTTTGTTTTTTACCGAACTATGGGAACGGTTTTCCTATTACGGCATGCGGGCCCTGCTCACCCTGTTCCTTACCGCCGCCGTCATGTCTGACAATCCCGGTTGGGGCTGGGAAGAGTCCGAGGCCATTAACCTCTACAAGTGGTACACCACCTTGGTGTATCTGGCCTCCATTCCCGGCGGCCTCATTGCCGACCGTATTTTTGGACAGAAGAAAACGGTGATGATCGGGGGTGTGCTACTCTGTATAGGGCACTTGGTGCTGGCCTTTCCGCCGGCCTGGGCGTTCTACACGGGGCTTGGGTTCATCATTGCCGGAGTGGGCTGCCTTAAGCCCAATATTTCCACCATGGTGGGCGGTCTTTACCCAAGGGGAGACAGCAGAAGGGACGTTGGCTTCACCATTTTTTACATAGGCATCAACATAGGGGCGTTCCTGGCCGGTATCATCATCGGTACGGTTGGGGAGAACATCAACTGGCACTATGGCTTTGGCATGGCGGGCATAGGGATGCTCATTGGCCAGATCGTGTACGTTTGGGGGCAGAAATACCTGAAGCCCGTGGGCAATAAGCCCGGTAGCGCAGACAGTAGCGAGGAAGAGAAAGAAGCCCAGAAAAGACCCCTTAACGCCGTGGAGAAAGATAGAATGAAGGTGATCTTCATTTCCTTTCTGATGATCATTGTGTTCTGGGGCGCCTTTGAACAGGCCGGCGGCCTTATGAACATCTACGCCAAGGAAAAAACCAACCGGCTCACCGATCTGTTGAACATAGACATCATCTTACTGGGGCTTACCGGGCTCATGGTGGTCAAGGCCCTGCTGGCCTACCGAAAGGACAGAAAAAGCGGCACGGGATGGTTCATTGGGGCCGGGGTGATCGGTGCCCTCTTCTTGGTGCTCAAAGTGTATGTCTTTACCATAGATCCCTACGAAGTGCCGGCCACCTGGTTCCAGTCCGTAAACTCCTTTTTTATCTTCACCCTGGGCTTGCCCGTTGCCCTGTTCTGGGTATGGTGGAAAAACCGGGGAAAGGAAAGCAGCTCGCTCTTTAAAATGGCCATAGGCATCATCATCATGGGCCTTGGCTTTGTGTTCATGTCCAAGGCTTCCCTGGAATTCGAGGAGGTGGGCAAATCTGCCATGATATGGCTGGTGCTGGCCTATCTTTTCCACACCATTGGGGAATTGTGCGCCTCACCGGTGGCACTGTCCTTTGTGACCAAACTGTCTCCCGTAAAATATGCGGGCTTTATGATGGGGGCCTATTTTGCCGCAACGGGCCTGGGCAATTTTGTGGCGGGAAGCATAGGGGAGCAAATCAAGAATTTTTCTGAATTTCAGCTCTTTACCGGCATCACGATCTTCTGTGTCATTTTTGGTCTTTTGGTGCTGTTGATTCTAAAGCCCTTGAAACGATTGACGCACGGGGCAGAGGAGGAAGGATCCGAACTGTTGGCCCATTGATTGGCACCGCCAAAGGGTTTGATACTCCGAGGCTTGCCCCGAAATTAAAATTCAGTTTCTTATGAATGCCTCGTGGGCTTGCCCCGAGGTAGGTTACTTTTTTTCATCGGGCCGCCATCTTTCAATGGGGCCCTTTAAAATAAAAAGCACCCTTTTTGCCCGTGTGGTGAAAAGGGATGTTTTGTTTTTTGGCACTGGTGGCCCACCGGTTCACCGAACTGTTGTAGTTGCTGCCATCGGCAACAATTTGCTTTGGGCGGAGCGCCAACAGGGCCCGATCGAAATTGATTCTAGGGTTGCCGGTGACGATCAAGGTGTGCACGCGTTTCCCGGGGGGATAGATGCCGGTGCTGTCCATGACATAGATGGGTGCGCCCTGGTGTTCATAACTGTTTCGCAAAGGCTGGGAAACCACCTCGCCAAGGCCTTCACCGATCTTAAAATCCCTTACGGCAACATGCCCTTCCAGTCCATCTCCATAAATGTGGAGGGTTGGTCCCCGTTGTTCCCAAATGCCGGAGGCACCGGACACGTGCGGTATCACCAATGCCTGTTTCTTAGCCATTTGCCACTGGCCCAGGTGATGGTGCAACTGGAATGCCCCAACCGTACAGAGCAGGGCAACCAAGCGCTTATGGGTGGGCCTTTGCAGCACGTGGCCCAAGGC
Source organism: Maribacter aquimarinus (assembly GCF_047345505.1). Lineage (NCBI taxonomy): Bacteria > Pseudomonadati > Bacteroidota > Flavobacteriia > Flavobacteriales > Flavobacteriaceae > Maribacter > Maribacter aquimarinus. Next base: position 32,048 of record NZ_JBLFEO010000017.1, on the reverse strand, counting down.
CAGCACCAAGAGAAAGGCCAGGAAGACCTGGAAATCATCAAACGGAATATCCTTGAACACAAAGGCTTCTTGCGAAGCCACCCAGGACACCACCGTGTTCATCGTGGCGATCACCTGCCGGAAGAGTTCCGCCAAAAGGGAGGGCAGGGCATTGGCCAAGGCCAAGAAAATCACCAGAATGCCCAGACCCAGAACAAGGCCCATTCCGGGAATCAACAAAAGGTTGCTCACAAAAAAGAGGCCTGGGAACTGATGGAAATAGAACAAGCTTATGGGCAGTACGCCAAGCTGGGCGGCAATGCTCACGGCCAAAAGTTGCCAAAGGTAGCGCAGGGCCCTGCTCTTTGGCCGCCACCATCTTTGCAGTATGGGGTAGAGCCAGACAATGGCAAATACCGCCGCATAGCTCATCTGAAAGCCCACTTGATAAATGAGGCGGGGATCAAACAACAAAAGAAGGAACAGTAGGGAGAGCGCCAAGATGTTAAAGCTGCTGCTGGGACGGTTAAGGTGCATGGCATAGGCCACAAAACTGAACATGGTGCAAGCCCGGATCAATGAGGGTGAGCCACCGGCAAGAAAGGCGAAAGCCCAGAGGAGCCCCACGGTAAGGACCAATGTTAAGGGCCTACCGCCGGCCAGCCGCTTCAAGGGAGACAGCAAAAAGTTGATGAGGAGCAAGAGAATGCCAATATGGAGGCCGGAGAGGGCCAAGATGTGTACGGCCCCTGCGTCCTTGTAATCGTCATAGGTGCTGTCTGAGATTTGATCCCTTTGCCCCAAGAAAAGGGCCCTTACCACGGCAAGTTCATCACCGGAAAAACCGGCATCGGTCAAACGGGCCGTGATGTGGTTGCGCAGTCTTTCGGCCGCGCCGATCGTAGTTGCGGAGGGCTGCTGCCTCACCACCATCTCCTTGGGCGCCGCTCGGATGCTCCGGTGCACTCCCAAATGGGCCATATATTGCCCATAATGGAACTGATAAGGGTTGGGAGGCGCCTTAAAGGGAGTAAAGGGGGCAAAGGCAATGATTTCGTCATCTACCTTTAGCAGGGGCATGGTGTCCTTTTTTGTAAGTGTAAAGAGCACCTTGCCCTCGGTGGTCAAATGGTTCACGGCATCTACCCTGGCAATGTACCGATGGGCGTAGGGGCTGTGCTTTAAGGTCTCCACGATCTTTAGCTGTACGGACTGTGGGCCTTCCCCGAGATAGTGCGTGTAGTGTCTTTTTTGGTTGGATGGGTCCGTGAGGGCCATGGACAGCATGCCCAGGACCAAGGTGGTGCCCCCAGCCAGGAAACCAAATACGGGCGAATTTTTAGTGGTCTTTCCCAAACTGATGGCCATCGCCGTGAGCAGCAGGGCCAAGAGCAAAAACAAGGCGATGACGGGAAGACGCAATAGGTCTTCCAAAAGAATGCCCAGGATGAGAAAAAAGGCCAATTTTATGGGGACGTAGTCCAGCAGTCTCATGGGTGTTCAGGGGTGATGGTTACCATTCATCGGCATCGCCAAAGGGTTTGCTACTCGGAGGCTTGCCCCGAGGTGGTTTACCCAATTTTTCCAACCAGTTTCCCAGTGGTGTCAAAATGGGACAGGGTCTTCAGGGGGCGTTGGGCGGTGGTTCCCTTTAACTGCTTGCCGCCGTGGTTTTGCCTTGACTTTGGGCGTGCGCTAAAGCACCCTGGTGGCCTTCACGAAGGCACTGTTCCAATATCCTTCCCGCAAGGAGGAAACGATGACGCCACGGGAGGTGGAGGCATGGATGAATTTGATGTCCTTACCGTCCACATCCACCACCATGCCCACGTGATTGATCCTCTTGGCTCGTTTGGTGGTCTTGAAAAAGAGCAGATCGCCCTTGGCCACATTGCCCAAGCGTATCTTTTGGCCCTTGCTTGCCATATGGAAAGAGGTTCGGGGCAGGGGCACGTCATGCTTGGCAAAGGACACGTACAGCAGTCCGGAACAATCCATTCCCTTTTTGGTGGTGCCCCCAAATTTATAGCGCACCCCACTAAAGGTCAGTGCGGTGTTGATGATGTCCTCTGCCTTTTTGCTTCCGGCCAAGGGTAGGGCGGTATCGCCGCTGTTGCCGGCCACCGCCGTTGGGCGCTCTCCCGTTCTTGCCTCATGTGCCGCGGCCACCGAAACGGTACGGTTCTCCTTTGCCGTCTTCCCTTTTTTAAGGGCGTTGCATCCCACAAGGAAAAGGAAAAGGGTAAAAAGGGAAACTGTGCGCGGACTCATCATGCCTATGGAAGTGTCTGTTCATCAAAATTAACAAAATATTCCATATTCTTGGTTTCCATGGCATCAGGAACCCTTCAGGGAAGTGTAGATATGGTGTGCCGCTTTGTTGCTGGCGCCCGTACCGCCCAGTTTTTGGCGCAAGGCCGCGTACGCTTCCAGCATGTGTCCCCTTTCGGGCCCATGGATGATCTTGGAAAGTTCCCGGTACAGGTTTTCCTCGGTAAAATCGTTCTGTACCAGTTCCTTTACCACCTCCCGGTCCATGATCAAGTTTACCAGGGAGATGAAGCGCAGGGTAATGATCCGCCGGGCAATTTGGTAAGAGAGCCAATGGGCCTTGTAGCAGACCACTTGGGGCACCATGAACAGTGCGGTTTCCAAGGTGGCCGTGCCACTGGTTACCAAAGCTGCTTGGGCATGCCCTAAAAGGGAATAGGTCTGGTTGTCTATAAAACGGACACCGGCATTTTTGGTCAGCTGCCGGTAAAAATCGGCTTCCAGGCTGGGCGCTCCGGCAATGACGAATTGGTGTTCCGGAAACCTGGGCACCAGGGACAGCATGCCCTCCAACATCTTGGCCACCTCCTGTTTTCTGCTCCCGGGCAATAGGGCAATGATGGGCTTTTCGGGATGGAGCCCGTGTTGCTCCACAAAGTCGTCCCTGCTCGTTTCCCTTTGTTGTGCAATGGCATCAATGAGCGGGTGGCCCACAAAGGTCACGTTGTAGCCCCGTGCCCGGTAAAAAGCCTTTTCAAAAGGTAGGATCACGTACATGGCATCTATGTCCCGCTTGATCTTTTCCACCCGCCCCGCCCGGGAGGCCCATACTTGGGGCGAGATGTAGTAATTGGTCCTAAAACCTGTCTTTTTTGCCCATTTGGCAATTTTTAGGTTAAAGCCGGAGTAGTCTATGAAAATCACCACATCTGGCGCAAACTGGGCAATGTCCTTTTTGCAGAAACGGATGTTCTGGACAATGGTGCCCAGGTTTAAAAGGACCTCCATGAACCCCATAAAGGCCAGTTCCTTGTAGTGTTTGGCCAGGGTGCCCCCGGCGGCTTGCATCAGGTCGCCGCCCCAACAACGCACTTGCGCTTGGGCATCTTCTTTTTTTAAGGCCTTGATCAGGTTGGAGCCGTGAAGGTCCCCGCTGGCCTCACCTGCAATGATGTAGTACTTCATGGCATTGTTGCTTTGCTGTGGTGCATGCGCTGATATCCCCGGATGGTGCAGGGGTACGGCCCATATGGGTCAGGGCGGTCCATTCCTAGAACAGTTTATAGCCAAGAATGAGCAGGGCCGTGCCCAGGGTGGCGATCAGCACCCCTTTGGCCCGGTGGTCCCTGCGCAGTTTCAGAAAGCCAAAGAAGGCCACCAGGTTCAAGATGGCGCCCAGTGCCAGGAGACTGCCCACGTGGCCTTGCTGCACGGCCGCCTCCCAGGTGGCGGCAATGTCCATGTCAGAGAACAGGGTCATGTAGAGCAGGGTGCCAAAGCCATTGGCTATGATGCCCACCAAGATCCCTATGATCAATTCCTTTTTAGTGTTCATGCGTGTTTTGTTGGTTGTTGTGTTCAAATCAAGGCCGTAGGTTTCGTTCCGGGGAAGCCCTTGCCGTTAGGGGCCAAAGTCCCACTGGTTCAGTTCCCGTATGGCGTGGTGGGCCGTAAGGTCAAATTGGGTGGGCACCACGGATACATAGCCTTGCTCCAGTGCCCATACATCGGTGTCCTGGCCCTCGTCCAAGAGCTCAAACCGTCCGGTTAGCCAATAGTAGTCCTTGCCGTTGGGATTGGTTCTCTTGTCAAATTTTTCGTTCCAATTGGCCCGTGCCTGCCGGCAGACCTTTATGCCCTTAAGGGCCTCTTTTGGCAGGTCCGGAATGTTCACGTTGAGCACCACGTCCTTGGGCATGGGATGTTCCAGGGCCTGTTCCACGATGGTTTTCACCAAGTCGCTGCCGGGCTCAAAATTGGCGTTCCAGTTGTAGTCGCACAAAGAGAAACCAATGGCGGGCACCCCTTCTATACCGGCTTCCACGGCGGCGCTCATGGTGCCGGAATACAGTACGTTTATGGAGTGGTTGGCGCCGTGGTTAATGCCGCTCACGCAAAGGTCCGGCCTCCTGGGAAGGATTTCCTTGAGGGCCAATTTCACGCAATCTGCCGGGGTGCCGCTGCAACTGTACTCCACCACATTGGGGTGGGCCATATCTTGCCGCATTCTTTTGGAATACAAAGTGCTGTCCAACGTAATGGCGTGGCCCATACCGGATTGCGGACTGTCCGGCGCCACCACATAGACCTCCCCCAGTTGGTTCATCAAAGAGACCAAGGTACGAAGCCCTGGAGCGGTAATGCCATCATCATTGGTGACCAATATCAAGGGTTTGGACATAGATTATACTTTAGCCCACAAAAATACGTTTTTATTGATGATGCCCCCGAGCGTTGCCGTTTAACAAAAAATTAATCCCAAAGCCCCGGCATGGCATGGTTTTTTCTTTATCTTAGGGAATTGTACCCTCGGCGGTGCTTTTTCCCTGGAAAGGAATATCATTTCTGGTTTGGGTACAAGCAAAAAAAAATACCTTTTTATGAAAAGAAATTTCGCTTTTTTTATGGCCATTATGCTGGTGGCCTTCGCCTCTTGTGGCAATACCAACAAGTCTTTTGAAAATGATGACAAGGACAAACTGCTGGTAGAGCTCATTACCTATGTACTGGGAAAACTGCACTATGAGCCCAAAGAGATCAACGACGACTTCTCCGTGAGCGTCTTTGAGGATTTTATAGATGTGCTGGATCCCACCAAAAGGTATTTTTTGGCCTCGGACATTGCGGAGTTTGAACAATATAAGTTTCAGATCGATGACGAGATAAAGAATACCGACATCACCTTCTTCAACATCGTGCACGAGCGGTTGATGCAACGTATGGAAGAGGCCAAGGACATCTACAAGGAGGTTTTGGCCCAGCCTTTTGATTACACCCTGGACGAGACCATCAACATCAATTATGAAGAAGTGCCCTTTGCCGCCAACAGGCAGGAACTGGTGGAGCGTTGGAGGCAACAGTTAAAGTACGCCACCTTGGGCACCTATGATGACAAGATCAAGCATATGGAGGGCGGGGATGTTGCCGCCAAGGATGGCCCAGAGGCCGACTTTGGGGTGAACGATGACCATGACCACAGTGCCCATACCCCGGAGGAAGCCGAGCGCGAAGCCAGGGAAGCCACCCTGACCACTCTGGATGAATTTTTCGATTTTGTGGACGATCTGGAGCGAAAGGATTGGTTTGTACAGTACATCAATACGGTGGTGGACGAGTTTGATCCGCACACCTATTATTTTGCCCCCCAGGACAAGGAACGTTTTGACATGAGCATGTCCGGCAAGTTCGAGGGCATCGGGGCCAGATTGCAGAAAAAGCCCAGTGGCGCCAAGATCGTGGAGATCATTTCCGGCGGACCCGTATGGCGGGACCAACGCCTGGAGGTGGGCGATGAGATCATTAAAGTGGGACAGGGCGATGAGGAACCCATTAACATTGTGGGCATGCGCCTGGATGATGCCATAAAGCTCATCAAGGGCGAAAAGGGCAGCGTGGTGAACCTGATCGTGCGCAAGGTGGATGGATCCTTGGATGAGGTGTCCCTGACCCGGGATGTGGTGGAGCTGGAGGAATCCTACGCCAAATCATCGACCATACTAAAGGGCGATAAGAAATTCGGCATCATCAACCTCCCAAAATTTTATGTGGATTTTGATGATTACAGCGAGCGCAACGCCGCATCCGATGTGGCCAAGGAAGTGGAACGACTGAAACAAGAGGGCGTAAAAGGACTCATTTTGGACCTTAGGGACAATGGCGGGGGTTCCTTGAAGACCGTGGTGGAAATGGCAGGTCTGTTCATCAAGGATGGCCCCGTGGTGCAAGTGCAGAGCAGTGGCAAGGGCAAGGACATCTATGAGGACAAGGACGAGCGCGTGCAATGGGACGGCCCCTTGGTGATCTTGGTGAACGAGCTCTCCGCTTCGGCCTCCGAGATTTTGGCGGCCGCCATGCAGGACTACAAGCGCGGAGTGGTGATCGGCAGCAAGCATACCTTTGGCAAGGGAACCGTACAGAACGTTATTCCCCTGAACAACATTGTGCGCAGCAATGAGCACGGCGATCTGGGCGCCATTAAGCTCACCACCCAAAAATTCTATCGCGTTACCGGTGGCTCTACCCAATTGGAAGGGGTGCAGAGCGATGTGGTGGTGCCGGACAAGTACAGCTATATAGACCTGGGAGAGCGGGATCAGAGCAATCCCCTTCCCTGGGACAAGATATCCCCGGCAGATTTTGAGGTTTGGAACGGCTACATAGACTATGAAAAGACCATAGCCAACAGCATGGCCAGGATGGCCGCTAACCCCCAGATAAAGCTTATTGAGGAAAATGCCAGATGGATCAAGGCGCAACAGGACGAAACGGAAATCTCCTTGAACTATGCCAAATACAAGGCAGAGACCATAAAGGACAAAGAGATCTCCGAGCGGTTCAAAACCTTGTCCAATTATGATTCCAAGCTCACCTTTTCTTCCCTGAAGTACGAGAAGGAACTGTTTACCAAAGATTCCGTTCTCCGCGAAAAAAGAGATCGTTGGCACAAAAACCTGGCCAAGGACGTGTATGTGGAAGAGGCGGTTAACGTGCTCCAAGACTTAAAAATGAGCAACATAAAGAACCAAAAACTGGCCAGTGTAAAGGATTAGTTTTTTACGAAACCTTTTAAGAACCCACTTTTTCAAAGGTGGGTTTTTTGTTTGGTTTTGGTTGGGAAGGGCGTCCCGTGGGAAAGATAAAGCCCCATATGTGCCCTACGTTTAGCGAAACAGTTCCGTATGGGCAGATTTCAGCGCATTCAGTTTGGGCGCTATGTTGCGTTTGCAGTAAGGGGCATCCGTATTTTTCCCAAAGTAGTCCTGGTGTGCTTCCTCGGCCTCGAAGAATAGGGTCAGGGGGCGCAAGAGGGTGGTTATGGGACGTTCAAAATGGGGCGCCATCCCTTTCAGTACGGATTGGGCAATGGTGCGCTGTTGCTCGTTATGGTAAAAAATGGCAGAGCGGTACTGGCTGCCCAGATAGGAGTTTTTCTCTGGAGGTATGGTGGGGTCGTGCATGTGCAGGAACAACCGCAACAGCTCCTCGTAGGACAGATCGCGGCGGCGGAACCTGAGCTGTACCACTTCCATGTGTCCGGTGCGCCCCGAGCTCACTTCGGCATAGGTGGGCCTTCCCGGTACATGGCCGCCGGTAAAACCGGAAACGGCACCGACAACGCCCTTCAATTGCCTAAAGATCCCCTCAATGCACCAAAAACACCCGCCTCCCAAGGTGGCCGTTTCCGTTTGGGAACTGGCCATGGCCCTATTCTTTTTCCATTTGCATGGAGGCGGAGTTGATGCAGTACCGCAGCCCGCTGGGCTCCGGACCGTCCGGGAACACATGGCCCAAATGGGCATCGCAGGTATTGCACTGCACCTCCACGCGCACCATCCCAAAGGAAGTGTCCTTTATGTACTTAATGGCATTTTCTGCAATGGGCTGGGTAAAACTGGGCCATCCCGTACCGGATTCAAACTTAATCCCACTGTCAAAAAGCGGGGTGCCACAACAGACGCAGTTGTACTTGCCGGCGTCATGGGTGCTGCAGAGCGCACCGGAATGTGGGGCTTCCGTACCGTGCTGCCTGGTTACCCTAAATTCTTCTGGGGTCAGCTGTTCCTTCCATTGGGCCTCTGATTTTTCCACGCGCCGATCGGGTGCCGGGTTCCCGTGGACCGAAAAATGGATAACGTCTTTCCAAGTGAGCATCGTATTCTTTCTTTTGAAGGTTGTATTCGTGGCCCGTGCCATCTTACGGGATATGGCAAAATTAACCTATTTTTGGCGAATGCGAGGCCCATCAAAGAACAGAACCATATACACTGTCTTGTTGGCGGTCTGCGTTGTGGGCTTTTGGTTGTTCGATAATTTCTATGCCCCCGCATCTTATTCAGAGAACGCCGGGGAGGACAAGAACGGGGCCCTGCCAAAGGAGTTTGTTCCCAGTGCCACGGAGGCCATGGTGGTGCACCACAGCCACTACTCGCTCTCTTACAGGGAGGGTTTTGAGCAGGCAGAGTGGGTGGCCTACGTCCTTACCCGGGAACATCTTACCCAAGACGACCGTGAACGTCCGTTCTTTATAGAAGATCCCTGGGTAAAGACCAAATCTGCCGATTGGCGCAACTATAAAAACTCAGGGTATGACCGGGGGCATTTGGTGCCCGCCGGAGACCGGCGCTTTTCAGAGCAGGCCTACAACGAAACCTTTTACACCAGCAATATAAGTCCGCAAAACCGGCACTTCAATGCCGGTCTTTGGAACCGTTTGGAGATGCAGGTGCGCCGTTGGGCCAAGCGCTACGGCACCCTTTACGTGTTCACCGGCGGGGTACTGGAAAAAGGGCTTTGGGAGATTGGGGAAGAAGACGTGGACGTGCCCCGCCTTTTCTATAAGATCGTGGCCAAGGAACGCCGGGGCAAATGGGAGGTGGTGGCTTTTTTAATGCCCAATCAGGAAAAAACCGATGCTTTGGAAAGTTTCACGGTTTCCGTGGACGAGGTGGAGCAACGTACGGGCATTGATTTCTTTCCGGGGCTGGATCCGGCCGTGGAGGCCCGTTTGGAAAGCGGTATGAACCAGGGCCAGTGGGCCTATTGAAGCCAGATTAAGCAATAGAAATTCCTTTACGGCTGCAAATCCCTGCGAAAACCGATCGCTTCGCCGTCCCTGGCCCGATCACCTTGGCCAGGGCCATGCCCCGATCGCAAAAGTCCTGATGTCATTGGGGGTTGCACCTTCATCGCAAACCTCCAATACATGATCTGGGTCAAAAGCTGTCCTTGAGCCGGTTGGTATCCAGTTTTAGGAAAATAAAGAGGAGTACCGTAAAAAAGAGCAGTCCAGAACCACCGTAACTAAAGAAGGGCAAGGGGATGCCAATGGTGGGCAAAACCCCGATCACCATCCCAATGTTAATGCAGTAGTGCACAAAGAGGATCGAGATCACCCCATAGCCGTACATTCTGGAAAAATCGTTTTTTTGCCGTTCTGCCAAGGTCACCAAGCGCAGAAAAAGTAGGGTAAAGAGAACGATCACGGTGGCCGTGCCCACAAAGCCCCACTCTTCGCCCACGGTACTGAAGATGTAGTCGGTGTGCTGCTCGGGCACAAAGTCGCCCTTGGTGCGGGTGCCCTCCAGATAACCTTTGCCAAAGAAGCCGCCGGATTCTATGGCTTTCTCGGACTGGTAGGTGTTGTAGCCAATGGTCTTGCGGATTTGTTCCAGCTTTTTCGGGTCTTTTTCCAGGCGCAACCACAGACTGAACCGGTCCCTGTGCCGTTGCTCAAACATGTTCTCGAACACGAAATTTACCGAGAGGGAGAACAAAACAACCAATACGGCCGTGACGGCCAAGGGCAAAAGGGGCACCTTAAAGGTTTTCTTTTTCACCAGAAAGAGCAGGGCTAGGGCCAGCACCAGCCCAATGCTCACCCAGATGGTACCGTACTTCAGGGTCAGGATGAAGACCAGTACCAAAACCAGGCCAATGAGCAGGTAAAACAAGGGAAGGCCTTCCCTGAAAACCACGAACACCAGGGCAAAGAAGACCAGCGCACTTCCCGGATCGGGCTGGGGTATGATCAGCAATGCCGGGACAAGAAAGATCAGCAGGGCATAGAGTTGGTCCTTTCCGCGCTTTATGTCCGTTTGTATGTCGCTCAGGTACTTGGCCAGGGCCAATGCCGTGGTGATCTTTGCCAGCTCGGAGGGCTGGAAGTTCATAAAGCCAAGATCGTACCAAGAGGTGGCGCCTGCTATGGTCTTGCCAAAGACAAACAGTCCCAACAGGGCCACCAGGGAAATGAGGTAGAAAATACTGGAAAAACGCTCGTAAAAATTGATTTCAAGGGCCAATACCACAACTATGGAGGCCAAGCTAAGGCCAATGAACAGCAGTTGTTTGCCGTGCAGGGTGCCCAGGTCAAAGGCAGATTCGTTGGCTTCGGTAAAGGTGGTGGAATAGATGTTGAGCCAACCAATGGCCACCAGGCTCAAATAAATAAGGACGGACAGCCAGTCTATGCGCTTTAAGACCGACTTACCAGGCATATTCGTTGATCTTGAAATCTTCGCCGCTGTAGGGCTTGGCGTATTCGTGCTCCAAGGTCCTCTCCAACATTCTTTTCTCCAGGTCTTTTCTGGAGATCTCGCCCTTCAGGTATTTTTCGATCATGAGACTGGCAATGTGGCCGGCATAGCGTGCGCCGTAGTAGCCGTTCTCCACATAGACCGCAATGGCAATCTTTGGGTCTTCCACAGGGGCAAAGGCCACAAAGACCGAATGGTCCGTAAGTTGCTTCCTTTCCCCGTCAATTTTGGTAAAGTTCTCCACTGTTCCCGTTTTACCGGCAATGGTTACGCCCGGTATTTGCAATCTCCGCGCGGTTCCCTTGTTGTACACATCGGCCATGCCCTGTACCACGGTCTCAAAATGTTCCCGGTCTATGGTGGTATGCTTGGCCTCCGTGAATTTGGGATCCTTTATGGGTTTTCCCTCAATCTTTTTAAGAATGTGCGGGGTGTAGAAAAAGCCCCTATTGGCAATGGCCGCCGTCATGTTGGCCAGTTGTACCGGAGTCAATAGGATTTCGCCCTGTCCTATGGCATTGGAAATGATGTAGGAGGAGCTCCATCTGCCATCGCCGTACCAACGGTCATAGTATTCCTTGCTGGGAATCCTTCCTTTTTGGCCAAAAGGCAGGTCGTACCCCAGGTAATCTCCAAGGCCAAAACTTCTGAGGTGGCCCTCCCAAGCATCCATTCCCTCGTCCGTGGTGTCGTATTTTTCAAAAATTTTCCGGAAGGCCGTTGCAAAATAAGCATTGCAAGATTTACTGATGCCATCCAGAAGACCACGGGTGCCGCCCCCGCAGTGGCAGCCCCTTTTTTTTCGGCCCACATAAAAGCCGTTGTAGCACCTTACCTTGGTATCCGTGTCCAATACCCCTTCCTGCAGGGCCACCAGGGCGTTCATTACCTTAAAGGGCGAACCCGGCGGTTGCTGGGCGTGTATGGAGCGGTCCCAGGTAGGGTTGGCAATGGTGTCATTGTAGAGTTGGGTGTAGTTCTTGGAGCGCTTGCGGCCCACCAACAGTGAGGGGTCATAGGTGGGTCCGGAAATCATGCTCAGTATTTCCCCTGAGGCCGGTTCCAGGGCCACGATGCCGCCCCACTTGCCCTTCATAAGAAGTTCGCCGTATTCCTGCAGCTCCTTGTCCAGCGTAATGCTGATCTGTTTTCCCTGCTCCGGGAGGGTGTCCAGGGCGCCTTCCTTGTAAGGGCCTATGTCCCGGTTAAAACGGTCTTTTTGTATGTACTGTACGCCTTTTCTGCCCCGCAGCAGGTCTTCATAATAACGTTCCACACCCGTTCTGCCCTTGAGCTCCCCCTGCACGTAGTACTTGTTGCGGGCAAGGTCCGTTGCATTTACTTCACTGATGTAGCCCAGGACATTGGCGGCACTCTTGGTGTTGTAGTAGCGCAAAGAGCGTTTCTGTATGTAAAAGCCTTCGTACTTGCGCATTTTTTCTTGGAGCTGGGCGTAGTCTTCCTTGCTCAGTTGGGGCACCAGCACAGAGGGCAGCCGTGGGGAGTACACCCTTGCCCTGTGGAGTTGCTTTATGAATCTTTCCTTGTCAATGCCCAAGAGCGAACAAAACTCCAGCGTGTCCAACGGCTTTACCTCACGCGGAATGACCATGACGTCATAGGCCGGATCGTTGCCCACCAGCAGTTCCCCGTTCCTGTCATAGATATAGCCCCTTTCCGGATAATCATAGATGGCTTTTATGGCAGGGTCCTCCAACACTTGATCGGGAGAGAAACTGAATATCTGCAAATAGGACAGACGACTCAGAAAGGTGAGTCCTATGATTACAATGATGGATGACAAGAGTATTTTTCTCATTCCTTCTTTGTGCTAAACAGTTCGCTGAACAATATGCATAAAATTAAGGACGCCAGGCCAACCACCAAAGTTTTTTTGAGCACCACGCCCATTTCGGTAAGGTCAAAGCGTTCCAGGGCAAAATAAACCGCGTGGTGCAGTACTATCAATAACGCCAAAAAGGTGAATTGTTGTGCCTTGGTGGAGTTGTTTATCTTAAAACTCTGAAATTCATAGTTTACCCCAAAAATAGAGCGCATCAAGGTGGGCCGGGCATAGGCAATGGTGGCCGTGGCCGCGGCGTTTACCGCCATGGTGTCCGAGAAAATATCCACGCACAGCCCCAACAAAAAGCTCAGGAAAATAAAAAGGGCCCGGTTTTCCTTTATGGGATACCAGTACAGGAACAACAGGTACACCATGGGGTTGATGAACCCAAAATAGTTGAGCTTGTTAAAGATCAGCACTTGTACCAATAGCAGCAGCAAGAAGCGGAACAGGATAAGAAAAAACGTACTATTGGCCATCTTCTTCCGTTTTGCGCTGCAGTTCCAGAATTTCCGAGCGGTTGTAATTTTTGATGACGTAGATATGGCCCAAATTGCTCATATCATTGAAAAGGAGCACATCTATGGCATAAAAACTGTTGGAGCTGTCCAGATCAAACTTTGAAATGGTGCCTATGGGAATGTTCTCCGGAAAGATGCTGCTCATGGCCCCCGTGACAATGGTGTCCCCAATGGTAAGGGGCACCAATCTCGGGATGTCCACCAATTGTGCCGTTCTGTAATCTTGGGTGTTCCAGACCAGCGAACCAAAATGGTTGGAATTCTTGATTTTTGCGTTGATGTTCGATTTTTCGTTCAAAATACTCTGTACGGTGGCGTAGTTGGCCGAGGTGTTTTCCACGATGCCCAAGATGCCCAGATCGGTGATCACGCCCATGTCCTGGCGCAAGCTGTCCTTTTCGCCCTTGTTGATGGTGATGTAGTTCCTTGCCGCGGCATAGTTGTTGTTGATCACCCGTCCGCGAACAAGGCCATATTGCAATAAAGTGCTGTCCACTCCAATGGGTGGAAGGGACTTGGACAAGTTGAAGAGCCTGGTCCTTAATTTTAGGTTTTCGGCCGCCAGGCGTTCGTTCTCTTCCCTTAGGCCAAAGTAGGAGCTAAAATTGTCCGTGGCTTCAAATAGGGCCCCGGATATGGCATTGGCAGAATTGAGAAATTTAGATTGGTGGTAGGAGTGCGTCTGTACGGTGAGCGCAAGGGAAATGACCAAAAGCAGGAAGTAAAGCAGGAAGGTTTTGTTCCGTATCAGAAAGTTGATGATCTGCTGCATGCCCCACTACCTTTTCAATTATGGCGTCTTTTTACCAATACCGTCTTGTTTTGTTCTTGAAATGCGCCCAGGTCGGTACTTTACCGTGCGGTCATGCTCCTTGCCCCATCTTTTTTTGGCATGACCTACAGGCATCAAGGCTGTTTGTTTTATTTGATCAAGATGCTCTTGTAGCGTTCCAGGTTCTTTAGGGCTATGCCCGTTCCGCGCACCACGGCCCTGAGCGGGTCTTCCGCGATGTACACGGGCAGGTCCGTTTTTTGGGAGAGCCTTCTGTCCAGTCCCCTTAACATGGACCCGCCACCGGCCAGATAGATCCCCGTATTGTAGATGTCGGCCGCCAGTTCGGGTGGGGTCTGGGACAGGGTTTCCATCACGGCATCTTCCACGCGCAAAATGGATTTGTCCAAGGCCTTGGCAATTTCCCGGTAAGAGATCTGGACCTGTTTGGGCTTCCCGGTGAGCAGGTCCCTGCCCTGTACCGATTTTTCATCCGGTGGCGATTGCAGGTCCTCTGTTGCGGAGCCTATCTCTATCTTAATGGCCTCGGCCGTGGTCTCGCCCACATAGAGGTTGTGCTGGGTGCGCATGTAATAGATGATGTCATTGGTGAACACATCGCCCGCAATTTTAACAGATTTGTCGCAGACAATGCCCCCAAGGGCAATCACGGCGATCTCCGTGGTACCGCCCCCGATGTCCACGATCATGTTGCCCTTGGGCTGCATGATGTCCAGGCCAATACCAATGGCGGCGGCCATGGGTTCATGGATCAGATACACTTCCTTGCCGTTAACGCGCTCTGCCGATTCCTTTACCGCCCGCATCTCCACCTCGGTAATGCCAGAGGGGATGCAGATCACCATGCGCAAAGCGGGTGGGAACCATTTTTTCTTCAACGCGGGAATGTTCTTGATGAACATGTTGATCATCTTTTCCGAAGCATCGAAATCAGCGATCACCCCATCTTTCAGGGGGCGTATGGTCTTGATGTTCTCGTGGGTCTTGCCCTGCATCATGTTGGCTTCCTTGCCCACGGCAATGATCTTGCCGCTAATGCGGTCCCTGGCCACAATGGAGGGGCTGTCCACCACCACCTTGTCGTTATGGATGATCAGGGTGTTGGCGGTACCGAGGTCAATGGCTATTTCCTCGGTCAAGAAATCAAAAAATCCCATAGTTTAAAGTTTGGTCTCCGTTCAACGGGTGCATTTCATCGGTAAATGTAGTAAAATTAATGCTTAAAATGGCGGGTGCCCGTCATGACCATGGAAATTCCATTTTCGTTGCAGTAATCAATGCTCAATTGGTCTTTTATGGACCCCCCTGGCTGTATGACGCTGCCAATGCCGGCCTTGTGGGCTATTTCCACGCAATCGGGGAAAGGGAAGAAGGCATCGCTGGCCATTACGGCCCCGTCCAGGTCAAAGTTAAAGGACCTTGCTTTGTGTATGGCCTGGTTCAGGGCATCGACCCTGGAGGTCTGCCCCGTACCGCTGGCACAGAGCTGCTTGTTCTTGGCCAGCACTATGGTGTTGCTCTTGGTGTGCTTGCAGAGTTTGCTGGCAAAGAGCAGGTCTTCCAACTCCCCACTGCTCGGTTTTTTGGCGGTGGTGTACTGTAGGTCTTCCAAAGCATCGGTCTTGTGGTCCTTGTCCTGTAACAGGTAGCCGTTAAGGCAGGTACGCACCTGCTTGGTGGGCAGTTGGGCCTGCTTCTGCTCCAAAATGATCCTGTTCTTCTTGCCCTTTAGGATTTCCAGGGCTTTGGGGGCATAGCCGGGGGCAATGACCACCTCGCAAAAGAGTTGGTGCATTTCGGCGGCCGTGTCCGCGTCCACTTCCTTATTGCTTATGAGCACCCCGCCAAAGGCGGAGACCGGATCACCGGCCAGCGCATCCAGATAGGCTTGGTGCAGGTTTTCCCTTTGGGCCAGGCCACAGGCATTGTTGTGCTTTAAGATGGCAAAAGTGGGGGCGTCATGGGTAAACTCGCCCATGAGATTTACCGCGGCATCCACGTCCAGCAGATTGTTGTAGGAGAGGTCCTTTCCGTGCAGTTTGGAGAACATGGCGTCAAAATCCCCGTAAAAAAAGCCTTTTTGGTGCGGATTTTCGCCGTAGCGGAGTTCCTTTCCGTTGGTCTCGCTCAGTTTCAGGGCGGCAATCTCCCCGTTTGTGTTGAAATAATTGAAAATGGCCGTGTCATAGTGGGAAGAGACGTTAAAGGCCTTGGCGGCGAAGATCTTGCGGTCTTCCAAGGTGGTGCTGCCATTGTCCCTGCCTATGGTTTCCAGGAAAAGACCGTAATCTTCCATGGAGCTCACACAGAGTACGTCCTTATAGTTCTTGGCGGCGGCGCGGATCAGCGAAATGCCGCCAATGTCCACCTTTTCTATGATCTCTTGTTCAGGGGCGCCGCTGGCCACGGTTTTCTCAAAAGGGTAAAGATCCACAATGACAATATCCAGCTGGGGAATATCAAATTCCTTCAGTTGGGCAACATCCCCGGCATGGTCTTGCCGGTTCAGGATGCCGCCAAATACTTTGGGGTGCAAGGTCTTGACCCTACCGCCCAAAATGGAGGGGTAACTGGTAACCTCTTCCACGGGCACCACGGAAATGCCAAGATCGCGAATAAATCTTTCCGTGCCCCCGGTGGAGTAGAGGGTAACCCCCAGGGCATCCAATTTTCTAACAATGGGTTCAAGACCGTCTTTGTGAAAAACGGAGATCAAGGCCGAGGTGGCTTTTTTAACAGTGCTCATATCGTGTGCTTAATGATGGGTGGTTTAGGCCCACAAAAGTAATTTTTTTGGCACCTTTCCCAAGGCCGGGTTATCAACAAAACCAAGAAAGTTTTAAAGGATTTTGGCCACTTCGGCGTTTATGAATTCCAGAAAGCGCTCATCGGCCTCCGAAAAGGCATCTGCCGTGTTGGAATCAATGTCCAATTGCCCCACGTTTTCCCCGTTCAGGAAAAGTGGCACCACGATTTCGGACTTTACGTGGATGCTACAGGCAATGTAGTTGTCCTGTGCCCGCACATCTGGCACCACAAAATTTTTGTTGCTCACCGCCACCTGGCCGCAAATGCCCTTGCCAAAGGGAATGATGGTGTGGTCCGTGGGCGCACCGGCGTATGGCCCAAGCTTCAGCTCCTCCTTTTGGCCATTTCTAAAATAAAAGCCCACCCAGTCGTAATGGGGCACACGTTCCTTGAGCAGTTTGCAGATGGTCAATAACTTTTTTTGGGTGTCCTCTTTGGAGGAAACGATCTCCAGAATGGGGGCGTGCAGGGCATCGAGCATAAAAACATCGTTTAATGAGGCACCAAAAATCGACCTTAATAAGGACATCCGCAACCGTGGTTCGTTTAAAAATCTGTTAAGTTGATGTGCTCCATCATTTTGAAATTGTACTTTTGCAGGGTGAAAACATTTGGCCGCAACATATTGGCTTCCTTTATGGCCCTTTTGATTTTGGGCTCCACCGTGTCCGTTTCCATGGACATGCACTATTGTGGCGATCACTTGGTGGATTTCAGTCTTTTTGATGAGGCCGAGACCTGTATGATGCAAATGGCCAAGGTTAACCCATCCAGTCCTTGTGATGATGTTGCCCCAAGTATGGCCTGTTGCTCGGACATAGAAATTGTTTTGGAGGGGCAAGAGCATCTAAAGGCCTCTTGGCAGCAACTCTCCCTGGACCAACAATTTTTTGTCGTTGCTTTTGCCCGATCCTGGGCACATCTATACCGTGAAGCTGCCGAAAAAGCGGTTCCCTACGCGGACTATGTGCCGCCTCCCCTGATCCGGGACGTACAGATTCTGGACCAGACTTTCCTGATATGACCTTTTGAACTTTTACCATCACGCCCTGCGGCCCCTGCCGTATTGGGGCATTTTGTGGTGTTCGTTGTTTTTCAATGGATGTTAAAAAGTTCAATTTCCTTGTCAGATGCTAAACAGAGGCATTAAATTTCTTGTAGAGAACAAACTTGTGGCGGTGTTGCTATTGCTGCTGTTCGTGGGCTGGGGCACGATCAATGCCCCCTTTGATTGGCAGACCGATGTTTTGCCCGCAGATCCCGTGGCCGTGGACGCCATTCCGGATATTGGGGAGAACCAGCAGATCGTGTTCACCGAATGGCCCGGCCGATCGCCCCAGGATATGGAGGACCAGATCACCTACCCGCTCACCACGGCCCTGATGGGCATGCCCGGGGTACGGACCATACGGAGCTCTTCCATGTTCGGCCTGTCCAGTATCTACATCATTTTTGAGGAAGATGTGGAATTTTATTGGAGCCGTAGCCGTATCCTTGAAAAATTGAATGCCCTGCCGGACAACCTTTTGCCGGACGGCGTGAATCCTTCCCTGGGGCCGGATGCCACCGGATTGGGGCAGATCTTTTGGTACACCCTGGAAGGCCGTGATGCCCAGGGTAGGGTTACCGGGGGTTGGGACCTTCCGGAACTCAGGAGCGTACAGGACTATTATGTAAAATATGCGCTCTCGTCTGCCAGCGGGGTGGCCGAGGTGGCGTCCATTGGGGGCCATGTGCAGGAGTACCAGATCAATGTGGACCCCGAGAAAATGCGCCAGTACAACATTGGGCTGGAGCAGGTGGTCAGGGCGGTGAAACAGAGCAACCGGGATGTTGGGGCCCAGACCTTGGAAATTAACCAGGTGGAGTACTTGGTGCGCGGGCTGGGCTACATACAGTCCACGGAAGATATCAAGAACGCCGTGGTCTCCTCCAAGGAATATACCTCCCTTCGCATCAAGGACATTGCCCAGGTTACCATGGGCCCGGCCGCCCGGCGCGGTATTCTGGACAAGGAGGGGGCCGAGGTGGTGGGCGGTGTGGTCGTGGCCCGCTACGGCGCAAATCCCATGGAGGTCATATCCCACGTAAAGGAAAAGATAGCGGAACTGAGTACGGGCTTGCCCTCCAAGCAGTTGGCGGACGGCCGTACCTCCCAACTTACCATTGTCCCGTTCTACGATCGCACGGAGCTGATCAAGGAGACCTTGGGCACCCTCAACGAGGCGCTTACCCTGGAGATTTTGATCACCATCTTGGTCATTGTGGTCATGGTCTTTAACCTAAGGGCCTCCGTGCTCATCTCGGGCCTCTTGCCCGTGGCGGTGCTCATGGTGTTCATTGCCATGAAGGCCTTTGGTGTGGATGCCAATATCGTGGCCCTCTCCGGGATTGCCATTGCCATTGGCACCATGGTGGACGTTGGCGTTATACTGGTGGAAAACATCGTTAGGCATCTTGAAGAAGACAACGATCAAGGGCCCATTGACCAAGTGGTGTACAAGGCCACCACAGAGGTGTCCGGGGCCATTGTAACGGCCGTGATGACCACCATCATCAGTTTTATCCCTGTCTTTACCATGATCGGTGCGGAGGGCAAATTGTTCCGCCCCCTGGCCTTTACCAAAACCTTTGCCCTTACGGCCTCGTTGGTGGTGGCCCTCTTCCTCATACCGCCCTTTGCCGCCTTGCTGTTCAGAAAAAAAAGGAGCAAGAGCTTTATGGGCTATGTGCTCAGCGGCCTGCTGATCATTGGCGGACTCTTGGCGGTGGTTTA
This sequence comes from Maribacter aquimarinus, assembly GCF_047345505.1. NCBI lineage: Bacteria > Pseudomonadati > Bacteroidota > Flavobacteriia > Flavobacteriales > Flavobacteriaceae > Maribacter > Maribacter aquimarinus. The sequence continues at coordinate 12,799 of NZ_JBLFEO010000017.1, read as the reverse complement.
CGGATATTGGATGGGACTGCTGCTCATGGCCTTTGGTACGGTCAGGCCGCTGAAGAACGCAGAACTGGCAGGGCGCCTCTTCAAGGGAGCTGCCCTTACCGATCAACAGGCCAACCTGCTCAACATTGTCATTTCGGCCACTGCCATTGTCTTCCTGTTGGCCAACTATTGGCGCCCCTTGGGCTTTGACCGGGGCATTCCGATCAATTTGCTCTTTGTGGGGGTGCCCTGTTTTGGGCTCTTGGGCACGTTTATCCTATTTCGGCGTCATTACCGCCAAATACTGGCGTGGGCCCTAGGCCATAAAATGGCTTTTTTGTCGGTGCCAACGGCCCTGGTGCTGTTTGGTTTTCTGATCATGCAAAACACCGGCAAAGAGTTCATGCCGGCGCTGGACGAGGGCTCTTTTCTGCTGATGCCCACCTCCCTGCCCCACGCGGGAGTGGCCGAGAACAGGCGGGTATTGCAGCAACTGGATATGGCAGTGGCCGCCATTCCGGAGGTGCAGACCGTGGTGGGCAAGGCGGGTAGGGCAGCATCTGCCCTGGATCCCGCACCCCTGTCCATGTACGAGAACATCATTCAGTACAAATCGGAATACGTGCGCAACCCGGATGGCGAACGCCAACGGTTCAAGGTGAACGGGGAGGGCCACTTTGTATTGCGCCAAGGGGGCACGGTGGCCAACCCGAACCTCTGGGGCCACGGGGAGCGCAGCCCCATGAGCGCGGAAATGGCCAATTTTGCCCGTTTGGGGTTCCAGGACCTGGTTCCCGATGCCGGGGGGGAGTATTACAGGCAGTGGCGCCCCCAGATAGATTCGCCCAACGCCATTTGGGAAGAAATTGTGCGGGCCACCCGCTTGCCAGGGGTCACTTCTGCCCCAAAGCTGCAGCCCATTGAGACCCGTTTGGTCATGCTGCAGACCGGGATGCGCGCGCCCATGGGCATCAAGGTAAAGGGGCAGAACCTAAGACAGATAGAGGCTTTTGGGATGCAGCTGGAAGCTTTGCTGAAAGAGGCGGAAGGGGTAAAGGCGGCCGCTGTTTTTGCGGACAGGATCGTGGGCAAGCCCTACCTCCTAATGGATGTGGACCGGGAGGCCTTGGCGCGCTACGGACTTTTGGTGGAGGATGTGCAACGGGTGCTGGAAGTGGCCGTGGGCGGCATTTCCCTGACCCGCACCGTGGAGGGAAGGGAACGCTATGGGGTGCGGGTGCGATATCCACGAGAGCTGCGGGACTCCCCGAACGACCTAAAGAACATATACGTTCCCGTGGCCAACGGAAATCCGATACCCTTGGGGGAGCTGGTGGACATTCGGTACGAAGAAGGGCCGCAGGTCATTAAAAGCGAGGACAGCTTTTTGGTGGGCCATGTGCTGTTCGATAAATTGGACGGATTTGCCGAAGTGACCGTGGTGGAAAATGCCCAAAAGGTGATCCAGACCAAGATTGCCCAGGGCCAATTGGTGGTTCCCAAAGGAATAAGCTACCAATTCACCGGCACCTACGAGAATCAGATAAGGGCAGAAAGGACCTTGTCCGTGGTGGTGCCACTGGTTTTGGTCATTATCTTTTTGATCTTGTATTTTCAGTTCCGATCGGTGGCCACCTCCCTAATGGTGTTCAGTGGCATTGCCGTGGCCTTTGCCGGGGGCTTTCTCATGATTTGGGGCTACGGCCAGGATTGGTTCCTGAACGTCAACTTCTTTGGGGAGAACCTTCGGGAGCTGTTCCAAATGGGCCCCATAAACCTGAGCGTGGCGGTTTGGGTGGGCTTCATTGCCCTCTTTGGCATTGCCACGGACGATGGGGTGGTCATGGCCACCTACCTGACCCAGACCTTTGATCGCAACCAACCCACCACAAAGGAATCCGTAAGGGCCTCGGTGCTAGAAGCCGGGGAAAAGCGCATACGGCCCTGTCTCATGACCACGGCCACCACCCTTTTGGCCCTGTTGCCCGTGCTTACCTCCACCGGGAGGGGAAGCGATATCATGATCCCCATGGCCATTCCCTCCTTTGGCGGCATGCTGATCGCCCTGATCACCTTGTTCGTGGTGCCCGTGCTCTATTCCTGGCGGGCAGAGTGGCGACTGGAGAAGGGGATTGCCAATACCACACCAAAAACCGAAACGCAATGAGGAAGCTAAAAGAAGTGTACCCTATGGAGCAAGCCCGCTTTTGGAGCGGTGCCGTTCTCGTGCTTTTTTGCCTGTGCGGTGCCCCCAGCCTCCGGGCCCAGGACCTCAACACCTATTTGCTACAGGCCGAGGCCAACAACCCCGAGGTGCAGGCCTTTGAAACAAAGTACCATTTGGCCAAGGAACGTGTGGAAGAGGCCAACGCCCTGCCCAATACGGAGTTGGGGGTCGGTGTCTTTGTCAGTGAGCCGGAAACCAGGACCGGTGCACAGAAAGCCCGTTTTTCCATAAAGCAAATGCTCCCCTGGTTTGGCACCATAACCGCCCGGGAACGCTACGGCACCGCAGTGGCCGATGTGGATTACCTGGAGATCGCCATTGTAAAACGGAAACTTCGCCTGGCGGTTTCCCAAGCCTATTATGCACTCTATGCCCTAAAGAAAAAGCAGGGGGTGCTCCAGGAAAACCTACAGCTTTTACAGACCTATGAGAACTTGGCCCTTGCTTCCGTATCCGTGGGCAGGGCCACTGCCGTGGATGTGCTGCGGCTGCAAATTAGGCAGAACGAACTCTTGGCCCAAATGGCCATTTTGCAACGCGAGCGGGCATCCCAAGAACAAAACTTCAATTTTTTGTTGAACCGCGATGCGGAACAGCCCGTTGCGGTAGTGGATAGCCTTCCGATTTTTGATATGGATCTGGGCGGGATGGCCATCCCGGAACTGCACCCGGAACTGGAAAAGTATGACAGGCTCTACGCGTCCGTGACCCAGTCGGAACTCTTGAACCAAAAGGAATCCAGGCCCAATGTGGGGCTGGGGTTGGACTATATCCCGGTGGCGGACCGTGAGGGACTGGTCTTTGACGATAACGGCAAGGACATCATCATGCCCATGGTCTCCCTGTCCATTCCCATTTTCAACAGTCGCCATAAATCGCGCTCCGTTCAGAACAAACTGCGGCAAGAGGTCATTGACAGGGAACGGGAGCAGCGCAAAAACACCTTGAACTCGCTTTTGGCCACCGCCGTGGGCAAGATGGAAGTGGCCAAGATCAACCATGCCACCCAGCTCAAAAACCTGGAACAGGCCAAAACCGCAGAGACCATTCTGGTGAAGAACTATGAGACCGGCACTTTGGATTTTAGCGAGGTGCTGCAGCTTCAAGAGCTTCAACTGAAATTGGAAATACAGCGCATAGAGGCGGTAAAAAACTATTATGGGCAAGCCGCCGTGCTGAATTATTTAACCCATGGAACCTAACAAGAAAACAATGGTGCACCCTGGGTTTGGGGCCAACAAAAACGGAGTGGGGTTAAACGGAAGGGGAACATCAAACCACATTGAACCAAGAAGTGCAACTTTGAAAAAATGAGAGATGAAACAAGCATTGGGAAATTTAAAAAATCACTTTGCAAAAGGCGATGTTCCCTATTTTTAATGTGAGCGCACTGCGGTCATTTACGCGCTCTAAAAAACAGTAAAAAGAAACAGATGAAACATACCTATCACATACACGGCATGAGCTGCAACGGCTGTAGGACCCACGTGGAGAGGACCCTGAACGGGGTTCCCGGTGTAGTGAAGGCCTCCGTGGACCTGGAAAAAGCGGAAGCGGTCATTGAAATGGAAGGGCATATTGGTCTGGACGTCTTCTCCAATGCCCTTGAAGCAGATGGTGGCCACTACGGCATTCATCTGCCCGGCACCGCCCCTGACCCTAAAAAATTGAAGAAAGAAAGTGCCAACACCGGGCAGGGAACCGGTACGTTTTATTGCCCCATGCACTGTGAGGGCGACACTACCTACCCAGCGGCCGGGGATTGCCCCGTGTGCGGCATGGACCTGGTGGAAGAGCAGAACATGCTCGTTGGCGGCCGCACAGCGTACACCTGCCCCATGCACCCCGAAGTGGTGCAAGAGGAAATGGGCAGCTGCCCCATTTGCGGGATGGATCTGGTGCCCATGGCCCCCGAGGCTTCGGCAGAGGAAAAGAGCTATATAAAACTTCGGCACAAATTTGGCATCGCCCTGGCCTTTACCCTTCCCATTTTCATCATTGCCATGTCCGAGATGTGGCCCAACAATCCGCTGTACACTGTATTGGGGGTGCAGTACTGGAACTACATCCAGTTTGCCCTTTCCCTGCCCGTGGTGTTCTACGCCACTTGGATGTTCTTTGAGCGCGCCTACCGTAGCCTAAAGACCTGGAACCTGAACATGTTCACCCTCATAGGCATTGGTGCCGGGGTGGCGTGGACCTTCAGTGTTTTCGGATTGCTGTTTCCAGATTTCTTCCCCGATCAGTTCAAGACCGATTCCGGCACGGTACATGTCTATTTTGAAGCGGCCACCGTGATCCTCACTTTGGTGTTGTTGGGGCAATTGTTGGAGGCCAGGGCCCACGGCAAGACCAATGCCGCCGTGAAGGAACTGCTGCAATTGGCACCCAATACGGCCGTACGGGTGGTTCAGGGAAAGGAGGAAACCGTGTCCTTGGACGCCGTGGAGCGGGGCGATATTTTAAGGGTGAAGCCCGGGGAAAAGATCCCGGTGGATGGGGTGTTGACCGAAGGCGCCACCTCGGTGGATGAGGCCATGATTACGGGGGAACCGGTTCCGGTGCAAAAATCGGTCGGGGATACCGTTCGCAGTGGCACCATAAACGGAAATAGGTCTTTTTTGATGCGGGCCGAAAAAGTGGGGGCAGACACCCTTTTGTCCCAAATTGTGCAAATGGTGAACGAGGCCAGCCGTACCCGGGCCCCGATACAGAACCTGGCCGATCGCGTCTCGGGCTATTTTGTGCCGGCGGTGGTCTTGGTGGCCGTCATCACCTTTGTGGTATGGGCCGTCTGGGGCCCGGAACCCGCCTATGTCTATGCCCTGGTGAACGCCATTGCGGTATTGATCATTGCCTGTCCCTGTGCCCTGGGGCTGGCCACGCCCATGTCCGTCATGGTGGGGGTGGGCAAGGGCGCACAGAACGGTGTGCTCATAAAAAATGCCGAGGCCCTGGAAAAAATGGATCGGGTAAACGTTCTCATTGTGGACAAGACCGGTACCCTTACCGAGGGGAAACCCACCGTGACGCATGTTGTCTCCGCCGTGCAAGGACTGGAAACCAACAAGGTGCTTCAGTATATGGCCGCTTTGAACCAGAGAAGCGAGCACCCCTTGGCAGCGGCCACCGTGGCCCATGCCCAAGCACAGGATATGGGGTATGCGGATGTATTGGAGTTCCAGGCCATTACGGGCAAAGGGGTCCAGGGCCAGGTGGATGGAAAAAAAGCATCCCTGGGCAATGTGGGGATGATGGAACATGCGGGTGCCACGGTGCCCGTTGCCCTGAAAGAGGCGGCCCTGGCCCAACAAAAGAAGGGGAGAACCGTCTCCTTTTTGGCGCTGGATAAAGAGGTTGTGGGCTATGTGGTCATTGGAGATCGGATAAAAAAGAGCAGTGCCAAGGCCGTTGCGGCCCTACAGAACAAGGGAATGGAGGTGATCATGCTCACGGGCGACAACGAGCATACCGCCGCCGCTGTGGCCAAGGAAATGAATGTAAGGCAATTCAAGGCCGGATTGCTCCCCGAGGACAAACTGAGGGAAGTAAAGCGACTCCAAGAAAAAGGAAAAACGGTGGCCATGGCCGGTGACGGCATCAACGATGCCCCGGCCCTGGCCCAAAGCGACGTGGGCATTGCCATGGGCACGGGCACCGATGTGGCCATTGAGAGCGCGGCCATGACCCTGGTCAAGGGAGAACTGCACGGTATTGTAAGGGCGAGGAACCTGAGCCATAAGGTCATGGGCAACATTAAGCAAAACCTGTTTTTTGCCCTGTTGTACAACACCTTGGGCGTACCCATTGCGGCCGGGGTCCTGTACCCTTTTTTTGGGATATTGCTCAGTCCCATGATAGCAGCGGCGGCCATGAGCTTTAGCTCGGTCTCCGTGATCGCCAATGCCCTAAGATTAAGGACGGCTAAAATTGATGTTTAAATGGTTATAGGATGAAAAAGAACGTACTTTTTATGGCAGGTGCCCTTTTGGTGGGCCTGCTCGGGGGCTACCTCATTTTTGGGACCGGGGACAAGGGTTCCGGCCTAAACGGGCACGATCACGGTGCCCAGGCCACGAACACGGCACAATATACCTGTTCCATGCACCCCCAGATCATGCAGCCCGATGCCGGGGACTGCCCCATTTGCGGAATGGACCTGATTCCCGCTGCCGAAAATGCCGATGGCTTGGCCGTCTCACAATTTAAGTTGACGGAAAATGCCATGGCCCTGGCCAATATTGCCACCACCGTCCTTGGGGAGGGCGAGACCAGTGGAAACAACCTGATCCTTTCCGGTACCATAGAAGAGAACCAGGAGGCCGTGGCCGTACAGGCGGCCTATTTCAGCGGTCGCCTGGAGAAACGCTTCGTAAACTATGAAGGGGAGGAGGTGCGCAAGGGACAGCAACTCGCCACCATCTACTCCCCCGAATTGGTGGCGGCCCAGCAAGAACTGATCAGCGCTTCCGGTCTAAAGGAGGCCCAGCCCGCCCTCTACCATGCCGTTCGCAAAAAATTGGAGTTATGGAAATTGACGGACGCACAGATCTTGGCAATCGAACGCTCCCAAACCGTGAAGGAGTATTTTCCCATTTACGCCAACGTATCCGGCACCGTTTCTGAAATCTTGGTGGATCGGGGCGATTATGTGGCCCAAGGGGCGCCCATGTTCAAAGTGGCCAACCTGAGCACGGTCTGGGCCGTGTTCGATGCCTACGAAAACCAAGTGTCCGGCATCCGTGGGGGGCAACCCATGGAGATCGGGGTCAATGCCCTGCCGGATGTAACCCTCCCGGCCAAGGTCAGTTTTGTGAACCCCGTGATGGATCCCGTGGGCAGGACGGTGGAAGTGCGGGCCGTACTGGACAATGCCAACGGCCGCCTAAAGCCCGGTATGTTCGTAACAGGGGTGCTGCAGGAGAGGGCCCAAACAGAAAACGAGCTGTTGGTGGTGCCCGAAAGTGCCGTGCTCTGGACGGGCGAACGCTCCGTGGTGTACCTGAAGCCAGACCCGGAACACCCCATTTTTGAACTACGGGAGGTTCAATTGGGAGGGGTGGTGGGCAATGGCTACCGCGTTCTTTCCGGACTACGGCCCGGGGACGAGGTGGTGACCCAGGGCACCTTTAACGTGGATGCCGCCGCACAGCTGATGGGAAAACCTTCCATGATGGCCAAAGGAAACGGGGATGGGGAGACCGCGGCGCCGGTAAACCTCCAATATCCGGAAGCCCATCAGAAGAAATTATGGGGCAGTTTGCCCGCTTACATGGCCCTAAAAGAAGCCTTGGTGCTGGGAGATCCAGTGGCCGCAAGGGCCGCCGCCCAAAAGATGGGACCGTTTTTGGAAAATATGGAGACCAAGGCACTGGAAGGGCCGGAAAAAGCGAGCCTGGAACAAGGCCTTGAGATGTTGAAGGCCATGGCCGGGAACGAGGAGCTGGAGCGGCAACGAGCTCATTTTGTACGCTTCAACGAGGCCCTCATCCCCATGCTGAAGGCGGTGGATGGTATGCCCGCCCCCGTTTATGTGCAAACCTGCCCCATGGCCAACAATAATTCGGGGGCAAATTGGTTAAGTATGGAGCAGGCCATAGCCAATCCGTACTACGGCAGCGCCATGTTGGCCTGCGGCTCCGTGATGGACACCTTGGGAACGTTAAAATAAAGATGGCGCAATGATGATGGTACTTATGAAAAAAATGGAATCCCTTTCGAGGGGCCTTTTGCTGGGCCTATGGGCTTTCTTGTTGCCCTTGGGCGCCACTGCCCAAGAAAATGTGGGGGGCACCGTGTACGATGGCGGTGCCGCCACTGCACGGCAAGGGCTCAACGGGGCCAATGTCTATTGGCTGAATTCCCAAATGGGCACCGTAACGGATGCCAAGGGGAGCTTTAGCATCCCCTTTACCGGGGAGTACACCAAACTGGTCATTAGCTATGTGGGGTTTGAAACGGACACCCTGACCGTGACCGAGGCCAAAACCCTGAGTCACGTGCTACGGCCCTCCGCCACCCTGGACGAGGTAACGGTGCAACAAAAGCGAGAAGCGGTGGAGAAGGCTTTTTTCAGTGCCCGCAACGTGGTGACCATAAACAGCGAGGAATTGCTCAAGGCGGCCTGCTGCAACCTGTCCGAGAGTTTTGAGACCAATCCCGCCATAGACGTCAATTTTGCGGACGCGCTCACCGGCACCAAACAGATCCAGATGCTGGGCCTCACCAGCCCCTACCTGCTCATTACCCAAGAGAACATCCCCATGGTGCGCGGGGCCTCACAGACCTACGGACTTACCTTTACCCCGGGCACTTGGGTAGAGAGCATACAGATCACCAAGGGCGCGGGCAGTGTGGTGAACGGGTACGAGAGCATCTCGGGACAGATCAATACCGAACTGGTAAAGCCCTTCACGGACAAACGGGTGTTCGTGAACGGCTATGCCAACCAGAACGGCCGGTTGGAGCTCAATACCCACTTGAACCAAAAGTTGGGCGATAAATGGAGCACCGGCCTGTACATACATGGGAACAAAAGGAGCCAAGAGGAGGACGGCAACCGCGACGGATTTCTGGATGCGCCCCTGGCAGACCAGATAAACATCATGAACCGTTGGCAGTACCAAAATCCGGAAACGGGCTTCATCAGTTTTTTCAATGTACGCTACCTGGACGATCGCAAACAAGTGGGGCAGGTGGGCTTTGACCCGCAGACCGATCGGTTCACCACCAATGGATGGGGCAGCGAGATCGATACCCGCCGCTTTGACAGTTCGGTGAAACTGGGCTATGTGTTCCCGGCACTTCCCTTCCAGAGCTTGGGTTTCCAGGCATCGTACAGCAACCATCAACAGGAATCCTATTTCGGTTTCAACCGGTATGATATTGACCATAACAGTGTGTATTCCAACCTTATGTTCAATTCCATTATTGGCGATACCCGAAACACGTTTAAAACAGGGCTCACCTTTGCCTATGACAGCTATGACGAGTTGGTGAACACCTCCAGCTTTGCCCGGGAAGATGTCTCTGGCGGTGCTTTTTTTGAGTATGCCTATGAGAACGTGGAAAAGGTGAGCCTTACCGCCGGCCTCCGCGTGGATGCCCACAACCGCTTGGGCACCTTCATTACACCCAGGTTCCACATTAGATATACGCCCTGGAAACTGGGCAGTTTGCGCGGATCTTTTGGTAGGGGAAGACGCGCGGCCAACATCTTTGCGGAGAACCAACAGCTTTTTGGCTCTTCCAGGCAGATCCAATTGCTGGACCAAGGCGGGAGCATCTACGGCCTGGACGCTGAGGATGCCTGGAACTTTGGGGTGAGCTTTTTGCAGGGATTTGTGTTTTTGGAGCGCAAAGGAAACCTGACGTTGGATTTTTACCGGACCGACTTTAACAACCAAATTGTGGTGGATTGGGAGAACCCGCGCGCCATTTCCTTTTACAACCTGGAGGGGCAGAGTTATGCCAACAGCTTTCAGGTAGAGCTGAACCACAATGTTTTGCGCAATCTTGAGCTCCGTATGGCCTATAAATACTACGATGTACAGACCGATTACCGAAATCGCGGCCGTTTGCAAAAACCCTTGCAGGCCCAACACCGTTTCTTTGTGAACATGGGCTATGAGACCACGCCCAAGGAAAATGGATCACAATGGAAGTTAGATTTTACCTCGCACAGCCAAGGCGAACAGCGTTTGCCCAATACGGAGGCCAATCCGCCCGCGTTTCGTTTGGGTGAATTCGCGGAAGCCTATACGGTCATGAACGCCCAGGTGACCAAGGTGTTCTCCCCGGCCTTTGAGGTGTACCTTGGTGGTGAAAATTTGAGTAATTTTAGGCAGCCAAACCCCATTTTGGGGCTGGACGACCCTTTTGGCCAGAATTTTGATACCAGTATTGTGTATGCCCCCATCATGGGGCGTATGTTCTATCTGGGTTTCCGGTATAAATTGCCCTAAAGCACCATGGCCGGTTTTGGCCAAGGATCATGAAACGTAAAACAAAAAGAGCGTGGTAAGCGCGCATGAACACAATCATTAAAAACGAAACGCCCCAGTTGCGGCAAGCAAAAGGGGAATCACCATTAAAAAGAAAGAAGCATGAAAAAAACGATCTTAACAGCGGTAATGGCATTGATGATGGGGGTAACCTTCGCCCAGGAAAAGAACAAGAAGCTGGTGATGGAGGTCAATGGGAAATGCGGTATGTGCAAAGAGCGCATTGAAAAGGCCGCCCTGAACGTAAAGGGAGTGAAGTATGCCCTATGGGACATTCCCACGCACCAGCTTTCCCTGATCATAGACGAGCGCAAGACCGACCCCATGAAGATCAAGACCGCCATTGTTGCCGTGGGCCACGACACCAAGGAGCTCAAGGCCACGGACGAGGTCTATGACAACATTCACCCTTGCTGCAAGTATCGTGAGGACAATACGGACGATAGTGGCCAGCATTGATTGCCAACACCTCCAAGGATTAGCTTTTATGGATATCTTACACGGTATTAATAGAAGAGTTGCCCAACTTTTATAACCAATTAACATTAAGAATATTGAAAATAATAAGATGTTGTTGGTATTTGTAGCATTGTTATCGATTGGTTAAGGCCATTCTCAGCGTATAGCTGGATTTTTCTAAAAGTAGGATCTCGTTTTAAAGGCTTACGTCAAGGATGGTTGGGTATATTCTAAAATGATATAGGAAAACCCAAAAGCTTTAATTGGGTTAATTGAAATGGCAAAGGGAATTTCGGTAGATATGGGTAATGGCAGCGAGTTCGAAGCCTTTTGGATAAATGGGCACAACCTTTCGGTCGTTAGGGGAAAATCGAAAATTATCCCTTAACGTCACCTTTTGGATATTCCAGGTTTTTTTTGATGGAACTTTGTATGAAATAGGTGGGAAAAGTATCACTCTCAACGATATAAAACATCAATTGCTACGGGAGAATTTCTCAAAATACCCTAGATTCCATTTCGTTTTAGTGTGTGGTGCACTAGGTTGCCCACCAGTAATGGATAATCATTTTTTAAAACAGATTGGCTTGCAAGAAACAGTATAAAGAAAACCGACCTATTTTAAAGCTGGAAAAACTATAATTTTGGATTAGCAAACGGTTAGAAATGTGGAAAGCTTACAGCTCCTAAGTTCTTTTAACGGAAATAATAAAGTCCAATTGTTAAAGAGATAAATTTAAGCAGGGTTTAATATTGTTTTAGAGGATTTTTTCATCTTCGAATAGCTCTAAATTTCTAAACTGATAATAAGAGATTAGGCATATGACAATTCCACTTGTCGATACAACAAGCCAATAATGTATGTTGAAATTTAACAATAATAATAAATCATAGTATTTGGTTATCAAAAGGGTTTTTAATGATACACCAATAAAATTGAAGAAAAAATGAAAAATAATTGAGAAGATAATATTCTTATACTTCAGATAAATCAATGAACAAAATATACTCAAAAAAAAAAGCGATCAAGCAGGTACTAAGATTAGGAAGATGTATTAGACCGAATGCAGTAGAAGTAAGAAAAATCGAAAAAGTTATTTTTCTAGTATGAAATATAGTTTTCTTCAATAAATACTGTCTAAAAACTAGTTCTTCTATTACAGGTGCAAAAATAGTCGTGTAAAAATAGAAAAACAGGGACATTTTAGGAAGGGGAAGCTTAGATGAATGCACAGCTTCTGTACCCAAAACAAATCGCAGATTATTTAAGGGGTCAATAAACAAATGATAAAAAATCCCTAAAAAAAACAAGGGGAGTATATTATAAAGAATAGTTTTTGTGTTGTATTTTTTAGATATATTTTTTTCAAAATTAATTTCTCTAAATAATAATAAAAATAAGATCAGGCCCAAATTCAAAATTATTAACACCGTATTTGCCAGTCCCTGATCATAACTCTGTAACAAAAGAATGCTAAAGAAAAATGCCAAATAAATAAATAGCACTGAGAGGTTTATACCAATGGCTTTTTTCATAAAAGAAATTCATTTAACCAAACTTCAAAATCGTATTCTCCTAATAATCTGATTTTTCTTATTTTCTAGTAATTGACCCCAAACTTAATCCCCCAGCTATCAAAGTCGTAAAAATCAGATCACTCGTATGCATTCCCAAATCAAGTATTTTATTTGCTAATATTAATGCAAGAGAAAAAGGAATAACATAACGCAAAAATCTTTTTAAATATAATTTAGCAATTGATGACATATATGCCTGTATTTTGACGTTTATCTTTTCAAAGCAATCCTATTGCAAGATACTATTATTACCAGTAATTTATCTTCTAGAAGCATATAAGAGAGGGAGTTGGAATCTCTTTAAAATGCAACTCCCTACATTGTCCAATAGCAACCAGTAATAATTCCTGCTCTTGAAGGTACGGTTGATTGTTGTGAGCTACTTCCACTTGTAATAAGTAGTGCTATAGTAATCATGTGCTTGTCCAAAAATGAAAGCTACCCTGTCTTCGTAGTATTCAAAACTAGGGATTTCCAATCATTGTTGTTGATGTTCATGTCGTGTTGAAATGTGGGTATCTCTTTTTTGAGATATCCATATTTCAATGCGAAG
>NZ_JBLFEO010000016.1:15323-107416 GCF_047345505.1 Maribacter aquimarinus | reverse complement strand
TTTAGCGACCCCAAAGGTATGAAGTTTTTGCGCCGCCCTCTCCGGAGATCTGGCCCTAGGACCAGATCTCCGGAGAGGGCTTTTTTCAACAGCAAGCTGTTGCGTTTATCAGTTGAATCCAAGCTCACATTAAAAACACCCTTGTAATATTTGTTTGGTTCTTTATTAAGTTCCTTGCAAGTTTCCGGGTAATCTTCCACCGCCTCAATGAATACTTTTTGCAGATCATCAATAGAATTGGCTCCATAGGAAACCAAATCATTTATACCAATGATCTTACCGCGCAAAATACCCTCATCCGCGCTGAATTCAACGGAACTTAAATAAGATTTGTTTAATAACATAGGGCTTAGCGATCTTACCGGGGTGTGGTCTGGGCAAATTGCTGATATCTTTGTTTTCGTTGGCACACTTTACGCTAGAACCGCCCGTCTTTCCTTTTTTGGAAAGTTCCTTAAAATTGGAATGTGCCAAAATTTTCACAAGCTCCTCCCAAGTCAAATCCTTAGGATTACCTGGAAATTTGGCAAGTAACTTTTGGGTTTTCCCTGGGATGAGGATAGCATATTTTTTGTAACTAAAAAATAGTTACTTTTCGGTACGTCAATAACAAATTGAAAGAAACAAATACTATTGATAGTCGAAAATCCATCAATCACCTTAATTTGTCCATATTTTCCAAAAAATTGTCTATTTTAATTGCTATTTTAATTGTTTATCCTTGTTGTTGCTAAGACACCTCCATTTTTGGAGTTCTTTTGTAAAAATGTAATACGTCCAAAAAAGCAGTTCCATGCTATGAAATCAGGTTTTTTCAAATCCGGTCCATTTTATCTGGCTTTGGCCTTTCTTATGGCATTGCAATCTTGCCAAACCGAAAAGCAAGTGGATTTTAGCACGCAGATAAAGCCCATTCTCAACAACAACTGCATCACCTGCCACGGTGGGGTGAAGAAAAGTGCCGATTTTAGCCTATTGTTCAAGGAAGAGGCCTTCGCGGTCACGGCTTCCGGCAAACCGGCCATTATCCCCGGAGATGCCGCCAACAGTGCCTTCATTACCCGTTTGCACGAGGAAGACCCCGAACTGCGCATGCCCTATGAAAAGCCAAAGCTCTCGGACGAGGAAATAGACCTGCTCACCAAATGGGTGGAACAGGGGGCCGAGTGGGGAGAGCACTGGGCCTATTCCCTGCCGGACAAGGTGGCCGTACCCAAAAAAGCTTCGGAAGCGGGGTTTGCCCCAGAAACGGGCACCCCATTCATACAGAATGATATTGACCACTTTGTCCTTGCCCGTTTGGAGGAAAAGCAATGGCGGCCCAACCCGCCCGCCGACAAAAGCACCTTGGCCCGTAGGCTGTCCTTGGACATCACCGGCTTACCACCATCACCGGAACTGCTCGCCAAATTCAAAGAGGACCTCATCTCCTACGAAAGCTTGGTGGACAGCCTCCTGGCCCAACCAGCCTACGGCGAAAAATGGGCCACCTGGTGGCTGGACCTGGCGCGCTACGCAGATTCCAAGGGCTATGAAAAAGACATGGGGCGTTCTATCTGGAGGTACCGGGATTGGGTGATCCGGGCGCTGAACAGGGACCTGCCCTACGATCAGTTCACCCGGGAGCAACTGGCGGGAGACCTCCTTCCAGAACCTTCCACGGACCAGTTGATCGCCACGGCATTCCACAGGAACACCATGAACAACGACGAGGGCGGCACGGACGATGAGGAGTACCGGGTGGCCACCGTCATAGACCGGGTAAATACCACTTTTGAGGTCTGGCAGAGCACCACCATTGGCTGCGTACAATGCCACAGCCATACCTACGACCCCTTTAAGCACGAGGAATATTACCAGCTGATGGCGTTTTTTAACAACACCAGGGACGAGGACACGCCCAACGAATCACCCGTGCTAAAATTCTATGGCGAGGAAGATCAAAAGCAGTTGAACAAAGTGCTGGATTGGGTGAAACGCCACGGTACGGCAGCGGACGTAAAGACCTACCGCGATTTCTTACAGTTTACGGAGCCGGTCTATAAATCGCACTTTTTTAAAGAATTCAAGGGAACGGTGTATGATGACCACGCCTCCGTGGTGTTTTGGGACACCGGCAGCTTGGTCATTCCAGATGCCTATACCAACAAGGCCAGCCACGTCTATTTCAACTATCGTTCGCATTATGACAATACCAAAATTACCCTTAGGGAGAAAGATAAGGACGGACAGGTACTGGCCCAATTTACCATTGATAAGAGCCCAGGGAACACCACCTCCCAATTCCCCTTGGTGAACATGGACAAAAAGACCAACATTTACATTGAGGCGCACAACCCCGCCGCACGCCCGGAGACCAATATCATGAACCTCTATTGGGTGGCCTTTATCCCAGATATGCCCGGGCAGGAAAAAGCGGGCTGGTCCCAAGTGAACAAGGCCTTGTTGGAATTGCTCAACACAAATGCCGAAAGCCTTCCCATTTTGGCCGAAAATCCCGAGTACATGAAGCGAACCACCCAGGTCTTTGATCG
Source organism: Maribacter aquimarinus (assembly GCF_047345505.1). Classification (NCBI taxonomy): domain Bacteria; kingdom Pseudomonadati; phylum Bacteroidota; class Flavobacteriia; order Flavobacteriales; family Flavobacteriaceae; genus Maribacter; species Maribacter aquimarinus. The sequence continues at coordinate 104,882 of NZ_JBLFEO010000016.1, read as the reverse complement.
TGGCAGCTGGCTCACCAAAACGGATACCGTGCAACCGGGGACACCCCAGAGCTTAAACCCTTGGAACGATGATTGGAGCAAGGACCGTTTGGGACTTTCGGAATGGATCGTGAGCAAGGAAAATCCGCTGACCGCCAGAACCCTGGTAAACCGTGTATGGCACCAACTTTACGGACGTGGCCTGGTGGCTACCGTAGAGGATATGGGCTCCCAGTCAGAAGCCCCTTCCCATCCGCATCTGTTGGATTGGTTGGCCCTGCGTTTTATGAACGAGCATCAATGGAGCATAAAGGCGCTCATCAAGGAATTGGTGCAATCCGGCACCTACCGCCAAAAATCCGAAAGCACACCTGAAATGTATCAACTGGATCCCGAAAACGAATTTTACGCCAGGGGCCCAAGGACCCGTTTGGGCGCAGAGCAGATCAGGGATCAGGCCTTGGCCGTTGCCGGTCTGTTGAGCGACAAGATGTACGGTCCCGGCGTCATGCCCCCACAACCGGAAGGCGTTTGGCAAACCGTGTACAACGGGGCCGATTGGGTGGAGAGCGAAGGGGAAGACCGCTACCGACGCGGCGTTTACACCTATTTGAAAAGGACCAGCCCCTACCCTTCCTTCCTCACCTTCGATGCCGGGAGCAGGGAAGTCTGCATGGTGCGCAGAACGGTGACCAACACGCCCCTCCAGGCCTTGGTGACCCTGAATGACCCCGTGTACCTGGAAGCCTCCTTCCATCTCGCTAAAAACAACCATGTCCCTGGAGACGTGACCCAGAGCATTGCACAGAGCTATGAGCGGGCCACGATGAGGAGCGTAACGCCCAACCGTTTGGAAGCCCTTACGGAACTTTATGAAAATGCACTGGAACAGTACCAAGAAAGCCCAGAGGCACAAGAACCCTTTTTCCATCTTCAAGAACGGCCAAGCCCAGAATTGGCAGCCCTTACCATAGTGGCCAATGCCATTTTGAATTTGGATGAATTTTTAACGAAGACCTGAAAGATGCCCTACGGAGACACCGTGGGGCTTGGAAAGAACATTGGTGGCAACCGCTGCCAGCTTGGTGCAAGGACCCTTGGAAAACAAGCCCAGTGGGATGGTGAAAAATGAGCGGCAACGGCCCACCCGCGCAAAATGTGGCGTGGGGTCCCGGAACCCCTAAAAAGACAACGGAAATGAACGATCTTATAGAACGGCTCTTAAAGGAAAAAATGGCCCGGGAGGCCCAGGAGAAGACCCGTAGGCACTTTATAAAAAGTTGCGCCCAGGGAATGGGAGGTTTGGCGCTCAGCTCCATTTTTATGGGCTGCGACCCCCTTTCCAAAACCTCCAAAAAAGCGGCACCGGCCTTTACGGAACGGGACCTGAACCCATTGTCCACCCTGGCGCCCCCCTACGCGCCCAAGGTAAAGTCCGTCATCTACCTGCACATGGCGGGGGCACCCTCCCAATTGGAAATGTTCGACTATAAACCGGCCCTCCAGAAACTGGACGGTCAGGATTGTCCGCAGTCCCTTTTGGAGGGCAAAAAATTTGCCTTTATCAAGGGAACCCCAAAGTTAATGGGGCCACAGGCAGATTTTAAGCAGGAAGGGGAATCGGGGAACTGGGTCTCCAATTTTATGCCCCATTTCAAAAAAGTGGTAGATGAGGTGGCCTTCTTAAAGGCCGTGCACACCGATCAGTTCAACCACGGTCCGGCCCAGCTGTTCATGCACACGGGAAGCGCTCGCCTGGGCAGGCCCAGCATAGGCTCTTGGGCCACCTACGGCCTGGGTTCCGTGAACCAAAACCTACCGGGCTTTGTGGTCTTGACCTCTGGGGGCAACAGCCCCGATGCCGGCAAAAGTGTTTGGGGCAGCGGATTTCTGCCCTCCGTGTACCAAGGCGTGCAGTGCCGCTCCAAAGGAGACCCAGTGCTGTACATTGAAGACCCAAAGGGCATTACCCGCGATTTAAAGAAAAGCACCATTGAGGCCATCAATAAGATCAACAAAGAAGAATACGCCCAATACGCCGATCCGGAAATACTGGCACGCATCAATCAATATGAAATGGCCTATCGCATGCAAATTGCGGTACCGGAGGTCATGAACATCAACAGTGAGCCAGAGAACATAAAACAAATGTACGGGGTGGAGCCCGGAAAGGAGTCCTTTGCCAACAACTGCCTCCTGGCCAGAAAACTGGTGGAGGAAGGTGTGCGCTTTGTTCAGCTGTTCGACTGGGGCTGGGATAGCCACGGCAACGTGCGCTCCGGCTCCATAGATCTGGGCCTGCGCAACAAGTGCCGGGAGATAGACCGCCCCATTACCGCCCTGATCATGGACTTGAAACAACGCGGGCTCTTAGAGGACACCCTGATCATCTGGGGCGGGGAATTTGGGCGCACCCCCATGCAGGAAAACCGTGGAAACACCAAAATGGCCTACAAGGGCAGGGACCACCACGGCGATTGCTTTACCATGTGGATGGCCGGTGGCGGCATAAAAAAAGGAGCTTGCCACGGCAAAACGGACGATATTGGCTTTTCCGGTATTGAAGGCAGGGTCTCCGTCCACGACATCCACGCCACCATCATGCACCTCTTGGGCTTTGACCATGAAAAATTCACCTACGAATTTCAGGGCAGACCGTTTAGACTCACGGACGTGGAAGGCCACGTAATTCAGGAAATCTTGGCCTAGCGCCCGTACTGGAAGAAGATGCGCCCTTTCAATGCCACCATCATGACCAACCCGGCTGTTTTTAAACCGCTGTTCCATCCCATGCCAGTGCCATACCATAAAAATGTAATGACCCCATGAAAATACCCCTTCTGTTGCCCTGCCTTCTTTTCTCCCTTATGCTCCAGGCCCAGAGCAAGCAACTGGAATTCTACCAGACGGACTGGGGACGCCAGGTCTCTTGGGACGCGTTTTGCCAGAAGGTGAAAGCGGCTGGGTATCATGGTGTGGAGACCTGGTTCCCTTCCAATGAAGAACAGCAAGCGCAACTAAAGGCGGCGTTGAAAAAATATGGGTTAAAAGTGGGGTTTCTGCACGGCACCGATCGCGCCCTTCCCTTCCCTGAGGCCTTAACGAAATACACCAAACATTTTAAGCAGATTTTGGCGTGGAAACCGGCCTACATCAATTGCCACACCGGGAGCGATTTTATGTCATTTGAGCAAAACAAGGCCTTTTTGGAAGCTGCCATAGCCTTGGGAAAAGCGGAAAATGTGCCCATTTACCATGAAACCCACCGAGGGCGTTTCAGTTACAATCTACCGGATACCCGAGCATATTTGGAGGCTCTTCCCGAACTAAAGCTCACCTTGGACATAAGCCATTGGATGGTGGTACACGAGTCCTTACTGCAAGGGAAAGACACCGCCCTAACGCAGATTTTGGAGCGTTCCCACCACATCCACGCCCGCGTGGGCCATGCCCAGGGGCCCCAAGTGAACGACCCCCAGGCCCCGGAATGGCAAAAAGCAGTGGAGCGCCATTTGGACATTTGGGAAAAGACCATCCGTAAAAAATGGAAGACCCAGGACACGATGACCGTTACCACGGAATTTGGCCCCGCCAATTACATGCCCACCCTGCCCCATACCCAAGTACCTGTGGCCAATCAATGGAAAGCCAATGTCTATATGATGGCACAACTGAAAGCGCGATTGCAAAGATGAAAGGAAGTTGGATTTACGAAGTTGGATTTACGAATGACGAAGTACGAAAATTGAAGTACGAAATGGGAAATCGGAAATCGGAAGTTGGATTTACGAATGACGAAGTCGGAAATCGGAAATTGGAAATCAGAAGTTGGATTTACGATTGACGAATGACGAAGTGGGAAATCGGAAATCGGAAATCGGAAATCGGAAGTTGGATTTACGATTGACGAAGTCGGAAATCGGAAATTGGAAATCAGAAGTTGGATTTACGATTGACGAATGACAAAGTGGGAAATCGGAAATCGGAAATCGGAAATGGAAAGTTGGATTTACGAATGACGAATGACGAAGTGGGAAATCGGAAATTGGAATGACTTAGGACGATAGGACCAAGTTTGAAGGTTTTAGCTCGAGTTCCAATTACTTAATACTCCGTACTTAATACAAAAAAAAAGAAGTGGAAAATCAGAAATCGGAAATCAGAAGTTGGATTTACGAATGACGAAGTACGAAAATTGAAGTACGAAATGGGAAATCGGAAGTTGGAAGTTGGATTTACGAATGACGAATGACGAAGTGGGAAATCGGAAATTGGAATGACGAAGTACGAAGTGGGAAATCGGAAATTGGAATGACGAAGTACGAAGTGGAAAATCGAAAATCGGAAATCGGAAATCGAAAATTGGAATGACTTAGGACGATAGGACGATAGGACGAAGATTTTAGCTCGAGTTCCAATTACTCAATACTTAATACTCCGTACTTAATACAAAAAAAGAAGTGGAAAATCGGAAATCGGAAGTTGGATTTACGAATGACGAATGACCAAATCGGAAATTGGAATGACGAAGTTAGAAACTCAAATCTTAATACTTCATACTCCGTACTCAATACTGAAAAAAGAAATGCGAAATTGGAAATGGGATGGCGTCTGGGAAACTCAAATCCCAATACTCATTACTTGATACTTGATACTTAATACTCAATACTTGATACTTGAACTTGTCTTAACATTATGGGGATCATAAAACAACTGTTGGGTAGGCTGCACCCTTTGATCGTACACCTGCCCATTGGCTTTATCATCCTGGGGCTGTTGCTGCAATGGCGCGATCGGGACAGAAAGGAAATCCAACCCGTCATTGCCCTCATCTATCGTTGGGGCGGCATCAGCGCGGTAATGGCCTGCATTACCGGATATCTACAATATTTGGGCGAAGGTTATGCGTTTGATACGGTAAAATGGCACCTGTGGTCCGGTATCGCCACGGCCCTGTTCTCTTTTTTAATGTACGCCAAGGTGGCGAATCTAAAAATGGCAAATGTCCTTTCCAAAATCCCAATGGCCGCCTTTTCCATTGTCTTCTTCATGTTGCTCTCCTACACCGGCCACCAAGGGGGCAACATTACCCACGGCTCCGATTATCTGGTGGAACCCTTGCCCAACAACATCAAATCGGCACTGGGCTTTGAGACCTTTGAAAAAAAGGACATCGCGCTGAACGAGTCAACTTGGCAGGAGGCCCAGCTCTACCAAGATGTCATCTCGCCTATTCTGAACAACAATTGTGTAAGTTGCCACAACCCCAAGAAGACCAAGGGCGGCCTGCTGTTGCACAACAAGGAAGGCATTTTAAAAGGGGGCGAGAACGGTGAGGTCCTCCTGGCCAACAACGCCCCAGAAAGTGAACTGTACCATAGAATGACACTGCCCTTGGAAGATGACCTGCACATGCCCCCTGAAGGAAAAAGGCAGCCCACCAAAGAGGAAGTGGCACTGATCGGGGCCTGGGTGGATGCGGGCCATCCCTTTGAGGGCAGCATTGGGGAAGCCGGATTGGAAAAAGCCCTTTTCTCCACCTTTTTTCCAAAAGCGCACGATTATGATTTTCCCGATCTGGACATTGCGGCTGCCTCCCAGGAACACATCCTTGCCGTGGAGGAAACGGGGGTCCATGTGGACCCCATCAGTGCATCTTCCAATTTTTTGAGTGTCTCCGCCATTAACAAGCCCCAGTTCAGTGACAGCGATTTACAAAGCCTGTTGCCCATTAAGGACAACTTGGCCCGCTTGGACCTTGGCGGCACCGAGGTCACGGACAAGGCCTTGGAGGACCTGTCGCAATTTCCCCATCTCACCGTACTGAAGTTGGACCATACCGCCGTAACCGGAAGCACTGTGCAAGCCTTGGCATCCCTTCGGTACTTAAAGACCCTGAACCTTGCCGGCAGCGCTTTTGAGCCCGAGCACCTACCCACCTTGAAAACCTTGCCCGGACTCACCAAAGTGTTCCTCTACAATACCAAGGTAGGGGGCCAGGGCGTGGCCCCGATCCCGGACACCGAAATCATGGTGGACTACGGCCATTACGAGCTGCCACCCATACCCTCGGACAGTATTGTGTATTGAAGATGGTGGGGGGACAAGTACGTGGGGCTTTCCGTGGCCAAGGCACCTCCAAAAAACAGGACCGGGCCGTAAGTCCCCACGGGCAACCACCCTTAATTTCATTTTCATATCCAAAAGAAAAAACATAGCTTGGCCCATCTAATTCTTTGTGTGTGCACACCAGCGGAAAATTGGGGCTCGTTTTGGGGCCCGTCTTGTTTTTAATAGGAAGCAACCTTCCCTTTGTCATGGTCTCGGAGCAGGGAGACGCCGTCATCGCCGTGGCCCTTTGGATGGTGGTATGGTGGATCACCGATGCCGTTTCCATTTCGGTCACCGCCCTGTTGCCGCTAATATTGTTTCCATTGCTAAAGATCATGCCGGTGGCAGATGTGGGCGCCAATTATGGCAGCCCCATCATATTCTTGTTCTTTGGTGGTTTTGTAATGGCGCTGGCGCTCGAAAAAGTGAAGCTGCATAAACGTATTGCCCTGAACATTATACGGATAACGGGCACCACGCCCAACAAGGTGGTACTGGGCTTTATGATCGCCACGGCCACCTTGAGCATGTGGATCAGTAATACCGCCAGTACCGTGGTGATGCTGCCCATTGCCATGTCCGTGATCGGGCTACTGATCCACGACAAGGACGGCTTTACCAAAAACGACCGGAACTTTGCCCTCTGCGTAATGCTGGGCATCGCGTTTTCGGCCAATGCGGGTGGCATTGCCACAGTGATCGGTACGCCCCCCAATTCCGTATTGATCGGCCTGTTGGAAAATGAGTACGGCATACAGATCTCCTTTGTGAAATGGATGGTCATGGGCGTGCCCTTCTCCGCCCTGATGATCGCCATAAGCTATGGGGTACTCACCCAGTGGATGTTTCCCAACAAGGGCTTGCACTTTAACGCCAGTAAGCAGGTCATTGCCTCGGAGCTGGACAAACTGGGCCCCATGACGGGTAAGGAAAAAATGGTGCTCGGCATTTTTGGGGTCACGGTGTTTCTTTGGATTTTCCGCACATTGATCAACGCCATTTTTCCAGAATTGGGCCTCTCGGACACCATCATCAGCATGATGGCGGCGATAGCACTTTTTGCCCTACCCTACAATTGGGCCAAGGGCGACTTTATCCTGCAATGGCAGGACACGTCAAAACTTGCTTGGGGCATACTGATCCTTTTTGGTGGCGGGCTGGCCCTGGCCAAGGGAATGACGGTGAGCGGTATTGTGGATCTTGTGGCCAATGCCATTGCCATGAGCGAAATTTCCATCCTCTTCACGGCCATTCTCCTCATTGCCCTGATGCTCTTTATGACGGAGCTCATGAGCAACGTTGCCCTGGTGGCGGTACTGGCCCCGGTGGTGGCCGGCATTGCCATAGGACTTGAGGTTCCCATTCTCTATCTGCTCATTCCGGTGACCCTGGCCAGCAGCTGCGCGTTCATGCTCCCCATGGCCACTCCGCCCAATGCCATTGTCTTTGCCAGTGGCCACATCAAAGTGCACCAGATGGCACGTGCCGGGCTTGTGCTCAACCTCATTGCCGTATGCCTTTTGATCGTGATGTTTCAATATGTGGTGCCGTTCCTCTTCTAGCAAGTTGCAGCCGGGGCCATTTTCCGTTAAGGGCGCAAACTTCAGCGCCTTGGGCAATGGTTATGATTTAATTAACAACGCCATTGTCCATTTTTTCGGTTCTTTGGAAAATGACTAAATGAAACTTAAAAATGATCAAAAAGACCCTACCACTACTGGCTGCTTTCCTGCTTCTTGCACCTTTGACCGCAGAGGCGCAGCTCTTCAAAAAGAAAAAAAAGCAAACGGAAAAACCGGCCGAAAAACCCAAAAAAAATGGGATCAAGGACTATAACGAGGTCATCACCAAAGAGGCCAAAACGGACAAGGGACTCTTTGATGTGCACACGGTGGAGGACAAACATTACTATGAAATACCGGACTCCCTCCTTAACCGGGAAATGTTGATGGTGAGCCGCATCTCCAAGACCGCTTCCAAAATAGGCTTTGGCGGGGGCAAGATCAACACCAAGGTGTTGCGCTGGCAGAAAAAAGGCAAAAAAATCTTACTGCGCGTGGTCTCCCATGATGTGGTGGCCGCAGACTCGCTCCCGGTGCACGAGGCGGTGGTAAACTCCAACTTTGAGCCCGTACTCTATGCCTTTGACATCATGGCCCTGAAAAAGGACTCCCTTGCCCCGGCCAGCGTCATAGCCGTGGACGACCTGTTCACCAAGGACGTAAAAGCCCTGGGGATGCCGGAACCTTACAGAAAGAGGTACAAGGTTTCCCGCTTGGACAATGACAGGAGCTTTATAGAAAGCCTAAAAAGTTATCCGCTGAACCTGGAGGCAAGGCACGTAAAGACTTATTTGGCGGGAGCCCCACCGAGCAACGGCAGTCTTGGTTCCATATCGGTGGAAATAAACAACTCCATGATCCTCTTGCCCAAGGAACCCATGAAGCGAAGGTATTTTGACCGTCGTGTGGGATGGTTTGCCAGGGGGCAGATAGATTACGGCCTGGATGCCCAAGAGAGCAAGACCCTGACCTTCTTGGACCGATGGCGCCTGGAAGTAAAGGAAGAGGACATTGAGAAGTTTAAGCGCGGGGAACTGGTGGAGCCCAAAAAGCCCATTGTGTACTATGTGGACCGCGCAACCCCCAAACAATGGGTGCCGTACATTAAACAAGGTATTGAAGACTGGCAAGTGGCCTTTGAAGCGGCCGGGTTTAAAAATGCCATCATAGCCAAAGACCCGCCGACCATTGAGGAAGACCCCGAATGGTCGCCAGAGGATGTACGCTATTCCGTGGTGCGCTATCTGGCGTCTCCCATTCCCAATGCCAACGGGCCGCACGTGAGCGACCCCAGGAGTGGTGAAATCCTGGAATCTGACATTAATTGGTACCACAACGTCATGACCCTTTTGCGCAATTGGTTCTTTGTGCAGACCGCTGCCATTAACCCAGACGCCAGGTCCGTGGCCTTTGACGATGCCGTCATGGGCAGGCTCATCCGTTTTGTATCGGCGCACGAGGTAGGGCACACCATTGGCCTGCCCCACAATATGGGGAGCAGCGTGGCCTACCCTGTGGATTCGCTGCGATCCGCCAGCTTTACCAAAAAGTACGGCACGGCACCTTCCATCATGGATTATGCCCGCTTTAACTATGTGGCCCAGCCCGGGGACGAGGGCGTTGCCCTGATGCCCAATATTGGGGTGTACGACAAATATGCCGTGGAATGGGGCTATCGTCCCATTCTGGACACTTCCGCAGAAGATGAGAAGCCCATTTTGGACAGTTGGATCTTGGAGCATGCCGGAGACCCGCTCTACCGCTTTGGACACCAACAGGTGGGCGATGTGGTGGATCCCAGTTCACAGACCGAAGATCTGGGGGACGATGCGGTAAAGGCCAGTGAATACGGCATTGCCAACCTAAAGCGCATTGTGCCCAACCTAGTGGAATGGACCGCGGAAGATGGAAAGAACTATGACGATCTTGAAACCCTGTACGGGCAGGTGGTCTCCCAGTTCAATAGGTACATGGGCCATGTCTCCAACAACATTGGCGGCGTATATGAGCACCACAAGACCTATGACCAAGAAGGTGCCGTATATACCCCGGTACCCAAGGCAAACCAGCAAAAGGCAATGGCCTTCTTGCAAGAACAGCTTTTCCGAACACCGGAGTGGCTCTTGGACCAGGGCATCTTTGAAAAAACACAGTACTCTGGCTTTGTGGAGCGCGTACGCGCCATGCAGACCCGTACCTTGGACAACACCTTGGCATTGGGCAAAATGGCCAGGCTCATAGAGCATGAGACCGCCCTGGGCAACAAGGCCTATACCGCACTGGACCTGATGACCGATCTACGGGAGGGACTTTGGTCAGAACTCAGGAACGGGCGCACCATAGACACCTACAGGCGCAATCTCCAAAAGGCGCACCTAGATCGTTTGGCCTATTTGATGACGGCCGAGAACCAAAAGAAAAAACCGGATTTTGGAGGATACCAGAAATCGACGGTGGTGAACACCAGCCAGTCAGACATACGTTCCTTGGCCCGGGCCGAGCTAAAGCGCATTAAACGTGATGCCCGGAACGCCGTTTCCAGAACCCGTGATCGCATGAGCCGCTATCATCTGGAGGATGTGGTGGAGCGCGTGGACATGATTTTGGAACCCAAGTAAGCAAAGGAACAAACCTCTCATCGACAGCCATAGGTCATTGGACGACACATGTCCAGGCCTATGGCTTTCTTTTGTCCCGTATGTTTCCCTGCACCACTACTTTTGGACCATAAAATCATCCATTATGGACCAAAGAATAAAAAGCGCGTTATTTCTGGCATCATTTATATGTTCTGCCATCCTGTACCATCAACTTTGTTCCTGAGCCCGTGAAAGCGACAAGGAAACCTCTAGGACCGGACCTTGTTCCTGACGCTTTTTAATCGGTTTTAAAGCCTGGCCCAAAAGAACGGAAAAACACCCCTTATCGACCAAATACCAAAAAATCCGATGACCGAAATGCCCAAACCACAAGCCAAATAAACTTAACCACAGAAATGGTCCGTTTCACAACAAGGGCCCATTCCATATCAACAAAACGTATAGTTTAGCCTTGCAAAACAAAACATCCCAAGTCATGAACAATAAAATAAAAAGTCTCATTTACCTTAGCTGTTTCCTACTCTCCGCGATGGTGTACCACATAACAGAAACCCCCACTGAGATTGGGGCCCACAATACTTCTGAAAAGGAACTTGTAAAGGTGGAAACCCACAAGAGCTCCTATTCGGAGACCAATGAACACACGCTAACCTATTAGCGTAACCTACGTTCCCAAATGCTTGAAAGCGCGTCTCCCCAGTCGCGCTTTTTTTGTTTTCTTTTTTTGAGTCCTGAGTCCCGCTTGGGTTCAGCCACATCTTCCCGGATATAAGTCCGGCCAAAATGGGCAAAAATACCTAGCCTCCGTATGGGCAAAATGGCCCTGATCGCCCAAAGTCCTCATGGCATCCCGAAGTTTGTTGTCCAAGCGCCGATACATCACCTGGGTTAAACCTTTTTCCTTTTCAAGGGTCATACCATCAAACTAAAACAACAAAAAGATGAAACATGCAATTCTACTGGTTGCCTTGTGCAGCAGCATCAGTTTTTATGGCCAAGGGAACGGTGCCCGCGGTCAAGGACCGCATCATGATTTTAGCCCGGAGCAAATGGCCACCCTCCAGACCAAGAAAATGACCTTGGCCCTGGATCTTTCCGCGGAACAGGCAGCTAAAATAAAAACCCTTTTTAGAGAGCGGGCCAAGGAGCGAATGTCCAAAAACCAAGCGTTAAAGGAAAAAAGGGCAACGGAAGAAGCAAAAAGGCCATCTTCTTCCGAACGTTTCCAACGAGCCAACGAAAGACTGGATCGGGAGATCGCGTTTCAAAAACAATTGGGCACCATACTGGACGGGGACCAATATGAAGCCTGGAAAAAAATGCGCTCAAGGGAAATTGGGAAAAAACAAAAAAGATGGGGACTCCATAAGGAAAGACGCGGTGATGGCAAAAGACACCGGGGCTAGAAGCAGCACCGGGCACGGACACCCATAGGATGGGGACACTTAAAAAAGACTGATAAATATCCTGTTTTAGCTTGCGGTTTGGCTTTATCTTGGCCACTGTTTAAAAAAACAGATACCCATGAAGCACCTTACCCTTTGCCTTTCCCTGTCCTTTTTTGCCCTCAACGCATTTAAGGGAATTGCCCAGACCGCCCAGGCCGATCAGATCAAAGCCCTCATTGCCCAAATGACCCTGGAAGAAAAGGTGGGCCAAATGAACCTCTACAACGGCTTCTTTGACGTTACGGGTCCGGCACCGTCCGGAAACGATGGCACCGCAATTAAATACGAGCACCTTAAAAAAGGATGGGTGGGCGCCATGCTCAATGTGAACGACCCAGCGGAGATCAGGAAACTACAGACCTTGGTGGTGGAAGAGTCCAGATTGGGCATTCCCATGCTCTTTGGTTTTGATGTGATCCATGGGTACAAGACCCAGGCACCCATTCCCTTGGCAGAAGCGGCCAGTTGGGATTTGGAGGCCATTGAACGATCGGCGGCCCTGGCGGCAAAGGAAGCAGCTGCGGTGGGCCTTAATTGGACCTTTGCCCCTATGGTGGACATTTCCAGGGATGCCCGCTGGGGACGCGTTATGGAAGGGGCCGGGGAAGATCCCTTCTTGGGCGCCAAAATTGCCAAGGCCCGGGTTTCGGGATTTCAGGGAGATGACTTGGCCCAAGCCCACACCATTGCGGCCTGCGCCAAGCATTTTGCGGCCTATGGTTTTGCCGAGTCCGGCCGCGATTACAATACGGTGGACATGGGGAACAACACCCTCTACAATATGGTGCTGCCCCCTTTTGAGGCAGCGGTGGAAGAAGATGTGGCCAGCTTCATGAACGCCTTTAACATTCTTAACGGCATCCCGGCCACGGGAAGCACCATGCTGCAAAGGGACATTCTTAAAGAGAAATGGAAATTTAAGGGCTTTATGGTGTCTGACTGGGCCTCCATAAGCGAGATGGAGACCCACGGTTTTGCCAAAGACCTCAAGGAAAGTGCCCAAAAGGCGGCCGTGGCCGGCTCTGACATGGACATGGAATCCCACGCCTACATTGCCCATTTGGCCAATTTGGTGCGGGAGGGGGCCGTATCGGAATCCATTTTGGATGAGGCCGTTGGCCGAATTCTAAAAGTAAAGTATGATCTGGGGCTTTTTGAAGACCCGTACCGATATTGCAATGTGGCACCGGAGACCTATACCAGTTGGGAAAAAGACCATAGGGCCGAAGTCTTGGAGATGGCCAAAAAATCCATTGTCCTTTTAAAAAACGAGGGGGAATTGTTGCCCTTGAAGAAAACGGCCAAGAACATCTTGGTACTTGGCGATCTGGCCGACGATAAGAACAGTCCGCTGGGCAGCTGGCGTCTGGGCTCTGATGACCACACCGCCGTCTCTTTTCTGGAAGGACTTTCGGCCTACACGGACCAATATCGTTTTGTCCAGGGACCCAAGGTGTTCAATGATTCCACGGACTTTAAGTTTCCCGTAAAGGTCAATGGCACCGAAAAGACGGGAATGGAAAAGGCCGTGGCCGCGGCCAAGAACGCAGCGGTGGTGGTCATGGTACTGGGCGAGCACGGTTTTATGAGCGGTGAGGGCCGCAGTAGGACCAAATTGGGACTGCCCGGCCTACAACAAGAACTTCTAAAGGCAGTGCACGCCGTGAACCAGAACATTGTACTGGTGCTCATGAACGGCAGGCCTTTGACCCTGGGCTGGGAAGCGGAAAACATCCCCGCCATTCTGGAAACCTGGCAACTGGGTTCCGAATCGGGCAACGCCATAGCCCAGGTGCTGTTTGGCGATGAAAATCCCAGTGGCAAACTGCCCATGACCTTCCCGAGAAGCGTGGGCCAGCTTCCGCTCTACTACAACCATTATTCCACAGGACGACCAGATTCTGGTGAAATGGTCTTCTGGTCGCATTTTATAGATGAGGAGAACAGCCCCCTTTTTCCTTTTGGTCATGGTCTTAGCTACACCCAGTTCCAGTACAATGGACTGGAGGTGGACGCGTCCGACAAAAACAAGGTTAAAGTCAAGGTCACCGTGACCAATACGGGCGATCGTTTTGGTGAAGAAGTGGTGCAACTTTATTTGCAAGATCCGGTGGCCAGTGTGGTGAGGCCGGTAAAGGAGCTCAAGGGCTTTGAAAAAATTGGTCTGGCCCCAAAGGCGTCGCAGCAATTGGTCTTTGAGCTTACCAACAAAGAACTGGGCTTTTACGACCAGGACTATCGTTGGGTGGTGGAGCCGGGCCAGTTCAATGTTATGGTAGGGACAGATTCCCAAGAAGGATTGACCTCAAGTTTTACCATAACCCCATAAAAAACATGGGCCTAAAAAGACAAGCGCTGTGCTGCGGCAATGGTGTGGTCCAGATCGGCATAACTGAGTGCATCATTGAGAAAATAACTCTCAAACGCACTGGGCGGCAAATAGACCCCTTGTTTTAGCATTCCGTGGAAATAGGTCTTAAAATGGGGATTATCGCCCTGGGCAGATGAGGCAAAATCATGCACCGGATCTGGGGTGAAATGAACCGACATCATGCTGCCAAAACGATTGATCTGGTAGGGCACCCCTTTGTCCTTGAGGGCGGCATCCAGGCCTTTGTGCAGGTATTCCGTTTTTTCTGCCAGGCGTTTAAACACCTCGCCATCGTTGTTGAGCTCGGTGAGCATGGCCAGCCCGGCGCTCATGGCCAAGGGATTGCCGCTCAGGGTACCGGCTTGGTATACCGGACCCTCTGGGGCCAAGTGGGACATGATTTTATCGTTGGAGGCAAAGGCCCCCACGGGAAGGCCACCCCCGATCACCTTGCCAAAACAAAGGATATCCGCATCAATGTTCAAGGCTTCCTGGGCACCGCCCCTGGCCAAGCGGAACCCCGTCATCACCTCATCAAAAACCAATAAAATGCCCTCTTGGCTACAAAGTTCCCGTAAACCGGAGATAAAATCTTTTTGGGGCACAATGCACCCCATGTTCCCGGCCACCGGCTCAATGATTATGGCGGCCAATTCCCCCTTGTTCGCGGCCACCAATTGCTTTACGCTGTCCAGATCATTGTAAACTGCCAAAAGGGTGTCCTTGGCCGTGCCCTGGGTAACCCCGGGACTGTTGGGGCTCCCAAAGGTGACCGCACCGCTGCCCGCCTGTATGAGAAAGGCATCGGAATGTCCGTGGTAGCAGCCCGCAAATTTTATGATCTTGTCCTTACCGGTATAGCCACGGGCCAAGCGAATGGCACTCATACAGGCCTCCGTACCGCTGTTCACAAAGCGGATCTTGTCTATATTGGGCACCATGGACACGGCCAATTGGGCCAATTGGGTCTCAATTTCGGTGGGCATGCCAAAGGAAGTGCCCTTTTTTGCCTTTTCCACCACGGCGTTCACCACCGGAGCGTGGGCGTGCCCCAAGATCATGGGGCCCCATGAGGCAATGAAATCAATGAGCCGGTTTCCGTCCTCATCATGGAGATAGGCCCCTTTGGCCTCCTTAACAAAGATGGGATCGCCGCCCACCGCCTTGAATGCCCTGACGGGGGAATTGACGCCCCCGGGTATCACTTTCTTTGCCGCTGCAAAAAGGGCACTGCTTCTTTCGTACACCATACCTAACACCTAATTGATTGTTACCGGACCCTGAGTTGCTGACCAATGGTAATGGTCTCGTCCTTTAAATTGTTCATGCGTTTTAGATCTTGTACGGAGAGGTAAAACCGTTTGGAGAGGGAATACAGGGTATCCCCTTTCTGTACCACGTGCACAGATTCGGTTCCTGCCACGTCCGGTCCAAGGTTCCGCTGGCGCGGCTTGACCCCATCATACTGGTACAACTGATACTTTTGGATCAGGGAAATGAGCTTTTGTGGGTATTTGGGGTCCGTGGCATAGCCCGCCCGCTTCAGGCCCCTGGCCCAGGCCTTATAGTCGGTCACCTTATAATCGAACAGAAAATCGTAGCGGGAACGGGTGGTAAGGAACAAGCTGTGGTCCCTGTAAGACTCCAAGGGGTGGTTGTACTTTCTAAAACATTCGCCCTTGGCATCGTCATCGTGGAAATCATAGTCGCCCTCCCAGCCCTTATGGCATTTAATGCCAAAATGGTTGTTGGTCTTCTGGGCCAGCTCCCCACGGCCAAAACCGCTTTCCAAGAGGCCCTGTGCCAAGGTAATGCTGGCCGGGATGCCGTAGGCTTCCATGTTCATTTGGGCAATTTCGGCAAAGGTCTCAACATACTCATCAATATTGGCGATATCGAAACGGATGAATTCCCCGGTATCTTCGGGAAGCGCAACGGAGGTCTCCTTTGGCAGCCCCTCCTTTTTCTTTTTGGCGGCCTGGACATTTTTGGTTCGCAGACCATCACGGTACGCCTTTTTGGACTTGCACCCGGAGGAGACCAAAAAAAGCGCCAACCCTATCAATACAAACATCTTCTTCATTGCAGCAAAGGTAAATTTTTCTTCTTCAACAGGGCGTTCATACCGGCAATTCCCTGCAGGCCGCCCGTGTGCACGGCCAGTATCTTGGTGCCGTGCACAAAACTATCGTTCTTGGCCATATCCAGCAAGCCAAAGAGCATTTTTCCCGTGTAGATGGGATCCAAGGGAATACCGGTCTCCGTTTTAAAACCATTGATAAAATGCACCAGCGCCCCATTTATTTTCCCATAGCCCCCAAAATGATAGGCGGTGTTGATCTCCCAACGCCCAGGGGGCACCCAGTGGGCCATCGCATCTTTGTGAACATTGCCCTTTAGGGCAGAAAAGCCCAGGATTTTTTGCCGCTGCCCGGCCGCTCCAATGAGTCCGGCCAGCGTGCCGCCGGTGCCCACGGCGCTGGCAATAACATCATACTGGGTGTCCTTTGGCCGCAATATTTCCCCGCAGCCCTTTACGGCCAAGGCATTGGTGCCCCCTTCGGGCAGTAGGTAAAAGTCACCGTACAGGCGCCGCAGTTCCTTTAAAAAGTGGGGCGTGTCCTTTGCGCGGTACTGCGCCCTGGAGACAAAGACCAACCGCATCCCCAACTCGGACGCCTTGGACAAGGTTGGGTTTTCTGGCCATTTTTTCTCCAGTTCTGCCCCCCTGATGACCCCGATGGTGGCAAAACCATGCTCTTGGCCGGCGGCCGCTGTGGCAAGGATATGGTTGGAATAGGCCCCACCAAAGGTCAACAGTTTGGTGTGTCCTTTCTCTTTGGCCTCCGCCAGGTTGTATTTGAGTTTCCTGAACTTGTTTCCGGATATCAGGGGGTGCAGCAGATCCTCCCGTCTTATGGTGATGCTCACGCCCTTTTGCGCCAACCACGGCATCCTCAACACCTGCTGGGGCACCTTCATGGGTGCGCATTTACCAGAACAACATACCTTAGAAACCCAAAGGGCCTTCTATGCCTTAGATAATCTTCCCGACCTTCATTGGCGTAGGCCTCGCGTTCAAAACAAATGTTCCTGTAAGCCCTGTACGCATCCAGATACCAAAGCGTTCGCAGGGCCCATTCCGTAAGGTACCAGATGTAAAAAGGAACCACCAAAAGCTCCAATTGCTGGCGCAGGTGTATTTTTTCATGGTTGATAAGGGTGGTATCTTGCCGTAACTTTGGATGTTTCACCAGAATAAAGGGCCAGAAGGAAAGTCCAACATAATTTTTGTAAAAAATATGTCTAAAGACCAAGATCATGGGCATAAGTGCTTATGTCCCAAAGATAAGCCTTAAATCTTTCCCGAGGAAAAATTGGGGCAAGGGCAGCTCCCCACGGCACAACGGGCATATGGAAGTGATGCAGGTTCCCTTTTGCATTTTAAGGTTTATTTGTGGAATTTTTAAAGTAAAATAACCTAATTTTAAATCCTTAAGGGTTGGAAAAAAGATGAAGAAAATCATTCCCATTGAGGAGGGGGATTTTTATTGGTCCGAAGGGGGATTTAGGGTGTTCACGGAACAATACCATCTTAAGCGCGGCCACTGTTGTGAAAGTGGCTGCAGGCACTGCCCCTACGGGTACGACCCCAAAACAAATAGACAATGAGCGGACTTTGTTCGGCACGATTTTTGCAGTTTTTTCAATAAGAATTTGAAATCCACCTTAAAAATATACGCTATGAAACAATTTAAATCCTTGGTGCTGCCCCTTCTGGTTTTGGCCTTCTTGAGTTCTTGTTCATCGGTTCGGGTATTGTCCGACTACGATCAGCAAGCCAATTTTGATGGTTATAAATCCTATGCCTTTTACAAGACGGGCATAGACAAGGCCATGATCTCCGATCTGGACAAGAAACGGATCATGCGGGCCATAGAGATTGAAATGGCCAACAACGGCTTTGTAAAGTCCAAAAATCCGGATCTTCTGGTGAGCATCTTTACCAAGGAAGAAGAGCGTGTGGACATCTACAACAACAACTTCGGCTGGGGCGGTCCTTGGGGCTGGGGCTGGGGTTGGGGCTTTAGTCCCTGGGCCTGGGGTCCCGGTTGGGGCATGGGCTGGGGCGGTATGGGCGGCTGGGGCGGCACCGGTGTCAGCACCAGTACGGAAGGCTCCCTCTACATAGACCTCATAGACACCAAAAGCAAGGAATTGGTATGGCAGGGCAAGGGCGAAGGCACCTTGGCCGATACCAAGAACAGGGAAAAAAAGGAACAGCGTATTTTGGAATTTGTGGGCGAGATCATGAAACAGTACCCACCCGAAATTGCCGCCGCCCAGTAAATCCTGGCAATGGACGTATAATTAAAACCCCTTTCGCGAGGGGTTTTTTTATGCCGTTTTTAACCGGAAACCGGTATTATGGCAAGAATTGATGGGATTCCCATTTGGTGGTGTTCAGCACAAAGGCACTCTTTACCGAGCCCATATGGGGAAGCGAGGCGATCTTGGATTTTGCAAAATCATAATAGGCATCCAGATCCCGCACCTGGATCCTCAACAGAAAATCGAACTCACCACCCACCACGTGGCATTCCCGCACTTCCTTGAACTCCATCACCTCGTTTAAAAAATGGTCCATCAGCGCCCCCTTTTGGGCTTCCAGGGAAACAAAACTGAACACGGTAATGCCCCTGTCCATCTTCTTTCCATCCAGCACCGCCACATACTTTTTTATGTAGCCCTCCTGCTCCAAGCGCCTGATCCGTTCATAGACCGGGGTCTTGGTGAGCCCCAAGGTCTCCGCGATCGCCTTTGCCCCCACCTTGGCGTTCTTGGTCAACATGGCCAAGATGGCCCTGTCCGTTTCATCCAGTGCGTCCATTGTATTTTCCTTTAGAGCACATCAAAATACAACATATAAAGCATAATTTCCCATAAAAATAAAACAAAACAGGAAAAAAAACCAAACTATAAAGATTGGTTGATAAGATATCCTAAAATGAGTATCTTTAATAGCACATCTATTCAATGCACGCCCTGATATGGAAAAATACCATTTGGCCCAGGCCAACATCGCCCGTTTCAAAGCCCCTTTGACCGATCCGTTGATGAAGGAGTTCGTGGACTTTCTGGAGCCGGTAAATGCCTTTGCCGAGGCCTCCCCGGGGTTTGTGTGGCGCCTCACGGACGATCAGGGCCGCTCTGCGAATTACCTGGAAACCCCGTTCAAGGATGGGATGATGGCGGTAAACATCAGTGTTTGGGAAGATATGGAAGCGTTCAAGGCCTTTGTCTATGACTCCGTGCACAGTTATTTTCTGCGCAACAAGAAAAAGTGGTTCCATGCCAAAGGAACCTCCCTCTTTGTCATGTGGTGGCTTCCCGCGGGCAAGCTGCCCAATTTGCAAATGGCCAAGGAGCGGCTGGAACACTATGAACGGGAAGGAAATTCTGCCTGGGCATTTACCGTGAGGCAGCCCTATGGCCCCAATGGAGCACCCTTAAAAAACTGAACAATGAACAACACCACCTACCAGAGCAACCCCATCTTGGACAAGTTGCCCAAGCATCTAAAACAGTACATTAAACCGCAAAACTATGGGGACTACACCGCCATAGACCAAGCCGTTTGGCGCTATGTCATGCGCAAGAACGTGGCCTATCTGAGCCGGGTGGCCCACGGATCTTATCTAGATGGCCTAAAGAAAACGGGCATTTCCATAGACCACATTCCCAACATGTACGGCATGAACCGCATCTTGAAAGATTTGGGATGGGCCGCCGTGGCCGTGGACGGTTTTATACCGCCCGCAGCATTT
Source organism: Maribacter aquimarinus (assembly GCF_047345505.1). Classification (NCBI taxonomy): domain Bacteria; kingdom Pseudomonadati; phylum Bacteroidota; class Flavobacteriia; order Flavobacteriales; family Flavobacteriaceae; genus Maribacter; species Maribacter aquimarinus. Next base: position 84,983 of record NZ_JBLFEO010000016.1, on the reverse strand, counting down.
ATGGAGTTCCAGGCCTACAATGTGCTGGTCATAGCGGCAGACATACGCCAACTGGAACATATAGCGTACACCCCGGCCCCGGACATTATACACGAGGGGGCGGGCCACGCCCCCATCATTGCCAATCCGGAGTACGCGGAATACCTGAGACGTTTTGGCGAAATTGGCTGTAAGGCCATTTCCAGTGCCAAGGATTTTGAACTGTACGAGGCGGTGCGGCACCTCTCCATCATCAAGGAAGCCAAGGGAACGGACCCCATAAAGATAACAGAGGCCGAGGAACATATAGCCGTGCTCCAGGACAATATGGGCGCCCCCAGTGAGATGGCCCTGATCCGCAACCTGCACTGGTGGACCGTGGAATACGGCCTCATAGGCCCCCTTGACAACCCAAAAATCTATGGGGCCGGTTTGTTGTCTTCCATTGGCGAAAGCGCTTGGTGCATGACCGATCAAGTAAAAAAAATACCGTATTCCATAGAGGCTGCGCACACCTCTTTTGACATCACCAAGCCACAACCCCAGTTGTTCGTAACCCCGGACTTTGCCTTTCTCAGTCAAGTGTTGGAAGATTTCGCCAACACGATGGCCCTGCGCACCGGAGGTCTGGACGGCCTAAAAAAGCTCATTGCCTCCAAGGAACTGGGCACCATAGAACTCAGTACGGGGCTGCAGATATCCGGGCATTTTTGCGAGGTTCTGGAACACCGCGGCAAGCCCATCTATTTTCAGACAAAAGGGAAATCTGCCCTTGCCTTCAGGGAAAAGGAACTGGTGGGGCAAGACACCCACAAACACCAAACCGGTTTTGGATCGCCCTTGGGCAGGTTAAAGGGCATCAATCTTGCCATTGAGAACATGTCCCCGCGAGATCTGAAGGCTTACGATATCTATGAGGGAAAACAGGTGTCCCTACATTTTGAGGGCGGTATAACGGTTGCGGGCCGCATTGTCACCGGCACCCGGAACCTACAGGGAAAGATCATCCTTATCACCTTTGAGAACTGCCACGTGACCCATAACGGAAAAACCCTGTTCCAGGCCAAGGGAGAACTGTACAATATGGCCATCGGTGAGCACATCGTGTCCGCCTTCAACGGCCCGGCAGACCTGGAGAGCTTTGATCTCATGGACCATGAACTGAGCAAGACCCAAACCCAGGAAAAAGACAAAAACGAAACCCGGTTGGAGCTGTACTACCAACAAGTGCGTGAGTTCCGGGAAGGCAAGAACACCACTATCTCAAGGAACAAGGTATTCAAGGCCGTCCAGGAAAATTACGCGTTGGATTGGCTGCTTTCCGTGGAGCTCTACGAACTGGCCGTGGCCAATGGGGACCGGGAATTTGCCAAAGACATCAAAATCCATTTGGAAAGTGTTAAGGGGGAAAGACCGGAAGTGGGCCACCTCATAGACGATGGCCTTGCCGAGGTGGAAAGGGTTTACGTATCTTAGCCCATATAAATTGCTACCAAGATGCGCGTTCCACTGGCCATTTCCCTTTTTTTTATGTTGATGATGACACAGACCGTCCCAGCCCAAACCAATTTCAATTACGATGAGACCAAGGTGCCCCAATTTGATCTGCCCAAACTTTTGGTTTCGGAGGATGGACAAAAGATAAAGAGCACGGCGGACTGGGAGACGATAAGACGCCCGGAGCTTTTGAGCTTCTTTGAGGAAGAGATCTATGGCAAGGTACCGGGGGCTCTGGACGGCGTGCGCTTCGAGCCTTTGGAGCAGGCCCCGGATGCCCTCAACGGACGGGCGCTGAGGAAACAAGTCCGGGTGATCCTTGAACGAAAGGGCGCAACGCGTTCCTTTACCCTGCTCCTGTACCTACCCAACAACAGAAAAAACGTGCCCGTGTTCCTGGGATATAATTTCTTTGGCAACCATACGGTGCATGCCGATCCGCAGGTACAGATCACAAAGGCCTGGAACCGGAACGCCCCAAACCTGAACATAGACAACAACCGGGCCACGGAGGCGTCCAGGGGCGTCCGGGCGCACCGTTGGGACATTGATCGGATGATCCAGAACGGTTTTGGGCTGGCCACCCTGCATTATGGAGAGGTGGACCCGGACAAGAACGATGCAACGGATGGTGTCCAGTCCCTTTTTTACGGTACGGGACAGCAGCGACCCAAAGAGAACGAATGGGGCAGCATAGCCGCTTGGGCCTTTGGACTTGGCCGGGCCATGGACTATTTGGAGCAAGATGCCAATGTGGGCAAGGTCATTGTCTTTGGCCACTCGCGCTTGGGAAAGGCGGCCCTTTGGGCCGGGGCCACGGACCACAGGTTCTCCGCGGTGATCAGCAACAACTCCGGCTGTGGTGGGGCGGCCCTTTCCAAAATAAGGTTCGGGGAGACCGTGGCCCGTATAAACACCAACTTCCCCCATTGGTTTGCAGACCGTTTTAACCGGTACAATGACCAAGAGGGCCTGTTGCCCACGGACCAGCACGGACTACTTGCCCTGATGGCGCCGAGACCCCTGTACGTGGCCAGTGCCACCGAAGATGAATGGGCGGATCCCAAAGGGGAGTTTCTGGCCCTTCGGCATACCGCCCCCGTGTATGCCCTGTATAAAAAAAGGCGCTTCACCAGAAAAAAGATGCCAGCACCCAATAGACCCATACACCGCACCGTGGCCTACCACCTGCGCACGGGAGCGCACGATGTCACATCTTACGACTGGAAACAGTACATACGTTGGGCCAAAAAAGTGGTGGTGCCCCGGTAGGGTATCGTAAAAACACATCGGCTCTTGCCAATATTCGGTTTCCCAGCCAGAAAACGTACCTTAATGCCCTTAGAGAGGATTTTTAAATGGACACCGTTAAAACATACCAAAACGTAGATGCCAAAAAGGAGGCCGTAAGTTTTGCCATTTCCAAAATGGAGGACATTTACCGGAAGCACGGGGGCAAAACGGACGAGCCCCACAGGCACAATTTCTTTACCGTGCTCGTGGTGCGGCAAGCGGCCGGAGAGCACAAAATAGATTTTAACACCTACCCCTTGGGAAACCGTCAAATTTACTTTGTGGCCCCGGGGCAGGTGCACCAGGTAATCGAAACGGAACCCTCCCATGGGTTTGTCATGACCTTTTCCAACCAGTTTTTGGTGGAAAGCGCCATTCCGCTGTCCTTTATTGACAGTCTTAACCTCTTCCAAAATTATGGCCAGAGTCCGCCCCTACTGCCAGAGGCCGATCAGTTCAATGCCATTGCCCAGTTTGCCCAGCGTATTTTTGAACTTTACCAGGGCAACGCCGCAATGAAACATTTGTCCATTGGTGCCTATTTAAAGCTGTTGCTCATTGAGTGCAATGCCATTTGCGCCATAGATCCGGTTTCCTTGGGCAAGGACAGCTCCAAGAACAACCTGATCCGAGCCTTTAAAAAGTTGGTGGACACCCATTACCGAAAAGAACATTCCGCCAGGTTCTATGCCAACCAACTCCACATGACACCGGACCATTTAAACCGGTCGGTAAAGTCCAAAATGGGAAAAACCGTAAAAGAATACATTCAGACAAGAATTGTCACCGAGGCCAAAAGACTGCTCTACTTTACGGACCGATCCAACAAGGAAATCGGGTATGCCCTTGGTTTTAAGGAGCCTGCCAATTTCAGCGCCTTCTTCAAGAAACAGACCCAACGGTCCCCATCACGCTTCAGAAAAGAGGAAGTGGCACCCCAATAACGGGCATCATACCGTATTTTCATAAGTTTCTTCCTTTTTTTCATATTCCACAGAAGAAAGAGGTGTCGCATCTTTGTATCAACAAAAAAGCAAAGGATATGAGATGGGCCAGAACACATCTTGAAAAGGTACCAAAATCACAGATTCACGAACACCCTATTCACAAACGCACAAGCTTCTGAGTAGCTGTTTGCTGGCGAAACCAAAGGCTCATAAACCCCTTTGAAAAAACAATGAACATGCACGTGAACCATGACACCCGCCAGAAACGGAACGGGCAGGTCCGACCCATAAAAACCATTAAAAATAAAGAGATGAAAACGATATTGCACAGAGCAGATACCAGGGGAGATGCCAACCACGGATGGTTGCACTCCAAGCACAGCTTCAGTTTTGCCAACTACCATGACCCAGAGCGCATGCACTTTGGAGCGCTGCGGGTGCTCAATGACGACACCGTTTCGGAAAACCGCGGATTTGGCACACATCCACACCGGAACATGGAGATCATTTCCATACCGCTGGAGGGCGATCTAAGGCACCAGGACAATATGGGGAACAAGACCATCATTAAATCGGGAGATATACAGGTGATGAGCGCCGGTACGGGCATCATGCACTCCGAGTACAACCACAATGCGGACCAGCCCGTGAAATTTCTCCAAATATGGGTGATTCCCAACAAACAGGGCGTAACGCCCCGGTACGACCAGATCACCTTGAATGTGGCCGATCGCAAGAACAAGGTACAGCAAGTGTTATCTCCCCATCCGGATGATGCCGGGGTCTGGATACACCAGAACGCCTGGTTCAGTATGAGCGACCTGGACCAGGGCAAGGAAGTTTCGTATCATCTGCAGGATGCCCAGCACAATGGGGTGTACGCCTTTATCCTAAAAGGGGATGCCACCATAAACGGGCAGGCCCTGCACCAACGCGATGGCCTGGGCATCTGGGAGGTGGAAAGCTTGGACATAAAAGCGGACAGCGACACGGAAATCTTACTGATGGAAGTGCCTATGGCCCTAAATTGATCAGAAGTACACAAAAACAATATATAACCGTCTGCAAAGACACTAAAATTGAAAACAATGAGTACCACAGCAACAACATGGAAAGTGGATGCAGCCCACTCGGAAATTGACTTTAAGGTAAAGCACATGATGATCTCTACCGTAAAGGGGTCCTTTGATGCCTTTGACGCCACCGTGGAAACGGAGGGGGACGACTTTAAAAATGCACAGTTTCACTTTACCGCAGAGGTGTCTTCCATAAACACCAAAAACAACGATCGCGACACCCACTTAAATTCGGATGATTTCTTTAACGCCGAAGCGCATCCGGAGCTCAAGTTTATCTCCAAATCCTTTGATGGCAACACCCTTATTGGCGATCTTACCATAAAGGACGTGACCAAGGAGGTGGCACTCCAGGCAGATTTCAACGGAGTGGCCGTAGATCCCTACGGACAGACCAAGGCAGGTTTTGAGATTACGGGCAAGGTGAACCGCAAGGACTTTGGCCTCACCTGGAGCGCCGTGACCGAAGCCGGGAACATTGTGGTTGGCGACACCATTAACCTGGTGGCAGACATCCAATTCATTAAGCAGTAAGCGGCTTAAGATGTGCTTATCCTGGGATGGGCCAAAAGTGGCCCATTCCATTTTTAAATAATTTTAGGTGCCCAATGGCCCTTTACAGCCGGCCACCGGGCATACTTGTTCAAAAAAACAAAACCCAATTTCCGAAAAAACCACTAGTTTTAGTAAAACGAACCCTTTTGCACATGGCCTACGAGGACACTCCCTTACAAAAAAACGAGGACAAAAAGCGTTTTGAAATAAACGTGGACGGCCACTATGCCTTTATAGACTACAAACCATTTGGCAAGGGCACGGCACTGGTACATACCGAGACCGACCCCGAACTGGCCGGAAAAGGGGCGGCCGCTGCCGTGGTGAAAAAAACCTTGCAGTACTTTGATGATCACAAGATGACCCTGTTCCCGTTCTGTCCCTATGTTTTTGCCTATATTAAAAGGCATCCGGAATGGAAGCGCATCGTGAGCCCCAGGTTCAAGGGTTACGGGGATCTATAGACTGCCCCGCACTTGGGAATACTTTGACCAACAATGGGAAAACCATTGATGTTCCCGGTAATATTGAGATAAACAGGTGTTCACAGAGAAACGAGCATTGAGAAATTTAGAGGTCAGTGGATAGTTGCCTATTTTAAATCGGAGTTGATAGCTTAAATGTCAGGCTGAGCGCCCGCCCGAATTGTAGTCGAGGCAGGCAGTCGAAGTCTTCCTTGGCTGGCAAATGGTTCTCTCCCGAAATTTCGGGAGCGCTCGAACCGACAATGGTAAAAATTATTATCCCAGATTATGCAGTAGACTTTCGTGGTGAGGGTGTAAAGCCCAATAAAATCAAGACTTTTGCGATTGAGGCGTAGCCATCGCTACGGTGAGTGAGCAAAAGTCAGTGCAACGATCGATTTTGAAGGGATTTACAGCCGTAATGGAATTTCTATTGCTTAATCTGGGATTAACCGTATTATAATCGAATAATTGATTTGTTTGATTGATTGATAAGTGTTTATCTACTGACCGCTAAAGAAATTTTAAAATCACTTCGCAAAAGGCCAGTTTTGAAATTTTTAATGTGAGCACGCAGTGGTTGTCCCGCAAGAGCGTGGTTCTTAATTTTTTAATTGGCTTGTTTTTTAGATAGTTAAAAAGATGTAAACCTATGAAAACAAAAACAGTGGAACTCGTGGCCAGCCCAAGACCGCCCCATTTCGTGGGCGATGGCTTCCGGGTGCACAACTTTATCCCCAGCGGATTCCGAATGGACATGCAGCGAATGGATCCCTTTCTAATGTTCGACTACAATGCCACCCACACCTTTCCACCCTCGGACAGGCCCAGGGGGGTGGGGGTACATCCGCACAAAGGTTTTGAGACGGTCACCATAGCCTACAAGGGCCGTATTGCCCACCACGACAGCAGTGGCGGCGGGGGCATCATTGGTGAAGGTGACGTGCAATGGATGTCCGCCGCCAACGGCATCCTGCACAAAGAGTACCACGAAACCGAGTGGAGCAAAAAAGGCGGCGATTTCCAGATGGTACAGCTGTGGGTGAACTTGCCCGCTAAGGACAAAAAATCTCCCCCAAAATATCAGGCCATAAAACACCAAGACATCCCAAGGCACGTTTTGCCAGACCATGCGGGCACGATCGAGGTGATTGCCGGAGAACACCAAGGCCTTACCGGTGCGGCCAACACCTTTACCCCGGTGCACCTTTTCAATGCCAAGTTAAATGAAGGCGGAAAGGCGCATTTTCAGTTCCCCGCCCACTTCAATACCGCACTTTTGGTGCTCCATGGCAACATAAGCATCAATGGCAATGAAGCAGTGCCCTCCGATCACATGGCATTGATGGCCAATGACGGGGAACATTTTGAAGTAGCGGCAAATAGCGGGGCCGTAGTGCTCATCCTCAGCGGGGAACCCATTAATGAACCCATTGCGGCGCAAGGCCCCTTTGTGATGAACACCAGGGAAGAATTGATGGAAGCCTTCGATGATTTCAATAGGGGCAAATTTGGGTACTTGGAAGATTGATCGCCCTTAAACCAAAAATAGACAATGGAAATAACACGGACAGAAACAGAAAACAAGGGCGCTGCAATCGCGACAAAAGAGGGTAAAAAAGCAGGTGAAATGACCTACTCCAAGGCCAGTGCATCGCTCATCATCATTGACCACACAGAGGTAGATCAGGCCTTCAAGGGCCAGGGCGTGGGTAAAAAATTGCTCTACGATTTGGTGGACATGGCCAGACAAAAAAAGGTACAGATCATACCACTATGCCCCTTTGCCAAAGCCATGTTCAACAGGCACGAAGAACTACAGGATGTTTTAAAGAAATAAGACCATGAACAACACCCTTTTCCCGGCATTGCCGCTCGCAGATTGGAAGGACACCAAGGAGACCCTGCACCGCTATTTTCAGATCGTGGGCAAGTTGCGCCTCTCCCAAATGCCCAAGGACAACCATTGGTGGCACATTACCCTGTACGTTACCAACAGCGGTGTGGCCACCGGCGCCATCCCCCAGGGCGATTTTACCTTTGAGGTGGCGTTCAACTTTTTAAACCACGAACTCTTGGTGACCACCAGTAAGGGCGACGTCCGTTCTTTTGCCTTGCACGATGGTCTCTCCGTGGCGGATTTTTACCGGCAACTGGGCACCATACTGCAAGAACTGCAGATTGGGTTCGATATTCTGGCGAGGCCCTATAACCTGGCGGACAACGTTCCCTTCCAAGAATGCACCATGCACCATACCTACGACAAGGGTGCCGTGCACACCGCTTGGCGCATTTTGGTACAGGTAGATATGATTTTAAAGGAATTTGGCGGCAGATCGTACAGCAAGACCTGTCCCGTACATATCTACTGGCATCATTTGGATCTTGTGGTCACCCGGTTTTCGGGTAAAAAAGCGCCGGACCTGGGCAATGTTTCCCAGGTTGAAAGGGAAGCCTACTCCCACGAGGTGATCAGTTTTGGGTTCTGGTTTGGCGATGACACCATTACCGAGCCTGCCTTTTATTCCTATACCTACCCCGCTCCCCCAGGTCTGGACAAAGAGCCGCTGTTGCCCAAAAGCGCCAAATGGCAAGACGCCAATGGCAGCCCCATGGCCCTGCTGATGTACGATGATGTGCGGAACCACGAAAACCCAAAACAGGAAATCCTCAACTTTTTGGAAAGCAGCTATAAAGCCGGGGCGCGCTTGGCCGGGTGGGACTTGGAGGCATTAAAGGTCCCTGCCGAATAAGGGGTGGTGCCAATTTTTTTTGGGGTTGATGCGTGGTTTGGGAAATACCATTTAGCAATAGGCATAGGGTATTTGGCATCAGTACCCTTCAAGTAAAAAGTGAAGATTGTAGGTCTCTGTCCTCAAAATTGTTTTTATTCAATGATTAAATTCCTGTTCTTGGGATATTTTACCGAATATCTTAAATCGAGATTTCTCGTTTCACTTGGCCCCAAATCAAACTTCCATTGCACCTGACCATTATCCAACTGAAGATCTCCATTGGCCAATTCCAAAACTTCCACTTTTATTTCATCGAGGGTTGAAACGGGAATTTGATCCACAATCAATAAATTGATATTTTCAGACTTATTGTTCTTAACGGAAATTCTCCAGTCCCTATTTTCCTCTTTCCGAGTCCCAATAAATTTTTTGGATGAAAAATCAGTAATTTTCTTTCTATCAATCAATACATTTTTATCACGACCAAGGGAAATCTGCAAACTGTCCGCTGCGTACCTTACATCCAATAGGGTTTTTCCAATATAGGTGCCCTCAAAAAATATGTTTGCCTCACCTTCCAACAAATTGTATTGCTCCCAGTCCTTTATACTTGCAACAAGAAAGGCTTCTTTCTCTATTTTAGGAACACTAAAATATTGATAAGCAGCTGGCAATTTATAATTTGCCATATCCACTGAATAACTTTTGTTGTCTGACATTATAGTGTATGGCGGTTCTATTTCAAAGTCAACGGTGGTTTGGTTTCTAACCTGCAAAATTGGAATTTGGGCGTCAACCGCGTCCTGCACATCTACTCCAGCAACCTTTCCCTTTAATTTATTGGAGAGGGATCTTTCATTTTTGCTACCGTACCCAATCACCACAACTTCCTCCAAGGCTTCTGAAGCTTCTTGAAGAACTACATTGTGCACCTCATTTTGCACTTGTATGACCTCAGTTTTGAAACCTAAGTAGGCAAACTCCAATTGGCCGGAAGACTGGGGCACCGTAATGGAATAGTATCCGTCAAAATCAGTGGTAGTGCCTATGGTTGTCCCCTTGACCAATACATTAACTCCCGGAAGAGCCTGCGAATTGCCGTCCAGAACCCTACCTTCAACCTGGGATATAGAACGTTTATAACTGGGCGGAGACGTATTGTAATTTAGAAAGTACGTTTTCAGTTCCGGTGCCACACCAGATAAATTTGGATTCGCTGAGGACAAACTCAACTTAACATTTTTCCAATCCTTTTTTGTGTCCTGTTTCACATTGGCCTTATAAACGATTTCCACAGGTTCGTTCACATTCTTGGCTCTTATATCATAGGAAGGAATCCAACCTGCGTTGCCAACAACATAAGTTACCACAAAATTGGATTTTGAAAATCCTTCGCTCTCCACCTCAACTATGATTTCGCCATTGGCGTACTGCCCTTCCCCAGTCATCGTCTTGATCTGATTATTGATATCAAATTCCTTTTCTCTGAGATCGACAAGGCTTTTGTTACGATCAATTTCTTGAAGCTTTAATGATGTTAGTTTGGAACTGTAGAAATTAGAGGCCTCCTTGAGGTTGGTGACACTTAGTTCCTGATTCTTGCCCCCAATATTTCTATTTTCTTGTAAAAAAGCCAGTTCCTCCTTTAAAATCTCCAAATGTACTTTTTCCAAATTCAATGCATCCCTTACCCCATCCAATTGAGATTCCAATTCCTCCAAAGCTGGACGTTTCTCCAACTTATCAATGAAGTTTTGTTGATGGTTAACAGCTAAAACTGTTACATCTCCGCTTACCTTTACCTGTAAGCTTTTAGAATTAATGAATGGTGAAAGGTTCACGAATTTCAGGGTAGTTTTACCTTTGCCAAGTTCAATTTCTTTAGTTCTTACTATTTGGGCTCCCTTGATAAATACGGTGACCTCTGAAATATCAGTATTCACTACTTTCTCATTTATCTCTTGGGAAAATAAGCTTGATATCGACAAGCTGAAAAGTATAATGATAATTTTTTTCATCTTTTTTTTTTAAATCATACACTGACCTAAATACTACATATCTTAGGTATTTTTCAATCCTTTTGGATTCGAGAACATTAAGTGACCTTTCTTTAATCCATTTTTAAAGGTACTGTTTTTGAGCAAATGGAAAGAACTGCAACCTCCCTTGTCCCCACTTCCCTTTCCGAGTCGTTTAGATCAATTAAAATTTAAGGTTTTTTTGGAAGTTGCCAGTTGGTGCTATCGGATATCATTTAAATACTCCCAACCCCCGTCACCCCCAACATCAATCCTTCAGAAGCGCCCCAGGAAAACCCTCTTCCACTTCGGCGCCCTCGTACAAGAGCGTCCACCCCAGGCTGTTGGTGAGCACATAGAGCTGTTGCAGCTCGCTCAGAAGCCGGTTTTGCGCATTCGCCTTCAGCGTGGAACGCTCCACTTTTTTCATCAGGGAGGCGGTGACGTTCTGTTTGATCTTGTTGTAGTCCGAAGCATCGAACGGGTTTAGGTAGTCTGCCGAGACATCATAGTACTCAAAGTCCGGACTGATGTTTATCTCCGGTTCCGGGATATGGGCAATGCGGAGCACCTTCTTTTCGGCGTCCAGTTCGTGTTGCAATTGGCCCAGGTCATAGGCCACGGTGACCTTGGCATTGACCACCACCAAGGCCTTTTTATCGGCCCGGATAAAAGGCCCAAAAAGCGCCCTGGAATCGGCATAGTTGTACACCTCGGAGAAGTGCCCCTCCGTGACCACCAGTTTGGAGACATTGTTGATCTGTTGCTGTATGAGCAGGGAACTTTCCTTGAGCAGGGCCGTTTCCGCCCTATGCTCGCCCCAAGAACGGTACACCAACATGGCGGTCAATGCAATGAGAATACCTGCCAGTACTTTTTTCATGTTCCAAAGATAAACAAGATAAGGCCATGGCCCGGATATTTATTCAAACACCATAAAGGGAAAATCTTCCTTCAAGGCCCTTATTTTTGTGGCCAAGACGGCTTGAAACTCTTGGTGCCTTGCAGACCCGGCGTTAAAGGGCCGGTGCCCCAAACCGCGCTGCACCTGATCCACGCGTTCCATCACCCCCAGGGCATGGTCAGCGATCCAAACCGACTTAAAACGTTCCCAGATGTAGGAAATGGCCAAGGTGTTGGGGTGCAGCATATCGGTGTCATAAAAACGGTAATCGCGCAGCTCGTCCATCATGATCTCATAGGCCGGGAAATACGCGCCACCCGCATTAAAAGAAGGCGCATGCAGCACCTCCTGCACCGCGGCGATCAAGTGCGACTTGCTTCTCTGGTTTTCCACAAAACCATCCTTTAGGTGCCGTACGGGAGAAATGGTAAAAATGAACTGAACGGCTGGGTTCACGGTTTTGACCTGATGCACCATACGTTGCAGACTGTCCCGTATCTCCGCAACGGAAAGCAAGCTCTTGCGAAATTCCTTTTGGGGCACTTTGTGGCAGTTGGCCACGGTCTTTCCCTGTTCAATGTGCTCGTAGGTCCAGGCCGTGCCCAAAGTGATGATCAGGTGGGAGGCCCCCAAGAGCCGCTGCTCCGTTTCCCGGAGCTGTTGGTCAAGGCGCTCCAGCAGCTTTTCCCGCGAAACATCGCTAAGGGCGCTATGGGCGTCAAAACAATGCCATTGATCATTTCCGAAAAACAGTTCTGCCGGCGTGTAGCCCTGGTTTTTTAGGGCCCGGAAGATCACGTTTTCAATGGCCAGGGGATGAAAGAGGATGCCAAAGGGATTCTCAAAGGACCGGAATTTAAAATACCGGAGCTTGGCCCCGATGTGCTGCGAGAAACAGGAACCGAACAAGACCGGGCGACTGTTGTAATCCATGGGCCTGTTGGCCTTTTTCAAGGGCACTTGGGTCTGCAGTTTCATATCAGAGGTGTTTTTTGATCCCCACCCAACCGGTAACGTACGGGCCATCCCGAGGGTTACCCCAAATACGTTCTGGCACGTTCCAAGGCCTCGGGTATGCCCTCCGGCCGCTTGCCCCCAGCCGTGGCAAAGAAGGGCTGGCCGCCACCGCCGCCCTGAATGTGCTTGCCCAGCTCACGTACAATGGTACCGGCATGGAGCGCTTTGGCCGCCACCAGTTTTTTGGAGATGTAACATGACAATAGGGCCTTGCCGTTCTGCTCGGTGGCAAAGAGCAGGAAAAGATCTTGGCGCCCCTGCCCCATTTCAAAGCAGAGGTCTTTGATGCTGGCCGCATCCAGATCCAATTTACGGGCCAGGAACCGGGCGCCGTTCACCTCCTCCAAATGGTTCATCAATTCAGATTTTAGGTTTTTGGCCTTGTCCTTTAGCAATTGGGCCAGTTGTTTCTTTAAGGCCGCGTTCTCTTCTTGGAGTCCGGCCACTGCCTTTACCGGGTCTTGGGCCCTGCCCAGCACTTCCCGTACCTGGTCCAGGGCCTCTTGGCTCTCCAAAAAAAAGGTTTTGGCGGCGTCCGAGGTAATGGCCTCCACCCGGCGAATGCCCGCGGCCACGGCACCTTCGGACTTAATCTTAAAATGCCAGATGTCTCCGGTGTTCTTCACGTGGGTGCCCCCGCAGAGTTCCACCGATTTTCCAAACTGTATGGTGCGCACCGTGTCCCCGTACTTTTCGCCAAAGAGGGCCATGGCCCCGGAGGCCAGGGCTTCTTGCATGGGAACGTTGCGCCTTTCCTCCAAGGGCAATCTGCCATGGATGCGGGCATTCACAAAATCTTCCACCTGCTGCAGTTCCGCGGGCGTCATCTTGGAAAAGTGCGAAAAATCGAACCTAAGGTAGTTCGCCTGCACCGAGGAGCCCTTTTGCTCCACGTGCCCTCCCAGCACCTCCCTAAGCGCCTGGTGCAGCAAGTGGGTGGCGGTATGGTTGGCCTCGGTGAGCGCACGGTGTTTGGCATCGACCACTGCATTTAGGGAAGCGTCCGGTTTTTTGGGCAGGTTCTTGGCATAGTGTACGATCTCATTGTTTTCCCGTTTGGTGTCCGTAATGTACACCACATCGCCATTGGAAGCCTCCAGGTAGCCCTTGTCCCCGATCTGCCCCCCGCCCTCCGGGTAAAAAGGGGTAAGGTTGAACACCAATTGGTATTGGGTACCGCCCTTTTTGGAGGTCACCTCGCGGTACTTCACCAAGTTCACACGGGCCTCCAGGACATCATAGCCCACAAATTCCTGTTCCTTATCGTCCAGCAGCACCACCCAATCCTGTTTGGAAACGGCAGAGGCCGATTTAGATCGATCTTTTTGGGCCTGCATGGCGGTGTTGAAGCCCGCCTCGTCCAGGGTGTAGCCCTTTTCACCCAAGATCAGGGCGGTGAGGTCTATGGGAAAACCAAAAGTATCGTACAGTTCAAAGGCCTTGGCACCATCCACGACCTTGCCCTTGGTATTGGCGATCATGACGTCCAAGAGAACCAAGCCTTGGTCCAAGGTCTTCAAAAAGGATTGTTCCTCTTCCTTCACCACGTTCTCAATAAGCTGTTTTTGCTCTTTGAGCTCCGGAAAGGCCTCTCCCATGGTGCGCGCCAACACCTGGGCCAGGCGGAACATAAAGGGTTCCTTGGTGTCCAGAAAGGTAAAGCCATAGCGCACGGCGCGCCTCAAGATCCTGCGGATCACATAACCGGCACCGGTATTGGATGGCAATTGGCCATCTGCTATGGAAAAGGCCACCGCCCTGATGTGGTCCACAATGACCCGTATGGCAATGTCCGTTTCCGCTTTCTTGCCATAGACCGCATTGGTTATGGTCTCCATCTCCCGGATCAGGGGCGTAAAGACGTCCGTGTCATAGTTGGAGGTTACGTTCTGCAATACCATGCAGAGCCGCTCAAAACCCATTCCAGTGTCCACGTGCTTGGCGGGCAAGGGCTCCAGGCTGCCATTGGCCTTTCGGTTGTACTGCATGAAGACCAGGTTCCAAAGTTCCACCACCAGCGGATGGTCTGCATTGACCAAACTGGCTCCCGGTGTTTTGGCCCTTTCACCATCGGGTCTCAGGTCCACGTGGATCTCGGAGCAGGGGCCGCAGGGACCTTGGTCTCCCATCTCCCAAAAATTATCCTTTTTATTGCCCATGATGATACGGTCTTCGGGGACAATGTTGCGCCACAGCGCATACGCTTCGTGATCCTTTTCCAGGGCATCGGCATCGGTACTGCCCTCAAAAACGGAGACGTACAACCGATCCTTATCTATCTTGAACACCTCGGTGAGCAGTTCCCAGGCCCAGGTGATGGCCTCTTCCTTAAAATAGTCCCCAAAGCTCCAGTTGCCCAGCATCTCGAACATGGTGTGGTGGTAGGTGTCCTTGCCCACCTCTTCCAGGTCATTGTGCTTGCCACTGACGCGCAGGCACTTTTGGGTATCTGCCACCCGCGGTGCCTTGGGCTGGTCTATGCCCAAGAACTGTGCCTTGAACTGGTTCATTCCGGCGTTGGTAAAGAGCAGGGTGGGATCGTCCTTGATCACCATGGGGGCAGAAGGGACTATATGGTGTTCCTTGCTTTTAAAAAACGCCAGAAACTGCTTTCGTATATCTTTGGAATTCATATACAATGCCAAGGTTTTATAAATTTTAACCGTTTGTACAAAACAATTTTTATATTTGTTTGTTATGTTAAAACGAAAGCGTAAAAATAGGACAAAATCCCGTCATGTCTAAGGTAAAATACTATTACGACCCGGAAACGCTCGCCTACAGAAAGCTGGAACCAAAACGTTCCAGGCGCTACAGGAACATTGCATTTTTCTTTTTGGGCTCTTTTTTGTTCGGACTGCTGGGACTGGTGCTTTTGCTCAACACCAACCTGATCAACACCCCGAGGGAACTCTCCCTGGCCCGTGAGGTTAAAAATTACGAACTACAGTTTGAGCTCCTGAACAAAAAGATGGAGCAAATAGAGTATGTACTGGGAAACATTGCCGATCGGGACAACAACATTTACCGACTCTATTTTGAGGCCAATCCCATTCCCGAGGAACAGCGGCGGGCCGGTTTTGGGGGCATTAACCGGTACAAGTCCCTGGAGGGCTTCAACAACTCGGACATGATCATTGCCACCACCAAGCGCTTGGACGTGATCAAGAAACAGATGGCCATACAGTCCAAATCCCTGGACGAGATCACCAAACTGGCCGAGGAAAAAGAAAAATTGCTGGCCTCCATCCCGGCCATACAGCCCATAAACAATGACGACCTTACCCGAATGGCCTCTGGTTATGGATGGCGCTCGGACCCTTTTACCAAAGTGCGAAAAATGCATTACGGGATGGATTTCACGGCCCCAAAGGGCACGCCCATCTATGCCTCCGGGGACGGCAAGGTGCTGCGTGCGGACAACAATGCCTCCGGATACGGGAAACACATCAGGATCGATCACGGTTATGGGTATCTAAGCCTGTACGCCCACCTGAGCAAGTACAACGTAAAAAAGGGACAGCAGGTAAAAAGGGGCGATCTTATAGGCTTTGTGGGCAGTACGGGACGATCACAGGCCCCGCACCTGCACTATGAGGTCTGGAAGGACAAGGAACGCATAAACCCCATGAATTTCTACTACGGCAGTCTGTCTCCAGAAGAATTCCAGAACATGCTGAAATACGCCAATCAGGAAAACCAATCCCTGGATTGATGAAGGCAAACCTTCCCGAAAAACGGTATTACGGAATAGGCGAAGTGGCCAAGGCCTTTGGCGTGAACACATCCCTGATCCGTTTTTGGGAAAAGGAATTCGATGTGCTCCAGCCCAAGAAAAATGCCAAGGGCAACCGCAAATTCACCCCAAAGGACATTCAAAGTCTGGAACTCATATACCACCTGGTCAAGGAAAGGGGATTTACCCTGGAAGGTGCCAAGACCCACTTAAAGGAAGAGCGGAAAAAGACCCTCTCCAACTTTGAGATCATTCAAAAATTGGAAGGGGTGAAAGCGGCGCTCATAAAAATGAAGGACCAACTGTAAACCATAATCACGAACACTAACCGCTCTTGTGCAGCCCCTGGGGTGCCCAAGGACTTTAAAACCACTGAAAATGAAAAAAGGAATCATTGCACTGATCATTCTGGCCGTAATAGGTCTGGCCCTTTACAATTGGGGCGTAACCTTTAATAACACCGCCATTGCCCTGGAAGAAACCTCTACCAAGACCTGGGCCAATGTGGAGAGCGCCTACCAGCGCCGCAACGACCTCATTGGCAATCTGGTTAAGACCGTACAGGGCGCGGCAGACTTTGAGCGCGGCACCCTGACCGATGTCATTGAGGCCCGTGCCAAGGCCACGGCCGTGAGCATAGACCCCACCAACATTACGCCCGATCAACTGGCGCAGTTTAACGAGGCCCAGAGCGGGCTCAGTGGGGCCTTGAGCCGCTTGTTGGTGACCGTGGAGCGCTACCCGGACCTCAAGGCCAACCAGAATTTCCTGGAGCTGCAATCGCAACTGGAGGGCACCGAGAACCGCATCAACGTGGCACGGGACCGCTTCAATGCCACCGTGGAGCCCTACAACCTGCACATTAAAAAGTTTCCCAACTCCATCTTGGCGGGCATCTTAAATTTTGACGAACTGGCGTATTTCAAGTCCGAGGCCGGATCGGAACAGGCACCGGACGTGAATTTTGATTTTTAAGCAAACGTAAATGTCCCAAGTAGAGGATTTTTTGAGCAGCACGGATGAGGCCGAAATTGTGGAGGCCATCATTGCGGCAGAGCAGCGCACTTCCGGCGAGATCCGGGTGCACTTGGAAGCCCACACCGATCTGGACCCTTACGAAAGGGCCAAGGCCGTTTTCCACCTCCTTAAAATGGACAACACCAAGGAAGAAAACGGCGTACTGCTCTATGTGGCCGTGCAGGACAAAAAATTTGTGATCTGCGTGGACAAGGGGATAGACCGTGCCGTACCGGACAATTTTTGGGAAGGCACACGGGACGTGATACAGGAACATTTTAAAAAAGGACAGTTCAAGACGGGCATTGTTCAGGGCATTTTGCGGGCCGGCGAGGCCTTGCAGGCCCATTTTCCATACAAAAAAGGGGATCAAAACGAACTTTCGGATGAAGTATCCAAAGCTTAGCCTGGTCCTTGCCCTTTGGCTCTTTAGCCTGGTAACGGCCTGGGCCCAGTTCCAGATACCGGAGAAACCCGCGGTACAGACCAGCGTGTACGACTATGTGAACCTCCTCTCCCCTGCCCAGAAAAACACCTTGGAACAAAAACTGATCCGGTATTCGGACAGCACCTCCACCCAGATCGTGGTGGCCATCATTGAAAGTACGCAAGGGGAAAACATCATGTACCTTGGCGCGCAATGGGGCCAGCAATGGGGCCTTGGCCAAGCGGGCACGGACAATGGGGTATTGGTGCTACTGGCCAAAAACGATAAGAAAATTGCGATCAACACGGGCTATGGCACAGAGGGGATGCTCACGGACGCCATGTCCCGGCGCATCATTGAGACCGTGATCATACCCCAATTTAAAAAAGGCGACTATTTTGGTGGCCTCAGTAAGGGAAGTGATGCCATTTTCAAGGTGCTTACAGGTGCTTTCAAGGAAGACCGCTCTTTTGACGAACCCCAGGGAAACCCGCTGGGAGGCCTCCTGCCCATTATCATCTTCATTGTCATCTTCATTATCCTGTCCAAGCGCAACCGGCGCAACGGCGGGGGCAGCGGTGGGCGCAGCGGTAGCGGCCCCAGTATCTGGGACATGATCATCTTGAGCAATATGGGCCGTAGCGGAAGAAGCGGCGGCTTTGGCAGCGGTGGTGGTTTTGGCGGCGGAGGTGGCTTCGGAGGCGGCTTCGGTGGTGGCGGCTTTGGCGGGGGCGGTGCTTCCGGAGGGTGGTAGTAGGTAGTCGTTAGTGGGTAGAGGGTAGTCGTTAGTGGGTAGAGAGTAGAGGGTAGTGCGTTGTGTTTTGATTCTCTTTTCTTGCCTCCTGATTCTTGTTTCTTGTTTCTTGGTATTGAGTATTAAGAGGTCGTTTCTCTGATTTAGGTCAATGTGAATTGGTTTGACATTAGAACCATGGCCTAAGACATACAATTCTATTTTCTCTGTTCTCTGTTCTCTTTTCTTGCCTCCTTATCTTTGGTTCTTGGTATTGAGTATCAAGTATTGAGTATTAAGAGGTCGTTTTCCTGATTTAGGTCGATGTGAATTGGTTTGACGTTAGAACCATGGCCTAAGACATACAATTCTATTTTCTCTGTTCTTACCTCTTGTTTCTACCTTCCGTACTTGAACAAAAGGAGACCACCTTTACTTTTTCCGCATAAAAACGGAAATGGGCACCCCAGAAAAATCGAAATGCTCCCTGATCTTGTTCTCCAGATAGCGTTTGTAGGGATCCTTCACATATTGGGGCAGGTTACAGAAAAATGCAAACTGCGGATAGGGCGTGGGCAGTTGGGTACAGAATTTGATCTTAACGTGCTTGCCCTTGTTAGCCGGTGGCGGATATTGTTCTATGAGCGGCAGCATGACATCATTGAGTTTCCGGGTAACCACCTTACGGCTCCTGTTTTCATATACCTGTACCGCGGTCTCAATGGCCTTGAAGATGCGCTGCTTGGTAAGCGCGGAGATGAACAGAATGGGCACATCCACAAAGGGCTCAATGACCTTTTTTATTCTCTGGGTGTACTCCTTTATGGTATTGGTCTCCTTGTCCTCTACCAAATCCCATTTGTTCACCAAGATGACAATGCCCTTGTTGTTGCGGGCGGCCAGCCAAAAAATGTTCTCCACCTGGCCATCAAAGCCCCGGGTGGCATCGAACAACAATAGGCACACATCGCTGTGCTCAATGGCCCTGACGGAGCGCATCACCGAATAGAATTCCAGATCCTCCCTCACTTTGGCCTTGCGGCGTATCCCGGCCGTATCCACCAAATTGAACTCAAAACCAAACCTATTGTACTTGGTGTCTATACTGTCCCGGGTGGTGCCCGCCACATCGGTCACAATATAGCGCTCTTCCCCGATCAGCGCATTGATAAAGGAAGACTTACCGGCATTGGGGCGGCCCACCACGGCAAAACGGGGCAGATCGTCCTGCTCCTGTTCCGTGTCCGGCAAGACCTGCACCAAGGCATCCAAGAGGTCGCCGGTACCACTGCCGTTGATACTTGAAAGCGTGTGGTAATCGCCCAGGCCAAGGTTATAGAACTCCACGGCATCCTGTTCGCGCATGGCATTGTCCACCTTGTTCACGGCGAGCAGCACGGGCTTGTCCACCCGGCGCAACAGTTTGGCCACATCCTCGTCCATTCCGGTGACCCCCGTTTCCACATCGACCATAAAAATAATGGCGTCGGCCTCATCAATGGCCAACTCCACCTGCTTGTCTATCTCTTTTTCAAAGATATCGTCACTGCCCAGGACGTAGCCACCGGTATCGATTACGGAAAACTCCTTGCCGTTCCAATCGCTTTTCCCATAATGGCGGTCCCGGGTTACGCCGCTTGTGGCATCCACGATGGCCTCACGGCGCTGTATCAACCTATTGAAAAATGTGGATTTGCCCACATTGGGTCTCCCTATAATGGCAACAATGGCGCCCATAGCTCTATATTTTGGCCGCAAAGGTACGGTATCCCTGATAATGCCGTTGGCAAGGGATTTTTTTATTCCAAAAACAAAAGATTTCTTTGGCCCCCTTCAGCGCATTATATGGAGATTTTGGGCATTGCGGCCCAAATAGCGCTCACCGACGGAGCGTGAACGCACCAATTTTGCCGGGGACCCGTAGGCCACAACATAGCTGGGCACATTGCCCACCACCAAAGATCCGGCTCCAATGACGGTATGTTCGCCTATTTCAATATTTTCAATGATGCTTGATCCTAGGCCCACCGCCGAGAAACGGCCCAAAAAAAGATTTCCTCCAGTGGCCACCCGTGGCGCCAAACTGGAAAAATTGTCCATGACCCCATCATGCCCCAAGGAAACATTGGTGTTCAAGATGCAGTGCTCACCCACCACGGCGCCGGCATTTACGACGGCCCCGGGCATCACCACACTGCCAGGTCCAATAACGGCATTATTGGACATGACCGCCTTGGGGTGCACCACCATAACAAAATTGAAATTGGGGTCGATCCGCAAAATACGATCTACCATTCCTTTTCTGCACCAATTGTCCCCGATGGCCACAATCCCGCCCTTGACATTGAACTTGGAAATGACAAAAGGCAGGTCGTACTCACTTCCCAGTACCGGGTACCCGTGGTGCACCATCCCTTTTCCCTTAAAGGAATCCACAAAACCAACAATGCGATAACCGCCTGATCGTTCCACACAATCTGCCACCACGCTGCCGTGACCAGAAGCCCCAAAAATGATTATATTTTCCATTTACAGGGCCAAGTTACGCATTTCATCGATAAAATGTGCATTTTGTCGATGATAATGTGCCTTTTGCAAAAATATTCAACGATCAGGACCCCCAGCACTCCATAGAATGCTTTTTTTGGAAAAAGCCATCCAGACAAGCGATTTTCAAATGATTTCCCCGCCTAAAGAGGGCATAGCCTAAACTTCTGTAGTCTTTTGCTGCTTCGCACTGCATCATTGCCTTCCCTCGGTGCCCAAAATTGAACACACCGCATCCTTAGCCAGAGTACCCAAAGCGTTTTAACTGCCGGTTGTCATTGCGCCAGTTTTTGTTCACCTTTACGTAGAGCTCTATGTGCACCTGCTTGTCAAAGAATTTTTCCAAATCCTTTCGTGCGGCCACCCCCACCCTTTTCAGTGCGCTGCCCTTGTGGCCAATGATAATGCCCTTTTGGGTCTCCCGCTCCACCATGATCACCGAGCGGATACGGATAATATTGTCATCCTCCACAAACTCCTCCGTCTCTATTTCCACCGCGTAGGGAATTTCTTTTTTATAGTGCATCAGAATTTTTTCCCTCACCGTTTCGTTCACAAAAAAGCGTTCCGGCCGATCGGTAAGCTGGTCTTTGGGATAGTAGGCCGGGGCCACGGGCAAAAGCTCTATGATGCGGGCAAACACATTTTTTATGTTGAAGTTGGTAAGTGCAGATATGGGGTGGATCTCTACCTTGGGCAGCTGCTCTTGCCAGTACTGTACCTGTTCTTCCAGCAGCTCCTGGGAGGCAGTGTCCACTTTGTTCAGCAAAAGCAGTACGGGAATGTTGGTCTCACTTATTTTGCTGAAAAATTTATCGTCCTTGAGCCCCTTTTCACCAATTTCCACCATATATATAAGCACATCTGCATCCTCGAAAGCCGATTTTACAAAGTCCATCATGGAGCTTTGCAGCTCATAAGCGGGTTTGATGATGCCCGGGGTATCTGACAGGATGACCTGAAAATCATCTCCATTGACAATGCCCAGGATACGGTGCCTGGTGGTCTGTGCCTTTGAGGTGATGATGGACAGTTTCTCTCCCACAAAGGCGTTCATTAAAGTGGATTTGCCCACATTGGGATTCCCTACGATATTCACAAAACCCGCTCTATGTTCCGTCATCTCTTCATTTTTTTAAAGTAGTCCGCGGCCGCCCGGTTCACCTTTGGGGCCAACAAGAGCACCGCGATCATGTTGGGTATGACCATCAAGGCATAGCTCAGGTCTATAAGGTTCTTTACCAATTCCAAGGAGGCAACGGCCGCAAAGACGATCATGACCACAAAATAATGGTTGTAGTACCTGCCGATCTTGGCATTGGTAAGAAAGGAGAGGCATTTTACCCCATAATAGGAATACGTGAACAAGGTAGATAGGGCAAACGCGGTTACAATGACCATGAGCAGATCGTCTCCCACCCCGAACAGGGTGGTCTCAAAAGCGGAGAGCGTCATGACAATGCCACTGCCATCTTCCAGATAGGCCCCGCTCAAAATAATGACCACTGCGGTAAAGGTACACACCAGTATGGTGTCTATAAAAGGACCCAGCATGGCCACCAGGCCCTCTTTTATGGGATTGTCCGTTTTGGACTGCCCGTGGTACATGGGGGCACTGCCCAGTCCGGCCTCATTGGAGAACATGGCGCGGCGAACGCCAATGATCACCAAGCCCCAAAAGCCTCCGGTGACCAGGGTGTCAAAGTTCCAGGCCTCGCTGATGATCAGTTTTAAACTGGGGATCACCAGCCCAGCGTTCATGACCATGACCACGATCACCGCAACGAGGTAAACGGCCACCATAAAGGGTACCAGTGCCGAGGCCACCTTGGCAATTTTGGTGAGCCCGCCAAACACCACAAAGGAAGTAATGACGGCCAGGAAAATACCAATGGTCCATTTCCAGTTCATATCGGACATGGCGTACAAGTTCTTGGAGGGCTCCACCACGCTCATAAAGGTCTCCGTGAACTGATTGGCGGTGAAGACCCCCAAAAAGCCGAACAGGCCACAAATGGCAAAAAAGATGGCCAAGGGCCTGGCCTTGGGGCCCAGTCCTTTGATAATATAGAACATGGGGCCACCTTGTAACTTTCCGTCGGAATCGGTGCCGCGAAACATAATGGCCAAACTGCACGAATAGAATTTAATGCCCATACCGATCAGGGCGGTCATCCAGATCCAGAAGACCACCCCTGGGCCACCGTCATGGATGGCGATGGCCACTCCGGATATATTTCCGAGACCAACGGTGGCGGCCACCGCGGCGGAAAGGGCCTGAAAGGAGCTCACGTCTCCCTTGGCGTTCTTATCGTCATATTTACCGGCCGTTATGGCTATGGCGTGACCGAAATACCGATAGGGCAGAAACTTGGAATACACGACCAGGAAGAGTCCGCCACCGATCAACAGCAAGAACATGGGCCACTCTGTGTAGGGCAGCGCAGCGGCAATAAAATCATTGATTGCTTCCATTGGCTCACAAAAAGGTGAAAGGTAGGGATTTTCCCCCTTTTTACGGGTTGGCCCGTGCCCAATATTTCTTTCTTCCAGAATTTGACCATCTTAAAAATACATTGTATATTTGCCGTCCATTAGCGCAGAATGCGGTAATGATTTTTCTCGCCGGAGGTTATGTACCGGAGTTGCAAAACAAGTGAGAAAATACCCATCGCGGGGTAGAGCAGTAGGTAGCTCGTCGGGCTCATAACCCGAAGGTCGCTGGTTCGAGTCCAGTCCCCGCTACTAGAAAACAAAGGCCAGAAAGCTTATTTTCTGGCCTTTTTTTGTGTTTTGTTGGTATTGTGAAGATGCCCAGGCTCCCGATCGCTCACGGCGAAGGCTGCCCAGCCCAAAGCGTGGTGCAGTGCCAGATGCAACAAGCCAACTTATTTAGCGGTTTTTTGTAGAAAAAGGGTTTTTTTTCAAATGATCAAGAGAAATTGAGCAGGCATTGCCCAACCTACCACATTGCGCCCCAAACTACTGGCCCTCTTTTTAGCCGCAAGATGCGCCCCTAGAACAAAGCCATGAAAATATGGGGTTTGGTTCCACGGCCATCCCTTGGCGATTCAATCATCGCCCCTACCCTTACTCCCGTGAAAGCGCTTCCAGTCCCCTGGGCATTGGGCAACAGCAAACCGGTACCATTGCAACCTTACCCAAAATGGCCCAATGGCCTAAATTGCCCTGGGCCAATAAACTTCTTTTAGATGCCCCAACAGGGTGCCCAAAAGTTTTCTCGCTCCACCAAAAGGCATCATAGGAGGCCTGCCCTGAAATGAACAGTACTTTCTTCGAATGCCTTGCGGGCTTTCCCCGGGGTAGTTACGAAACCACTAAAGGAAGAATGTACCAAGATTGGGGAAAAAAATGCATGGCCCGACCCCTATTTACATCGCACCTTTGCCCTATGACAAAAACAAGAAAAATGAAAACAGCACACAGCACCGTATTCAATCTCATTGAGATATTTAGGCAACCAAGATTCAGAAATCCCAAAAAGACCCTCCGAGAAACCGATTGCGATCTGCACCAACACCACGATTACTACTGCGATGCCGAAAAACAACTGGCAAACACACAAAACAGCAGATAACATGTTCGGCTTTGGTATGGCGGGCAAACCCTAAAGGGAGCCGCAAACACGGAAATCCAAGTTTTTCTATCGATTGGCAAAGATGGTTAACCCCGTTACTCATCATTTTGTGCCCTAACTCCCTTTCCACTGGCCACCCCATTGTAAACCACCTTCAGGTTTCATGGCAAAACATTCTTGAGAAACAAAGATAAAGTGGCATTCGGTGGGCCAGAAGGGGGCGCGGGAAAACCAATATGGGACAGCCCGACGATGTGCCTTTGGCAAAAGAAAATATTTCCCATTTCTTACAAAGGCAACCCCCTTGGCTTTTACTTTCCCACCTCCTTGAACGTGGAGTTTTTTGGGTATGCCTTCCCTTGAATGACAATCAGTTGTTGGCTTCCAAGAGTGGGAACACGGGCCTGACCCTTGCTCCGTATGGCCTTTTGGGCAACACCTCGGCCTCATACTAATTGTCAATATCGGCCAAGGAACCCCTCACCTTGGGCCCAGACCGGCAACTCTTGGTTACCCTTTACCTGAAATGGTCCGGCCCAAAGGGCAAGGTGGTTGGCAACGGTGTTTCTCGATGTTGCCCTGGGACAAATCTTATAGTTGTTTGCACCTACCCTTTAAAACCAAAATTCCTCTTCTGCCTTTCACGTCCCTATTTCTTTTTCTGGGCCATCGGTTTTTTTAAAATATGGACATTTGGCATTTTGCAAACAACATTGGAGCTTCAGTGGGTTTCCCTGTGCCGGCATAAAGCTTGCTCACTTTGGCCCGGTGAAGGAAGTGGGCCATAAACGGTTTTTACAAGCTTGAGAAAAAAAAACGAATTCCATAAAAAAGCAACCCATTAACAAACATTATTTTAAGCAAATGCGCTTTTACTTGTTAATATTGATTCAATTTTAGAAAATAACGAATCATACTTATCGTTAGAGATAGCATAATTTTGACGATAGCATCTAGTATGTTTAAGATGTGGATTGCTTTTCTTTTCAAAAACAAATAGTTAGTGCAGACCTTAATTCAAGCTTTAAAAGAAAACATCATCATCCTAAAGTTATGGACAGTTTCTGGATTTTACTTTTTTACAATAGAACAATAGGGACGCGCCATTCCTTCTTCTGACAGAGATATTGTTTCCCAAAGGGGTTTATGCTTTCCAGGCAGACATCCATTTCTGTACCTTCCATTTAACCTAAACTAAAATTTATGAATATACCCTGAGCCTTGATGGTTTTACCACAAGAGACCAAAACAACTAAACTATTGTAAAAACGACCAATGAAACTCAAAATCATGAAATGTAATTTATCGCTTAAAAGATGGCTGGCAGCCAGTTGTCCGCTGTACGCATTTGTACTGTTCCTATTTCTTAGTTCGGCATTACGGGCGCATGACCCCTCAGGACCAAACAACAATGGTACTGATCCTGAAGTTTCCAAAACATCCAGGTCAGATTCCTGGGACATGGAGCAAATTACCATAACCGGTACGGTCACAGACGCTATGGGTGTTGGTTTACCGGGCGCCTCGGTATTGGAAAAAGGCACTACCAACGGGACACAAACTGACTTTGATGGGAATTTCACCATCAATGTGCCCACGGGTGCTACTTTGGTCTTTTCATATCTCAGTTTTGTAACCAAAGAAGTGGTTGTTGGGGAATCCACCTCAATAACTGTAGCTCTGGAGGAAGACACCGCGATTCTGGATGAGGTGGTGGTCATTGGCTATGGAACGCAAACCAGGGCCGAGGTGACCAATGCAATTTCACAATTGGAAGGCCCCGTTTTACAACAAACACCTGCCATTTCAACTTCAAATGCGCTTCAAGGGCAGGTTCCAGGGCTTTTTGTTGTTCAAGGTGGCTCTGCTCCGGGTTTTGATGATTCCGAACTAAGGGTGCGCGGCTCAAGTACCTTTAACGGCAATGTTCCGGTCTTGATCGTTATAGACGGTGTTCCCAATAGGGACCCTGATGGCCTAAACCGTATAGATGGCAATGATATAGAGAGCATATCCGTACTTAAGGACGCTTCTGCCGCAATCTACGGAGCGCAGGCCGCGGGAGGGGTTATATTGGTGACCACCAAACGGGGAAGGCAGGGAAAAGCGAAATTCAACTACTCTTTTGACCAAGGTTTTAGCAGGCCCATTGGTAAATTGGGCGTGGCCTCCGCGGTTGATTTTATGAACATTAACAATACCGCCGATGCGTTGGATGGCAGGCCCCTTGGTTTTCCCCAGGAACTGATCGCTGATTTTCAGAACGGCACACGGCAATCCACGGATTGGTGGGATGACATCATCGGCGGAAGGACTTTAATCCAAAGTCGCCACTCGCTCAATGTGAGCGGTGGATCGGAAAGAGTGAGATACTTCACTTCTTTTGGTCATGCAAGGCAAGGCGCACTGGTCATAAATGATGACAAGACCAAGCTTCGGCAGTTTAACCTACGTTCCAACCTGGATGTGGATGTGAGTGACAATTTTAGTGTACAGTTTGATTTGGCCGGCAGGCGCAAATTTACGCAAAGACCCCAGGGTGACGTTGGGGGTGTGGGAAATCAACTTGCGGTAACCAGCCCTTTGTTGCCCGCATTTCTTAACGGGGACACCAATTTGCCCGCGGCAGGCTTTTCAGAATTCAACCCGGCAGCAAGGGTCACCAGCCCAGGTTATGGAAGATTTACAAACGATGTGTTCAATGCAAATCTCAATTGGAACCTTAGGTTGCCGTGGCTCACGGACGGGCTTTCCTTTAAGGGTTTTCTTGCTTATGACCATGCTTACTTTGTGGATAGGGAATTTAACTTTACCTGGACGTGGTGGGAGTTCGATGAGAATGACATTCCAGTGGAACGACCTTCCAGAACCATTGAGCCTCCCGGACTTACCCAGACTTTTAGGCAGTCTAGCCAAACTACGGTCAACTTTAGGTTGGAATATGAAAAACGATTTGGAAAAGACCACGATGTAAAGGCCTTCCTGGCTTACGAACAGAATCAGGGCGCCAGTAACTTCTTTCAGGCCGGCCGTCGTAATTTTGAGTCAGCGGCCTTGGACGAAATATTTGCGGGCAGCCTGGATCAAGATGATTGGATCACAGATGGTGCGGCCTCCGAAACCTCGAGACAAAATTATTTTGGAAGGGTGTCCTATTCGGCCCTTTCAAAATATCTGTTTCAATTTAATTTTAGATATGACGGATCGAGCATCTTTCCAAAAGGCAATAGATTTGGTTTCTTTCCCGGTGCATCTGCAGGATGGCGCCTTTCCGAGGAGTCCTTCGTTCCTGAGGTCTTCAGCGATTTAAAACTGAGGGCCTCATGGGGCATATTGGGCAATGACCGGGTAGATCCCTTTCAGTTCCTACAAGCGTTCGGATTCCCGAGCGGAGTGCAGGGAAATGCCGGCGGAACGGTTCTTGGCGGCCAGGATGTTCAGACCCTGGTACCAGATGTGTCTCCCAATCCAGGCATTACTTGGGAAAAAACGGAAAATATAGATATAGGACTGGAAGGTTCCCTGTTTGAGGGAAAGTTGGGATTTGCCTTTGATTATTTTATCCAGAACACCACGGACATCTTGGCCTCAAGAAACGTATCCATACCCGATGTTTTTGGTATTCTTCCCCCGGATGAGAATATTGGTGAGTTCGCCAATGAAGGCGTAGATGCACAGTTAACCTACAATTACAAAAGCGACAATGGTTTTAGGTTGGGCATCACCGGTAACCTTACCTATGCCAGGAACAGGGTAGAGTTCTTTGATGAAGTGCCACCCGCCGAAGGCTCGGAATTTCAAAGGCTGGAGGGCAGGCCACTGGCCTCTCCCCTAGTGTACAAGGCCATTGGAATATACAGAACCCAAGAGGATTTGGACAATAATGTAAACTATCCCGGTGCAGGCTTGGGGAACCTTATTTTCGCAGACCTAAACGGGGATGGTGTCATCAATGGCGATGACAGGTACAGGTTCGATGCCAAACCTTTTCCTGAAATTCAGTATGGCTTAAACCTCTCTGGTGGTTTCAAGGACTTTGATTTTAGTATGTTGTTCACCGGTCAAGGTAGGGTTAAGCGCGTTGTCAACAACGAATTCAACGCGGGCGGATCGGGCAACAACCTGGAGTATTATGTAGATCGTACCTTTTCCCTTGAAAATAGGGATGCAGAGTTTCCCAGAATTATAAGGACTGGATTGGATGGGGGCACCAACAGCGATTTCTGGTACCGAAATGCAGATTTTTTAAGGTTGAGACAAATGCAACTGGGCTATAACCTGCCGCAAAGCTTGCTGGACAAAACCAACGGTCTGGAAAGTTTTAGACTGTACCTAAGTGCCACTAATATCTTAACCATTTTTGATGCTTTAAGTGAGTTTGAGCGTGGCGATCCGGAATTTGCCAACACGTTTGCCTTTCCTCAGCTAAGCACCATAAGTCTAGGAGTTAACGTAGGATTTTAAAAAAAAAAAAAGAGAAATGAAAAATTCAATTTTAAACACCAAGTCATTTGTGGCGTTCACCTTCTTGTTTGCCATCTTGATCGGCCTCCAGTCATGTGATGAAGATATTTTGGAGCTAACCCCCTTAGATCGTATTACAGAAACAGCTGTTTTCTCAGATGAGGTCTTCCTTACCAATTATGTCAATGGAAACTACCGGGGCATTAGACAGCACTTTAACCCGGATGCAGGAGGGTACATTGGTTTAACGGACATTGCCACCTTTCAAGATCAGACCCTACAGTACGGTGGCTCTGCCATACCGTACAGGGAAGGAAACCTTACCTCCGATCTTGTGGAAACGTTTACCAGATTGGCCGATAACGGAGGAGGAACCAATTTATGGGAAAACTCTTATGAGTATATCCGCCGGATAAATGTGTTCTTTGAGAAAACGGAGGGCAATACAGAGTTGGACGAAAACCGGTTGCGTGTACTGACCGGAGAATCTACGTTCCAGAGGGCGTATATCTATTTTGAACTCCTCAGGCATTTTGGAGGGGTACCCTTATTGACCAGCTCCGTGGCACTGGACGAGGCTGAGAACACAGAAGTAACCAGGGCCTCCTATGACGAGGTTGCCCAATTCGTAATACAAGAATTGGATCGCAGTGCAACACTGTTGGCCGGTGAAGATATGGAGACCGGCAGGGCTTCCCAAGGGGCGGCACTGGCACTGAAAGCCAGACTGCTCATGTACATGGCAAGCCCCTTGAACAATCCTTCAAACGATGTTTCAAAATGGCAGGCTGCAGCTGCGGCGCATGAGGCAGTTTTTGATTTGGGCTATTCGTTGCATCCAGATCATGTCCAGGTCCAGAACAAACCCCTTAAAGAGGACGAGGTAATATTTGGGCGCGAATTTACGATTCAGAACGGCACCGAATCCGTCGCTTTTGGATTGGCTTGGGGATATAACTATGATTTCTGGCCGGCCGGGTTTGACGCCCAACAAAAGCAGGTCCCTACACAACGGTTCGTAAACATGCACCAAATGACCAATGGCGAATATCCGTATCTGGACGAAAACTTTACCTTGAACCCTAATTCCGGCCATGATCCCCAAAACCCATTTGTGGACAGGGACCCCCGGTTTTACTTTAACGTTCTGTATCCAGACGCCCCCCCGCTAAATATCATAGATGGCGGCAGGACCACAGTTAGAACCTATGAATATTGGGAAGATGCCAACCCTGACATACCAAATGAGAACCCACAGCAAACAGACCCCATCAATGGCCAGGTATTGTTTGATTTTGGGCGTGACTCCAGATCATATTGGGTAGAAGGCCGCACCCCATTTCATTGGAACATACAAACGGGCTACATATTCAATAAGTTGTTGGACTTTCAAGGCCCCAGGGCAGATGTTAATTTTGAATACAATAATGTTACCACATTTATAAGATTGGCAGAGATGTATCTCAACTATGCAGAAATACAGTTGGCCCTGGGCAATGAAGATGAGGCCCGAAACTACATCAACCTGGTCAGGGCCAGACCCTCTGTCAATATGCCGCCCATAACGGCAACAGGAGCAGAATTGGTAGAAGTTTACCGAAGGGAAAGGGCAGTGGAACTTGCCTTGGAAGATCACAGGTTCTGGGATTTATTACGCTGGAAAGCCGGCCCTGGCCATATAGACATCAACCCCGTTAACGGACTTACATCGGTTACCAAAGATTGGTCCGACGGGGGCAGGTTGACTTTTGAATACGGTCCCATTGTTGAGCAAAGGGAACCATGGCCGGGTGATTTTTACTATCTACTTCCCATACCAAGGGATGAAATCAATAGAACCGGAATTGAGCAAAACCCCGGTTATGATTGAAACTTAAATTTGTTGAGTTAGTTTTTGAGTTGTAAATTCCATCTATATGACCATATAGGTGGAATTTTATTCTAAACCCATTGTTAATCGTACTATATGTTTTTCAAAGAGCGCACACTCAAGGCCAATAAAATGTTAAGGAACCTGGTCATAAGCATGGGCTTTTTGTCCCTGATCAATTGCTCAGACCGGCAGAAGGATATGGCCAAAGATGAGAAATTGTTCACCAAGGTATCCGTTGAACGATCGGGAATAGATTTTGCCAACAACCTCATAGAAAATGATTCTGTAAATTATTTCAAGTACATACAGATATATATGGGAGGCGGTGTGGCCATTGGCGACATAAACAATGATGGCCTACAAGATCTATATTTCACCGGCAATATGGTAGAAAACAAACTTTACCTTAACAAAGGTGATTTTAAGTTTGAGGACATAACCAAACAGGCAGGTGTTGGTGCAGACAATAGATGGGTCACAGGAGTAACCATGGGAGATGCCAACCAAGATGGTTGGCTGGATATTTATGTCAGTGTCTCCGGTATCTGGGACACCACAAAAAACCTACTTTATATAAACGATGCCAATGAGAACGGGAACCCAACTTTTACAGAGTCCGGTGAAAGATTTGGAGTTGCGGACATTGGGCATGGTACCCAAGCCGTATTCTTTGATTATGACAGGGACGGAGACCAAGACCTCTATGTGTTGAACTACCCCGTGAACACTGCCGGCCAAAACATGCAGAAGTTCAAGGAATACCAAAAGAACAACGTGCCCTACAGGGACAGCGATCGGCTATATCAAAATACTGGGGAGGGCTTTATAGATGTCACCAAGGAAGCCAAATTGTCAAAATACGGATTATCGCTTGGGGTATCGGTCGGCGACTATAATCAAGACGGTTGGCAAGACCTGTACGTATCCAATGATTTTGTGACCCCTGATTATTTTCTGATCAACAATAAGGATGGTACGTTCCGTGATTACAACCTGGAACTTACAAAGCACACAGCCTATTTTGGGATGGGCACGGATGCGGCAGATTTTAACAATGACGGTTATCTCGATTTTTTTCAGGCAGATATGCTTCCGGACGACAATAGAAGGTCAAAGGCCAATATGGACAGTATGGACCCCGATAGATTTCACCTCATTGTTGAAAATGATATGCACCACCAATATTCTGCCAATATGCTGCAGCTAAACATGGGGTTGAACGAAAAAGGACTGCCCATGTTTTCAGATGTTGCCCGTTTGTCAAATGTGCACTCCACCGATTGGAGCTGGGGGCCTCTTTTTGCCGACTTTGATTTTGACGGCCACAAAGATTTAATGGTAACCAATGGCATACGGTATGAAATCAACAACAAAGACTTTTTCATCAATCTCGAGGAATCGGACTTGGACAATGCGGATTGGTTGAGCCTAAATGCACAAATGCCCTCAGAGAAAATTCCAAACCTAATCTATAAAAATTCAGGAAATCTTGAATTTGAAGAGGTGACCGAAAAATGGGGGTTTTATGAAAAGGGCTTCTCGAACGGCTCTGCTTATGCTGATTTGGATAATGACGGCGACCTGGATCTTGTGATCAACAATTTAAATGAGGAGGCCAGTGTGTTTAAAAACAATGCCGTTGAAAATGGTCTTGGCAATTTCATCAAGGTCAAGTTTAAAGGGCCCGCCAAAAACCCCTTTGGCATTGGCGCAAAGGTCTGGGTTTCCACCAAAGAAAATGAACAGTACCAAGAACTCACCTTGACCAGGGGTTTCCAGTCTTCCGTTCCCGCGGAGCTCGTTTTTGGCCTTGGAGACAATGACAGGGTTCATAGGGTTGTTGTGGAATGGCCCACTGGCAGCACCAGTATTCTCCAAGATGTAGAAATCAATACCACAATGGTGGTAGATCATGCAGGTTCTCAAGAAACCCCGGCAACCGTAAAAGAAGCCAGTTCGCTCTTTAAGGATATTACGGATGATGCCGGTCTCGTTTTCAAGCACGAAGAAAATTCATTCGATGATTACCGATATCAGGTATTGTTGCCGCACAATATTTCTGAGTATGGCCCTGCCCTGGCCGTTGGCGACATTAACAATGATGGCCTGGACGATTTTTACGTTGGGGGTGCCTACGGCAGCACAGGGTCCTTGTTTGTTCAGGAGGGCAACGGAAAGTTCAAGGAGATAAAGGAAGGGCCATGGATCGAATCCAAATTCCAGGAAGATACCAGTGCCATTTTTGTGGATACCAATGGAGATGGGCTCCAAGACCTATATGTGGTAAGCGGTGGCAATGAATACCCGGTTGGTCACCAAGCCTATCAAGACAGGTTGTACATAAATTTGGGAGCGGGCAGTTTTGCACGGGCAAAGTCCGCTTTGCCCATCGCTACGGAAAGCGGGGGGTATGTGACTGCTGCCGACTATGACAATGATGGGGATGAAGATTTGTTCGTTGCCGGAAGAATTGTGCCAAGAAACTACCCAAAGGCACCAAGGAGTGTGATTTTAAGAAATGACAGTCAAGGCAATATGGTAAAGTTTACAGATGTCACTTCCAACATAGCCCCGATCTTGGATAGTTTGGGAATGGTAACCAAGGCAAAATGGATAGATTTGGACAAAGACAACGCACTGGACTTGATGCTGATCGGTGAATGGATGCCGATCACCTACTTGAAAAACAACAATGGAAAGTTCACGGACAGAACAGAACAGGCCCAACTCTCCAACACCCAGGGGTGGTGGTATGGCATGGAAGACAGTGATTTTGATGGCGATGGTGACACCGATTTTATTTTCGGCAACCTGGGGTACAACTATAAGTACAAAGCAAAAAAGGGAGAACCCTTTACTTTGTACACCTATGACTACGATGGCAACAACAATGAAGACTTGGTCCTATCCTATTACCAGGACGGAGAACAATACCCGGTCAGGGGCAGGGAATGCTCATCGCAACAAATACCGGCCATCAAAAAGAAATTCAAGGATTACAATTCCTTTGCAGAGGCCAACCTGGCCCAGATATACTCCAAGGAGCATTTAGAGAAATCAACAAAATTCAGCGTGGAGGATTTTGGCAGCGTTTATGTAGAGAATTTGGGAGACGGAACTTTCCAGTTAAAAAGATTGGAACTGTTTGCCCAACTATCCTCATTAAACGACTTTGCTACCGGTGATTTCAACAACGATGGCAATTTGGATGTACTGGGAGCTGGAAATCTCTATGGATCGGAGGTTGAAACACCAAGGAACGATGCGGGGTATGGCCTGGTCTTGATAGGAAATGGGAAAGGGGAATTTAAAGCATTGAAACCCTATGAAACAGGTGTTCACATTTCTGGAGAAGTAAAATCAATACACAAAATAAGATTGGCAGGAGGCAAAGAGGGCTTCTTGATAGCCAAGAACAATGACTTTTTGCAATTGATCGCGAAAAGCTAAGAACTTGGCCTATCTTTAAGTGGTTCCCCCTAACGGTTTTTGTTTTGACGAAACCAGAATGGGAAAAATCTTTGACGTTCTGTTAAACCACCCTTTTCCTCTGGCATTCAGAACATTGCAATGATGCGTGAACGCTCCGGAAGACGCCTTGAACAAGTATGGACATCATCTGGCCATTTCTTGTTTCACGAAAAGACCACATAAGATTCTTAACCCTGAAAATGCCACCATGACGTTAAAAAAATGGACAATTTTTATACTTGGCACGCTACTTTTCACAGTGGGCTGTGCCACTAAGCAGAACTATTCAGATACAAACAACACAGGTAATTCTGCAAGCCAGAGCCCTTATTTTGAAAAACTGGTCATGGTGGACAGTCTTGGAATTACTGGTGCAGACGGTGTTATTTCCTTTCCCCTATCAAAAAAAGAATCCGTTTTCATGATGGGAGACTCCTTTCTTTCCAAGGTAGAGCACGGAAAAAGGGACTCCAGCAGTATCATGATAAACAATTCATTTATCATAATTGACAACAAAAAGGGGATTCACAAGGCTTTGTACAATGGCACGCCTGACAAACCTGAGTCTTTCTTAAAACCGGCCAATGAAAAAGAGTATTATTGGCCTGGTGATGGATTTAAGAGGAAAGGACTGCTGCATTTGTTCATGACCCGTTTTGAACATATTGACGAAGACTGGGGCTTCCGGTTCACTGGAACGGATTACATTAGAATGGCAGAAAATGATTTCAAGGTGGTATCGGTGGAAAATTTTCCCTATTCCAATGTGAACGATGTGCATTATGGCCATAGTTTATTGAACCAATCCGGTTACGTGTACATTTATGGTTCTAAGTTTGATGGGAAAGTGTCAGAATTACATGTTGCCCGGGCGTTGCTTGATCCCAAAGAGGGGAAATTAAAGAATTATCAATTTTTTGACGGTAGCGAATGGGTGGCCAATCCTTCAGAAACCAAAAAATTGAAAGGCATAAACAAATTGGTGCCCGAACAGTTCTCGGTCTTCAAGTATGGAAAAGTTTATGTGCTTTTAATGATGGATAGGGATTTTACCACAGGAAACATTTATTCTTACACATCCAATTCTCCCGTAGGGCCTTGGGGCAACGAAAAAAAGCTGTATCACACCACGGAACAGGAACAATACAGTGAAGACCGGCTATTTACCTACAATGCCATGGCGCATCCGCAGTATATTCAGGATGATCGCCTCTTGATCTCGTATTGCGTAAACAGTTTTATGGTTCCCAAAATCCATGAACATGTGGAATACTACAGACCACGTTTCCTTTGGGTGCCCTTACAAATGATCCTAGGTCCCTAGACCTATAGCACCTTGGTTTCGCAGGCCTTTTAATGGACACTCCAGCCCAAAACCCGCCCTTGTTTCCCCTTTGATCCATACCAACAATTCTGGGCCAGAACAGATATGCCAAATGCTCCAAAGGCCAATATGGCTTCCAGGAACGGGACGGTAAACGGTAAGGGCACCCGGCCTGCCCATCTTAAAACGAAGAAAAGCGCAGCAAATAAGATCTATTTTGCCTTGTTGTACTTGGTGTGGGGAATGTTCTTCTCTTCCAATATGGCATAAAAACGCCTGTGGGATATCTTCAGGTCCCGGGTGATCTGCGCCACTTTCTTCTTTTTCTTTTTGTAGAGTATCAATTCGGCCTTCAACGCCTTGTTGAAATAGTGCTTCTTCAGCGCCTCCACCACCTCCAATTCCGTGTACTTGGAAGTGGCGCAAAAAGCATCGACCTCTTTTTTTATCCCCAACAAACCCTTCATGGCATACTAAATTTTGTTAATGTCCTTGAGGCAAGGTACAAAATCCCCCAGAATTTTTAAGACAGGAAAGGAGGTGGGGCCATAGGTGTTT
This sequence comes from Maribacter aquimarinus, assembly GCF_047345505.1. Taxonomy (NCBI): domain Bacteria; kingdom Pseudomonadati; phylum Bacteroidota; class Flavobacteriia; order Flavobacteriales; family Flavobacteriaceae; genus Maribacter; species Maribacter aquimarinus. The sequence goes on along the minus strand of NZ_JBLFEO010000016.1, from coordinate 48,750 downwards.
GGGATATTGGGCAACAAGGATAAAAACAATTGGCAGGGCGGGTGTAAACAGGGCTCTTGTGCGGCCGCTGCCAAATGGACTGCCAACAATGGCACTTGGGGTGGCCGCCGTTAACGGCCTTTTTTGGTGTTCCCGAAACGGGCATACCCCGGGAATGTCCCCAAAATGGCAGACTGGCGTGCGTCCATTTTTTTGCTATTGCCATAAATTACCTTTATTTTTATCGCTAAAACCATTAATGTCCATTAATGGCATCATTTAAGTACTTTTCAATAACCTTAATTTAATAAAAGCTAGATGACAAATATCACGGTTGCAAAGGGCGACGGCATAGGCCCCGAAATTATGGATGCCACGTTGAAGATCATGGAAGCCGCGGGTGCAGAGATCAAAGTGGAGACCATAGACATTGGTGAAAAGGTGTACTTACAAGGGCACAGTTCCGGAATGGCCCCCGAAGCCTGGGAATCCCTACGGCGCACAAAAGTGTTTCTAAAGGCCCCCATAACCACCCCCCAGGGCGGCGGCTACAAAAGTTTGAACGTGACCACGCGCAAAACCCTTGGCCTCTACGCCAATGTTAGGCCCTGCATATCCTATCACCCCTATGTGGCCACAAAGCATCCCGTTATGGACGTGGTGATCATCCGTGAGAACGAAGAAGATCTCTATGCCGGCATTGAGCACCAACAGACAGATGAGGTTACCCAGTGCCTAAAGCTCATTACCCAGCCGGGAACGGAAAAGATCATACGCTTTGGTTTTGAGTACGCCAAGGCCTACGGCCGCAAAAAGGTGACCTGTTTTACCAAGGACAACATCATGAAGCTCACGGACGGACTTTTCCACAGCACCTTTGACAAGGTGGCAAAAGAGTATCCGGACATTGAGAGCGAGCACTGGATCGTGGACATAGGGGCCGCAAAATTGGCCGATACCCCTGAAAACTTTGATGTGATCGTAATGCCCAACCTCTATGGGGACATCCTTTCTGATGTGGCCGCACAGATCACAGGGTCCGTGGGGCTTGGCGGAAGTGCAAACATTGGTGCCGAATACGCCATGTTCGAGGCCATTCACGGTTCTGCCCCTCGCCGGGCCGGGCAAGATATGGCCAACCCCTCTGGCCTCTTGTTGGGGGCCATACAGATGCTGGTGTACATTGGCCAACCCCAAGTGGCCCAAAAAATACACAACGCCTGGCTCAGGACCATGGAAGATGGCGTGCACACCTATGACCTGTTCAAGGAAGGTGTGAGCACCAAGAAAGTGGGCACCTCCGGTTTTGCCGATGCCGTCATTGAAAGATTGGGCCAAGAGCCCCAGCAATTGGCGCCCATTGCCTATAGCGCCGGTACCACGCACAAGATACAAGGCCATTTTGACAAGTTGGAACCTGCCAAAAAAGACTTGGTGGGCGTGGACATCTTCTTGCACTGGAACGGGGAAGATCGCGACCCCAACGTGCTGGGAGACATCCTGAGCAAGTTCACGTCAGGGCCCTTCTCCATACAGCTCATCACCAACAGGGGCGTAAAGGTGTACCCCAACGGCAACCCGGAGACCTTCTGCACGGACCACTGGAGGTGCCGTTTTACCTCCAAGAAGATGGACCAGCCCAGCAGCTACAATGATGTCCTTGCCCTGAGCAAGATGATCACCGAGGCCGGCCTGGACATCATCAAAACAGAGAACCTTTGCCGTTTTAACGGTGAACTGGGCTTCTCTTTGGGACAGGGGCAGTGATGTTTTGTAAACTATAAAGATTGAACGTAATCGCGATGAGCCCCGTTTCCTAAAAGGTTACGGGGCTTTTAGCTTAAACCCATTGCACAACTTCCAAAAAACTTCTGTTTAAAACGATGGTCCGCTAATACTCGGACAATTCTTCTTAAACAACCAAAAACGTCAACGCAGTAGTTGGTTTTCCCTTGTTATATTGTAAAAACCAGAATCTCAAAAGCCCGGCAGTGCAACCGTTTTGGCGATGTAACCGGACACTAGGATTTTTTGGGGCCATATTAAAAGTATCCTATGTTCAACTGATGTCCCGTCAAAAAGAAGGTAGCCCTTCCCCCAACTAAAAAGAAGTCACTATCTTGCCAGCCTTACACGTTCAGATATGATGTCCCATTCCCTTTTAAGAATCCCATCACTCTGCCTCCTGGCCCTCCTCCTAACCCAATGCGGCACCACCCAGAAAATAAACCACGGGACCCAGAACACCGTAGCTGCCAAGCAGGGCGAATGGATACCCCTCTTCAACGGCAAGGACCTTACCAACTGGACCGCCAAAATCCACCATTATGAAGCGGGAGACAACCATGGGGACACCTTTAGGGTGCAGGACAGCATCATAAAAGTGCGCTATGACCAATATACGGGCGATTTCAATGATCGTTTTGGGCACCTCTATTACAACACGCCCTATGCCTATTACCACCTTGTGGTGGAGTACCGCTTTGTGGGCGATCTGCATCCCGGTGCGCCCAGTTACACCCTAAAGAACAGTGGTATCATGTTCCATTCCCAAGACCCACGGACAATGCCCAAGGAACAGGATTGGCCCATATCCGTGGAGATGCAGTTCTTGGCCGGTATTGAAAAAGGCAAGGAACGCCCCACGGGCAACATGTGCTCCCCGGGAACGGATGTGGTGTATCAAGGCAAAGTGGACCCCAGGCACTGCATTGGCAGCAGCTCCAAAACCTACTATGGGGATCAATGGGTACGCGCAGAGGCCATTGTTTTGGGAGATTCGCTCATCACACATATCATCAACGGTGAGACCGTGCTCCAATACAGCAAGCCCCAAGTGGGCGGTGGCGTGGCCAACCGTTATGACCCCAAACATAAAGTGGACGGCACCCCGCTCAAAGAGGGCTTCATTGCCCTGCAGAGTGAGGGACAGCCCATAGATTTCAGGACAGTGAAACTCAGAAACCTCAAAGGCTGTATGGACCCAAAAGCAAAAAACTACCGCGCCCACTACATTGCCCCCGACCCGGATAGCTGCCTGTATTGATTGTATGCCGGTTTGGATTGCAGGACGTGGGGGAAACAAGAGATAAGAGACAAGAGGCAAGAGGCAAAAAAGAGAAAAAATCGTTTACCCTCTCCCAACTACCCTCTACCCTCTACCCACTGCAATTCACTTGGTACTGGCTCCTCGCCATGACGGTGGGGAAAAAAGAGGCAAGAAGCAAAAAACAAGAGTCAAGAAAAGAGATTAGATTAAAAACGGTTAACACTAACCAGAGAAGCCCAAAAGAAACCTCTTCATTCTCCATAGTAAGAAACAAAGCAAGAGGCTGAAAGCCAAAACAACGGCCTTCAGCCCAAGTCCCAAAGCGCAATCACCTCGACACCAACCTCCCAGCATACAATACTGAATACCCCGTACTCAATACTCAGTACTCAGTACTCAATACTCCGTACTCCGTACTCACTGCCAACATCCCCAATACCGCTATACCTTTGCAATGGTGGCGCGCAACATCCAGGCCATTTCCTCGTGCTCTTGCATTAAGCCGGTAAGGAAATCGCCGGTCCCCGCATCATTGTGGTCGTCCTCCACTTTTGGGATTTCGGACCTAATGTACTGGATAATGGCATCGTGGTCTTCCAAAAGGGCCTCGATGTAATCGTGGCTGCTGTTGCTGCCCTCATATTTCTCGCCCAGATGGGTCAGGTCCAAGAAACTTTGCAAGGTGCCCGGCGAGTAGTGGCCCAACTTCCTGATGCGCTCGGCCACGCTGTCCGTAAAGGTCTTGATGGCATTGTAGTGCTCCTCAAAGAACTCATGCTTGGTATGGAAGTCGTGGCCCTCCAGGTTCCAGTGCGCACGCAGGGTCTTGGTATAAAGGACAAACTCGTCTGCCAGTACCTTTTCCAATATTTCCGTTACCGCTTTTCTGTTTTCTTTTGATATTCCAATATTTGTTCGCATGCTATGATATTAAAGGATTAAACTAATGGCGATGCCTTCTTGCATCGGTCTCAAAATAAGCACAACGTAGGGCTTTGGGCCCAAAAACGCCCGTTACCATCAACATTTTTCGGATAGAGCACCCAAACATCGGTTTTCCGGATTTCAACGCCTATTTTTGATCGTCATACGTCTTGGGGCCCCTATTTTCCACAGAACGCACACACCGCCTCTTCCCCGTATTTTTTAAGTTGATAAATTTTTGTCACCTTGCATAAAAGTCCATAATCGCAAGCCCATGACCACCACCGAAGCCAAGCTAAAGGAACGCCTAAAGGAACTTACCTGCCTGTACGAAGTAAGCAGCATTATTGTAAATTCTGACTATGAGGAACTGGAGACCTCCCTGCGCGCCATTGCCCATTGCCTAAAGAGGGCGTGGCAGTACAGTGACCGGGCAGCGGTGCTGCTCCACAGCGGTCCGTACAGGTTGGGCACTCCGGGGTTCAAGGAAGATATGGTCTGCCTTACATCCACCATCAAAGTGTTCAACGTACCGGACGGGGCCATTACCGTGGGCTACCCCTCGGACACCCACAGCAAAAACGATTTTTTGGAAGAGGAACAGAAACTGTTGGACAATGTGGGCATTGCCGTGGGCAATCTGTTGGAGCGAAAACAGATCCGCGACAGTGAAGCGGCGATAAAACGGCAAATGGAGCGTGCCGATCGCCTCCACATCCTTGGGGAGATCACGGCGGGAATAGCCCATGAGCTCAACACCCCTCTGGCCAACATCCTGGGATTTGCAGAACTGTTACGGGACAAGGTGAAAAACGAGGAAAACGTGCGCGACCTCAAAAAAATCATGGACAATGCCATTTTTAGTCGCGAAATTGTAAAAAAGCTCATGTTCTTTGCCTGCGAAATGCCCCAGGAAATGCAGACCATTTCCCTGAACCCCATTGTGGAGAACGCCCTAAAGCTCCTAAAGCCGGCCCTGCAACAAAAGAACATAGTGCTGCACAGCCACTTGGCCCCCCAAACCCTTTCGCTAAGGGCAGATACGGTACAGGTTACCCAAGTGCTCTTTAACCTCATCATGAACGCCATCCATTTTTCGCCCCAGGGAGGAGAGATCACCGTGACCACCAAAAAAATGACCAAGGGCGTGGAAATCACCATCTCGGACCAAGGTCCCGGCATTTCCAAGGAAAACGAGGACAAGGTGTTTGAGCCCTTTTTCACCACAAAGCCCCTAAAAGAGGGCTCGGGACTGGGCCTTAGTGTGGTGCACGGCATCATCAGCAGCCATAAGGGCCACATTGCCCATGCCCCCAACCGCCCCAAAGGCACTATCTTTACCGTATATTTCCCAAAAAGCTGACTATGGCATTGCGCAAGGAGAACATCCTTTTGGTGGATGACGACATGGATATCCTGGAACTACTGCAACGGCACCTCAAGTCCTGGGATTTTCACACCTTTAAGGCCGTCTCCGTAAAAGAGGCGGTGCAGATTCTAAAGGGCTCCCATATAGACCTGTTGATCACGGACATACAGATGCCCGAAGTGGACGGGCTGCAGCTCCTGAAGTTCACGGACGAGCATTATCCCGCCCTGCCCAAATTGGTGGTCACCGGCTATCCTTCCGTGGATGGGGCCTTGCAGACCTTTAAATCGGGTGCCACCGACTACCTTACCAAACCCTTTACCAAAGCAGAGCTCAACGATGCGGTGAACAAGGCCTTGGGACAGGCCCGCAGCCAAAACATGACCAAAAAGAGCGGCCAATTGCCCCCTCTGCGCTACCCGGACATGGTGGGCACCTCCCCGGCCTTTCGTAAAATGGCGGAGCTCATCGCCCGGGTCAAGGACAACAAGGCCACGGTACTGGTCCTCGGGGAGAGCGGCACGGGCAAGGAGCTGGTGGCCCGGGCCATACATTACAGTGGCAAGTTTGCCCGGGCCCCCTTCATTGCCGTGAACTGTGCCGCCATCCCGGAAAATTTGCAGGAGGCAGAACTCTTTGGCCATACCAAAGGGGCCTTTACCGGTGCCAGTGAAGAACGTCCGGGGTTTTTCCAGGCGGCCAATGGGGGCACCCTCTTCCTGGACGAGATAGGCAGCGCCCCGCTTGCCGTCCAGACCAAGCTGTTGCGGGCCTTGCAGGAAAAGGAGATCACCAAGGTGGGATCCCGAAAGGCAGAACCCCTGGACCTGCGCATCGTGGCCGCCTCCAACACGGATCTGCGGGAAGACATTGCCAACAAGACCTTTAGGGAAGACCTCTACTACCGGCTCACGGTGGTGGAGATCAACGTGCCGCCACTCAGGGAAAGAAAGGCCGATATTCCCCTTTTGGCAGAGCGCTTCGTACAAAAATACGGGGTGGAATACAAGGACCGGCCCATGCACATTGCCCCAGATGCCCTGCGCATCCTGGAACGTTATCCCTGGCCGGGAAACATCAGGGAACTGGAAAACAGCATACAGCGCGCGGTGATCATGGCCGATGGCCGCATTGAGGTAAAGGACCTACCGGAACATTTAAAGTACAAAATAGCATTTGGCCAAGCCAATGACCTTGTGAGCCTAAAGGATCTAGAAAAAAGGCATATTGAGCGGGTATTGGCCGCCACCCAGGGAAACAAGACCAAAGCGGCAGAAATTCTGGGCATTGATCGCAAAACGCTACGGGAAAAACTGAAGTGAGACCGCCCCGCCCGGTAGGGCTTCCAAGCAACCCAACACAATGGCCTGGGCCTTTTTAAGGTAGCTGGTAGCCCAATACGCTGCGCTGCCCCGTTGGTGAACAGAGCAAAAAAAAGCAGCCCGCCAAACATCCCGGTGAAACAACCAGAACCGCCGGTGCCGGACCAACTTACCCAGGGAACCGTCTTTAAAACATCTCCCGTCCCCTGCGCCCCTGCGCGCAAGGGTGGAACGTGCATTGAACTCAATAAAGATGGACTGTTTTTACCCAGATGGGTAAAACCGCCCCATACGGCAAAAAGCACACTTCCCTAATTTTTTATATAAATAATTGACAAACAATACTTTAATTGGTTTAAACCAATCCGTGACGGGAAGGGCACGCCATTTGCCATAACGGAGTTCCCAATGTTGGTACTGAACCTAAAAAAGCGGTTTCCTCGCCAACAAGCTATGGAAAAGAGCAACGAAAAAGAACGGTGCCCCACCTATGCCCCAGCCAGCAGGGCCACAAAAGCGATCGAACAGATCAATTTGGCAAAATGGTGGCTGTGCGCATTAAAAAATGATGAATATGGGAAGTTTAAATCAAAGCATTTGCAATCTTTGTGCCCACAAGGTGTATTGCGTCCTTACCAAAGATAAGGACAATGTGAGCAGTTGTAGCGAATACATGGACATTGTGGCCCACAATGCTCCCACCTTTGGAAAAAAAACGATCAAGGACAAAAGCAAGTCCCGCCATTCAAAAAGGGAGCGGGTCTTCTTCTAAACATGCAACAAATGAAAGTAAAAAAAGTAAAGAAAGTGCACAAGCAAGGGATGCTTGACAATGTGATGAGGCAGTTTAACCATGCTGCGGACATCATTGGCCTTAACAAGAACATCCGTAAGATCTTGGAGGTGACCAACAATGAACTGGTGGTTCACTTTCCGGTTCGGATGGACAGCGGCGAGGTGGAGATCTTCACCGGTTATCGCGTACAGCACAACAATGCCCTGGGGCCTTACAAGGGCGGTCTTCGGTACCATCCCACGGTAGATATTGATGCCGCAAGGGCCCTTGCCATGTGGATGACCTGGAAGACCTCCCTTGCCGGGCTTCCTTACGGCGGCGCCAAGGGCGGCATTGAATTGGATCCAAAAAAATATTCAACCGCAGAGCTGGAGCGCATCACGAGGCGTTTCACCTATGCCCTGGGAGACAACATTGGTCCCGAACTGGACATTCCCGCCCCTGACGTGAACACCAATGCCCAGACCATGGCCTGGATCTTGGACACGTACATGTCTACCAAATCGCCCAACGAGCGCTCCAAAAACCTGCACGTGGTCACCGGCAAGCCCACGGGCAGCGGAGGTTCCCAAGGTAGGGACAGGGCCACCGGTTACGGGGTGTTCCTGACCATTAAGTTCTGGGCGGCCCACAAGGGGCTGGACCTTACCGGCAAGACCTTTATTGTGCAAGGATTTGGAAACGTGGGGTATTGGGCGGCGCATTTTCTGGAAAAAGAAGGGGCCAAGCTTGTGGCCGTACAGGATGCCTCGGGCACCTTGTACAACGAAGACGGGATGGCCGCAGACGAACTTTTGGCCTATGCCCAAGCCAACAATGGCAATGTTGAAGGGTTTGCCCAAGGCGCCCCAATGGCCAACGAGGACTTTTTTGGCCTGGAGTGCGACATCTGTATCCCTGCCGCCCTGGGCAACCAGATCACGGCCCTAAAGGCTCCGCACATCAAGGCAAAGGTCATTGCCGAAGGGGCCAACGGGCCCACCGATGTGGAAGCCGAAAAAATATTGCTGGAAAGGGGCGTGGACATCATCCCCGATATTCTATGCAATGCCGGTGGCGTCATAGGCAGCTATTTTGAATGGTTGCAAAACCGCAATGGGGAACTCTGGCAAATGGATGAGATCTTGCAAAAGTTGGAAAAGAAGATGCGGGAATCCTATGACAAGGTGCAACACACCGCACTGGAACAAAACCTGGACATGCGCACGGCCGCCTTTGTCATAGCCATTGAGCGCCTGGAACAGGCCTACACCCAACGCGGTATCTTTCCCTGATCCTTCGTTCCCATACGGGAAGTGGCCAGGGAACAACCCTAATTTTGTATGGTGCTTGGTGCGTGCCCCGGCCGCGCACCAAACCATTGTGCGTGCATTGAATAGATGGCAGGCCTGCGCCATTATGGAGAAAAGGCAGTATTAACAGTTAACAACCTGAGACATGAAGTACGAAAATTTGGTCATTGAGAAAAAAGAATACGTCATTTTAAAAAGGGTACTGAACCTCTCTGGATTCCACCAAGATGTTACCCTTAAGAAGTCGGTGGGCAGTTTGGCCCGGGAGTTGGAAGATGCCAAGATCTGTGATGAAAACAAGATGCCCAAAGATGTGGTGCGCATAAACAGCACGGTCACCATAGCGTCCGAGACCGGATGGCACAAGACGTTTCAGTTGGTACTGCCCAATGAGGGCGATGTAAAGAACAACAAAATATCCTTGCTCACCCCAATGGGCGCAGCGGTGATCGGTTACGCGGAAGGAGACACGGTCACTTGGGAATTTCCCGCCGGCGAGCAAAAGCTCACCCTGGAAAAAGTGGTACAGGAAGAAAAGCACCTTAACCTAAACATGATCTTATGAGCACGGCACAGCCCTTTTATCCGCACGACCCCGACAGTGAGATCATGCTGCAAAAAGACCGGGCAGAGGCAGCACAATGGATCAAGGACCTGGAGCATGCCGAAAAAGAACTGGCGCTCTTGCGCCCTTTGTCCGCAGGCCTTTCCCAGAGCGGGGAGCTCACGGCGGAGTTGGACCGCTTGCGGGAGAAAAACAACTTCGCCCTGCTACACCTGCGCCTTTATGCCAAGGACATGGCGAATGCCCTGGAATGCGACACCATGGCCTGCGATGCCTACCACTTGGAGAACCATGAGCAGCACAGGCAGCGCTATGCCAAGCACATTGAGGCCTATCGCACTTTAAAACTCACCATTATGGAGCAAGTGGCGGCCACCGACCCGCCACGGCCATAGTGGCGGCCCCAACAGGAAAACAGCCCACAGGTCCCTAGCTGGCAATCGGGGCTCCAACACCATTGAAAGGAGGCCTTTGCCCGTTCGTTCACAATAATTGCCTCGTACAGATGATTGGGCCTTGGGCGGAAAAACGGCCAAGGGAAGCCTGTCTTTTTTAGCCATGCCTCCAAAAAAAAAAACAAGCTGCCCTATAAAAAAATCAAAACAGCAATAATTCCTGGGCATTTTATATATTGCAGGGCAACCTAGCTTGAAATTGATGTGAACCAATACGCGGTTTTGCCCCTGGATCATTACCGCGAGAACACAAAATGAAATAGATGATCAAAAGAATACTTACCCCTTTACGCAGATTTGTACAGATAGAAAGTTTCAGTGGCATCCTCTTGTTGGTGGCCACCATCGTGGCCCTGATATGGGCCAACTCACAATGGGCAGAGACTTATAAATCGCTCTGGGAAGTAAAAATGGGCTTCAGTTCTTCCTTCTTTGAGTTGAAAAAACCGCTCATCCTTTGGGTAAATGACGGGCTTATGGCCATCTTCTTTTTCTTGATCGGCCTGGAGATCAAACGGGAACTGGTCATTGGCGAGCTAAATTCCGTTAAAAAAATGGTGTTCCCGCTGGTGGGGGCCCTGGGCGGCATGATCATCCCGGTCACCTTCTACCTTGTACTGAACGAGAACCCTGACACCGTAAAAGGATGGGGCATTCCCATGGCCACGGACATTGCGTTTTCCCTGGCCGTACTAAACCTATTGGGCAGTCGGGTACCCTTGAGCCTAAAAATATTTCTGACGGCTTTTGCCATTGTGGACGATATTGGGGCCGTATTGGCCATCGCCATTTTTTACAGCAGCGACATTAACATTACCATGATCCTGTCCGCCTTTGGCTTCTTGATTTTTCTGTACTACCTATCTTATAAAGGGGCCTACTCCAGGTTCATGCTGGTCACCGTGGGCATCGTGGTGTGGACCCTCTTCTTGAAATCGGGCATACACCCCACCCTTGCGGGCATATTGCTGGCCTTCGCCGTACCCTTGAGGCAAAAGATAGTGACCCCGGAATACATAAGCAATCTGGAAGACTCCCTGAACAAAATAAAGAACGCCAAGGTGCTCCAAACCCCGGTGCTGTCCTATGAACAGATGTCCTATGTCCACACCCTGGAAAAACGTACCAAGAAATACCAGTCCCCGCTGCAGCGCATGGAGCATGGCCTGCACAATTGGGTGGCCTACTTCATTATTCCGGTATTTGCCTTGGCCAACGCCGGAGTGGCCATTTCCAGTGACATGCACCTGGACTTTACCATGATCACCATCCTTGTGATCTCACTGGTGGTGGGCAAAGGTCTTGGGGTTACCAGTTTTGTGTTCCTGGCCAAAAAACTGAAGATCATTGAGGTGCCCAAGGACCTCACTTTTAAACACATCATTGGGGTGGCCTTCCTCGCGGGAATTGGGTTTACCATGTCCATTTTCATTGGCAGTCTTGCCTTTGTGGACGATCCATTGCATATAGATTCGGCCAAGATTGGCATTCTGGCCGGTTCTACCATAGCGGCCATCATAGGCTATACCATTCTGCGGCTCACACCGGAAGCGGAGCCGGGACATCCATAAATGTCCAGCCCCCTTACCGGCGGCGCAACCTATAAATAGGAAAGTGAACGCCCACGGGCAAGGACGTATCCAAAAAAGGGGACACTGCCTGTGCAAGCGATGCAACCGGCGCACCGCAATGGCCCTGTGCGCACTGTGCGCCATATTTGATATCTTTATTCCATGAACCGACGAAATTTCATGGGCAAGGCCGCCTTGGCCACCATGGCTGCCACCTTGGGCACGAAACTGGTAAATGGCCACCTGATGCCAAAGGGATACGTGCCCCTTGCCCTCCAAGACCCAGACCCTTTTTCCCTGTTCAACAAGGACAGCCAAATGGTGGTGCTCAATGACAGACCTTGGAACATGGAGGCACAAGCCCACCTGTTGGACGATAAGGTGACCCCAAACCCCTACATCTTCATCCGCAACAACGGCCTGGTCCCTGAAAACGTGGACGCCTCCGGATGGACCCTGACCATTGACGGGGAATCCGTGGTCCAAGAAAAGACCTACACCCTTGCCGAACTGAAGAGGAACTTTAAATGGCACACCTACCAACTTACCCTGGAATGTGGGGGCAATGGGCGGGCCGAGTTCAACCCGCCCGCCAAGGGAAACCAATGGACCGTGGGGGCGGTGTATTGTGCCCAATGGACCGGGGTGCGCCTGCGCGATGTCCTGGAAGATGCTGGGATCAAGGAAGATGCCGTGTACATAGGCTACCATGCGGCGGACGAGCACCTGAGCCGCGACCCCAACAAACCACCCATTTCCCGTGGCGCCCCAATGGCCAAGGCCCTACAGGACGAAACCCTCTTGGCCTTTGAAATGAACGGGGCGCCCATTCCTTTGGTGCACGGATATCCGCTGCGCTTGGTGGCCGGGGGCTGGCCCGCCTCCGTATCGGGCAAATGGATCACCGGCATCAGTGTCCGTAACAAGGTGCATGACGGCGCCAAAATGACGGGCGATGCCTACCGGGTGCCCTGCACGCCAGTAGCGCCGGGGGAAAAGGTGTTGGACAAGGACATGTGCATCATTGAGTCCATGCCGGTAAAATCGCTCATTACCCATCCCAAGAGCGGGGCCACCCTAAAGGCAAAGGACACATTTGAGATGCGCGGCCACGCCTGGGCAGGGGAGCTGGAAGTGGCCCAAGTGGACTATTCCCTGGATTTTGGTGCCAGCTGGAAATCCTGCCAGCTCAGTGCCCCGGCCAACCGCTTGGCCTGGCAACATTTTTCGGCCACGGTACGGCTTCCGGAAAAAGGCTACTACGAGATATGGGCAAGGGCCACGGACAGCCAAGGCAAGGCACAGCCCATGCTGGTCCCGGGCTGGAACCCCAAAGGCTACCTCAACAATGCCTGCCACCGCATTGCCGTAAAAAGGGTTTGAGCTATGGAAAGGCAAAAAGAAGAGCAGTTTAAAAAAAGCATGCGCGAGGTGCGCCGGCTCATCATCATCCTATGGAGCCTTGCCGGTCTTGTGGTGCTCCTGGGCATCTACCTTATGGCAGACCCCACCCTCTCCCTGCTTAATGGCGCACCGGAAACCGCGGTAGCTCCCCTACCAGAAGACGATTACGATAAAATAGAGAACGGCATACACCTCCGCACCGGCCTGGTGGATGCTCCCGGGCTCATGGAAACCGTAAACAATTGCACCAATTGCCACTCGGCCAAATTGGTCACCCAAAACCGTATGGACAAGGAGCGTTGGCGCGCCACCATACGATGGATGCAGGAAACCCAAAACTTATGGGACTTGGGCAAAAACGAGGACATCATCATAGATTACCTGGTAAAAAACTACCCGCCCCAAGAAGTGGGCAGAAGGGCCAATTTAAAACCGGTGGATTGGTATGTGCTGGACGCACACTGACCGGTTATCTGTCCTTTTCCTTAAACTCCGCATCATTGTATTGAAAAACGTTGAAGGGTAGCGCCTTTCCTTCAATGCGCAAAACCACCACCCCATGGGCTGGCACTTCCCTGGTGATGCCTGCCTCCCGTGAGCGCGGAAACGCTTCCTTGCTCCACAGGTCCCTGATGGTATAGCCCGCCGTGGCCTCCAGACCCACATCGGATAGGGCCATGGAAATGGGCTGTGCCTTTTTGGACCGGTTTAACAGGGCCACGGCCACTGTTCCGCTCATCGTATGGTACAAAGGCCTGGCCCAGACCTCCAGGTCGCCCTGGTCCACCAAACGCCGCGCCTGATATACGAAGGGATGCTGATTTAGGGCGATGATATCCTCATTCGTAACGATCTCCAGGGTTTCCTTGGAAATGGTGGTAAGGTCATTGCCCAACAATAATGGCGAATGCATGATGCTCCACATACTAAAGTGGGCCTTGTCTTCCTCATAACTCATCCCGCGCCCCACCTGTAGCATGTCCATATCATTGTAGTGCCCCCTGGAGGCATGGGGCCAAAGATCCGCATTGAGGTCCAAAATGGCGAGAATGGAACCAAAACTGTTCTCTATATCTCCAGAGATACGCCAAGAATCGGCCATTTGCGTCACCCATTTCCCGGGAAACTTCCATCGGCACACATTGTACACGGTGTTCGGGGCCAGGTCTTTGATGATTTCCCCTATTTGGGTGTAGCGCATTTCCTCGTCCAATCCCAACCATTCCCCACCGCACCAATCCACTTTGATGAAATCATAGTTCCACTCCTTTAGGAACAGGCTCAGGTCTCTCCGCTCATGCCCGTAAAGCCCCATACCGGAACCAATGGTATCCCGGTCCCAAAAGGAGGCACAGGTGTTGGCACCGGCATCACTATAAATTCCGGCCTTGAGGCCCTTATCGTGGATATAGGCCGCCAAGGACTTCATGCCGTTGGGAAAGCGCTCTGGGTGCACCAGTAGGTTGCCCAAGGAATCCCGACCACCAAAAAATCCATCATCGGTATTGATGTAGGCGTATCCCACATCATTAAGCCCCAAAGAGACCAGGGCGTCCGCTTGGGCCTTGATGATGTCCTCATTGATGTTGATGCGATAATTGTTCCAGCTGGCCCATCCCATAATTGGGGGCTTTTTGCCATCACTGGGTTGCACTCCAGCCGTTTCGGGCTCGGTTGCCTGTTGGCCATAACCCAAGTTTGGGCTAGCGAAATACATAAAAAACGCAGTACAAAGAAAGATAGTGGTTGGTCTCATCTTCAAAGTGTTCAAGAAAAGGGCATCCCGTAGGCCTCTTTTTGTTCCCGCACTCCATCGCCCTGGACAAAGGAATGGCCTACCCTAAAACAACTACGGGAGAACGGCTGAATCATATTCCAAAAGTACGCAAAACAAGCGCATCCCCACCTTCATCCGTTCATAAACTAACCTTGGTTTTGTCGTACGTCCCTTTCTCAAAATCCGGCGATGTATAGGGAACACCCCAATGTTTAGAAGGGAACGCTGCCCTTTGTCCATCGGGTTGCACGGCACCTCTCGCCACACCATTCTCGGAATGGAAATATCCCAGGGCTGTGCTTCCCCCATAAGAATCCCGGCCCAAAAGGCCCAACATCCCTTTTGATTTACACCGAGCGATCTTTGGAAGCCCCGAGGCCCATCGCCAGTTTCAAAGCGCAGACGCCGAGCAGCATCAAGAGGGGAACAGACCAGTCTTTGGCAAGGTCATACAAGGCTCCGAAGGCAATGGGACCCACCGCGGCCACAAAATATCCCACGGATTGGGCCATTCCGGAAAGCTCCGTGGCCGTTTCGGTATCCCTGGAGCGCAGCACAATGAACAATAGCGCCAGACCAAAGGTGCCGCCGAGCACAAATCCAAAAAGGCTTACCCAAAGGGCCACCATGCCCCATTGCGGCATTAACAGCCCCACTATGGCCATAACTTCCATAAAAATGAGCACGGCCACAAAAAAACCTTGGTCCGCCCGTTTTGCGGCCAGGGTGGGCACAAGCAGGGAGCCCAGAATGCCCACGGCCTGCGAAAGGGAAAGCATCCAGCCGGCGTAAGAGGCATCAAAGCCCCGGTGCTGCAAAATGGCCGGTAGCCAGGCCAGCACCACATAAAAAGTGAACGACTGCAGGCCCATGAACAGGGCCACGAACCAGGCCAGACGATTGGCCATAAGTCCTTTTAAGGCGGCCATAAAGCCTCTTTTCGGGTCGGCCTTTTTCAAATGGGCCGCCTGTGGCCACCACACGGCCGCGGCCACCAGGGCCAAAATGCCCCAGACGGCCAAAGCGCCATGCCAGTCCAGCCCCAGATCCTTGGCCAAGGGCACGCTCACGCCCGCCGCAACGGCGGCCCCAATGGCCATGGTGCTGCTGTACAAGCTGGTGACCCACCCGGAGTGCTGTTCAAAGTTGCGCTTGGTGATGCTGGGCAGCAGTACGTTGCCAAGGGCAATGGCAATGCCCAGTAGGGCCGTGCCCACATACAGTGCGCCCACCCATGGCAGGGAGCGAATTCCAATGCCAACGGCCAAAAGCAGCATGGCCCCGAGCAAGGTCTTGCCCATTCCATATCTTTTGGTAAAAAACGGTGTCAAGGTGCTCACCACGCCAAAGGCCAACAAGGGCAGGGTCGTGAGGAGGCCCAGTAGGGAATTGGTGAGCCCGGTCTGGGCCTTGATGTTGTCTATGAGCGGGCCCACACCGGCCAGGGCAGGCCTCAGGTTGATGGCAATGCAAAGAATGCCCGCAATGAGCAGTAATTGGCGCCGATCTTTCCAAGGGCGGTTGGCGGAAGACATGCTCAATTCATAATGCGCGTAAGCTGAAAGTAGCGTTGGTAGCTTTCCGGAATGTTGGCAATGTCCAACAAGCTTCCCGTGGGGATATAAGGGTAGATTTCATCGTAGTTCTTTACCTCAAATTTACCCATTCGCTTGCTGATGTGCTCTCGCCGCAGCTCGTGGGGGCCATTGAGCCCGGCGGCCGCAATGAGCTCCAAGAAACTCTTTATGGTGGCATCGTGGTAATTGCGCACCCTGGGTGCCTTGTCTGCCACCACCAGCCCCTTCATGAGCGATTTGTTCTGGGTGGCCACCCCCACGGGGCAGGTATTGGTGTTGCATTGTAATGCCTGTATGCAGCCCACGGCCAGCATCATGGCCCGGGCACTGTTGCACCCATCCGCGCCCAGGGCAATGGCCCTTGCCATATCAAAGCCGGTGATGATCTTTCCGGCCGCAATGACCTTGATGTCCTTGCGAAGGTCAAACCCGGTCAAGGTATCGTGCACAAAGATCAGGCCCTCGCGCATGGGCATGCCCATGGTGTTGGAGAACTCCACGGGCGCGGCGCCCGTACCACCCTCCCCGCCGTCCACGGTAATGAAATCGGGGGTAATGCCGGTGTAGATCATGGCCTCACAAAAATCCATGAACTCCTGTCTGCGGCCAATGCACAGCTTAAAGCCCACGGGCTTGCCCCCGGAAAGGTCCCGCAGCTTCTCAATGAAGTGCATAAAGCTTATGGGGTCCTTAAAGGCCGAGTGCGATGGGGGCGAGTGCACCGCAATGCCCGGTTTCACGTGGCGTATCTTGGCAATTTCCTCGGTGTTCTTAATGGCGGGAAGGATGCCCCCGTGACCTGGCTTCGCCCCCTGGGAAAGTTTGATCTCTATCATTTTCACCTCGGGCCGCTTCGCATTCTGTTCAAAAGTGACCTCGTTAAAGGTGCCATCGTCCTTACGGCAGCCAAAATACCCGGTCCCAATTTGCCAAATAAGATCGCCACCGGGCTCCAAGTGATAGTCACTGATGGCCCCCTCGCCCGTATTATGGGCAAAATTTCCCATTTTGGCGCCCTGGTTCATCGCCAATACCGCATTTTTGCTCAAAGAGCCATAGCTCATGGCCGATATGTTCAGCAGACTGGAAGAATAGGGTTGTTTGCAATTCTTCTCCCCAATGAGGAGACGGGGAAAGTCGCCCACATCCTGCGGGTTGCTCTTGGCGTACATGGAATGTTCCATCCATTCATAACCGGTCTGGTAAAGGTCCATCTGGGTGCCAAAGGGCTCCGTGTCCGTCTCCCCCTTGGCCCGGCGGTAGATCACGGACCTCAAGATGCGGTTCAAGGGCCTACCTTCCGTATCGGTCTCCACAAAGTACTGCATGATCTCTGGCCGTATGGACTCCAGCACATAACGGAACCTGCCGATCACTGGAAAATTGCGGCGAATGGTATGGTGGGTCTGCACCATGTCAAAAACGCCCATAAGCACCAGGGGGGCCACCAAAAGAAAGGCCCATAACACCGGCGGCCAGAAAAAAGCAATGCCCAAAATGGCCAGGGTGCTCACCGTGGCAATCAACACAAACAACTCACGTACCTTCATTTCAATTTTTTTTGTGCCCCGATCAAAGACGGCCTGTTTTCATCTCCCCGATCGGGTTGCATTTCCAATTCACTAAAGCTTTCCTGCCCATGCCCCCTCAAAAAAAAGCAAGTGGTTAAAACAAGAAGGGTCTTTTTGCATATCCGCAAAAGTGAACCTCCTCCGTCCCAGCCCATGAGGCATTCATAAGAAACTGAACTTTAATTTCGAGGCAAGCCCCGGAGCATTAATTCCTTTGGCAGTGCCAATAACTCGCAAAGATAAGCACTTACCAAATTACGGACACCATTCTTCAGCGGGCAAAGCGGTAAAAACCATCGGCACTCTTAAAGGTGGCTTTACGGGGCCGCGGGGACTCCAGGTGGCCCAGGGCCCCATATTTCCCCCCGGAAGCCCCTCCTTGGGCATCTTGGGCGGGCCTGCCGGAAACTTCATTTCAACCTAAGGTCGTTTCACCCCTTGATTTGGACGTTTGGGTCAAAAATAAGCCCGGTGGGGGCCCCTTTAAAACTACTTTTGTACCCGAATTACATCAAAAGAGAAAAAATAATTTAGTGATATGAAATGAGCCATAACAATGCTGGATACCATCCGAAATGTTCATTGGCGAATTACATCTGACTTAAAAAAACAAATAAATAGCAACAGATGAAAAAAGTAACCGCAATTTTAGGACTATTGGTGCTGGGCACGGGCATGGCCTCTTTTAAGGCGTACCCACAATGCAAGACCCAGTGCGAGGATTTCAATATTGACGATCTTGAGGTGGTGGAACTCGAAGAGGAAGTGGAACTGGGCTTTGATACCGCAGCCTACCTTCCGGAAGGATTTGATCCTTACCAAGGGATGACCACGATCTTGGACGAGATTGAGCTGGTTGAAATAGACGAGGAAGTCGCCTTGGGCTTTGATACCGCTCCCTACCTACCCGAAGGTTTCAACCCCTACAAAGGGATGATTTTTGAGGTCGATGACATTGAGGTCATTGAGATCGAGGAAGAAGTGATTCTTGATTTTAATGTGAACGATTACCTGCCCAAGCACTTTAACAGGCTCTCCAAGTAATAGGGAGCAGTAGCCCCTTGGCGCAAGCCCATTGATCCAAGGAAGCCCATTGTGGCATACAAAACTGGGCCAAGACACGGAAACCTTAGGGTGATGCTGTCTTGGTCCTTTTTGTGCTTAATACCATTTCCCAATTGAAAATAAGCCGATAAATGGTTTCTTTTTACGCCCTATTTCAAAATAAAAATAAGCCGTAGCTCGGCTATGCCCGATTTTTCTTTTTCGCAGGCCAAAAAAATAATTCCATTTCTATGGCTGCATTTCAAATGAGAACTGGTATAAGGGATGTCCAAGTCCCAGGGGCCGGCCCCACTATGGGTTAAAACCCGTACTTTTATACCCAAGCCAAGACGTATGTCCTTTACCCACGTAAAACAGTCCTCGATCATTAAGATAGCCCTGCTGCTGTCCATTTTGGTCTCCATTCCAAAAACGGTGTTTCTGTACGAGTCCGGCAGTACGGACCAACTGGAATTTACCGGGCTTTACGTGGCGGATCTGGCTTACCGTTTTGTCTTCTTTCTGGTGTTCTCCTGGTGCGTGCTGCAGCTCAATGCCAATGTGGGCTACGCCAAGTATGCGTGGTCCACCCCGGTGCGCATGGGCGTCATGATGCTCATAAACATCGCGGTGCTCATTGGCACCCTGAGCCTGTTCGAGTTTTTGTACCCGCACGTGGTACGGTCCCAAATGAACGCACAGGACAAGGGGTTCCTGGCCTTTACCTACCTTATTCTGCTCCTTTCGCTCTTTTTCATAGGCAGGATCCTAAGGCTACAGGTGGACCGGCAGGAAAACAGGGTGGAGAACGAGCACCTAAAGCAACAAAGCCTGCAGAATGAACTGATGGCGCTCAAGAACCAAATTGACCCGCACTTTCTCTTCAATTCGCTCAATTCCCTTACCTCCCTGATCCGTGGCAATGAAAAGGCCACCCAGTTCGTTAAAAAACTGTCCTATATGTACCGTTACATCCTGCAAAGTGGGGAGAGCGACCTGGTGAGCGTTAAGGACGAACTGAAGTTCCTGGAAAGTTATACCTACCTGATCCTTACCCGGTACCGCGACCGCTTTAGCATTGCCATAGATATTGAGGAAGCGTACATGGATCTGGAAATTCCGCCGCTGGCCCTGCAACTTCTGGTGGAGAACAGTGTAAAGCACAACGAGATCTCTGGCACCCACCCCCTGAAGGTGCATATTTTTTCCAAGGATGGCGCGCTTTTCGTGGAAAACGAGATGCGCCTGCGCAAAACCTTTGCCGAGGGCACCAAGAACGGATTGCAAAACTTAAAAAAGCGCTACGTGCTCCTGCTGAGGAAAGAGCTTACCGTAAGTACGGAAAACAATATCTTTAGCGTAAAACTCCCCTTAATCCGAACGCGATGAAAGTAGTGATTGTGGAAGACGAGTTGGCGGCCAGCGACAACCTGGCCTATCTCTTGAAAAGTGTGGACGACGAGATAGAAGTGGTCAAGGTACTGGATTCCGTGCAGGCCGCCATTGCCTATTTCTCCAAGCCCCAGACCGCTGCCCTGGTCTTTATGGACATCCATTTGGCAGATGGTATCTCTTTTGAGATCTTTGAACGGGTGCCCATGACCATCCCGGTCATCTTCACCACGGCCTACAACCAATATGCCCTAAAGGCCTTCAAGGTGAACAGTATTGATTATCTGCTAAAACCCATAGATCGGGATGAGCTCACGGATGCCCTGGTGCAGTTCAAGACACAGACCAAGGAACAGGGCATTGGCGACGATCAGATCAAAGGGCTGTTGAACCTGGTAAAGGAAAAGGAAAAAACATACAAGACCACCTACCTGGTAAACCAGCGGGACCAGCTCATTCCGCTGAAAACGCAGGACATTGCCTATTTTATGATCGATGCCGGCATTGTACAGGCCACCACCTTTGGCAACAAAAAATACATCATAGACGGCAAGATGGAAGATTTGGAGGAAGAGCTGGATCCCCAGAATTTTTACCGGGCCAACCGTCAGTGCATCTTGCGCCGCGATGCCCTCTCCAAGATCAAGCAATATTTTAACGGCAAGCTCATCGTGGAACTTAGCCCGCCCACCGCGGAAAGGGTGGTGGTGAGCAAGGCCAAGGCCGGGGAGTTCAAGACCTGGGTGGCCTCTTAATGAGGACGCTATGCCCCGTACATTGGGCCAGGCAAAATTAGCTTCCCCGGAAATGGGGCATGGTCGCAAAGACCTTACCACCGGAGACCCCAATGGGCCCATGTCCATGTCCCCGACTTTTCGGCCATATCATCGGCCAAAACAAGGGAATGTTCCAAGAAACTTTTATCTTTGAAATATGTTATACATAATTCATTTTCTATGAAGATCAACTCCCTCCTTATTGCGCTGGGCCTTTCCGCTTTATTCCTTTCCTGCTCAGATGGGTCCCCGGCCGCCCACGAGAAGAAAGCCCTTGCGCTGATCCCGGAACCGGTGCAACTGGAGCGCGGCCAAGGGTCCTTTACCTTTAACGAAAACACCCGTTTCGTGGTCAAGGACAACAGTCATGGCCCAGTGGCCAACCTGCTGGCCAATAAGTTCATGGGGGCTGCGGGCTTTGTGCTGTCCACGGTCTCGGAAACCCCGGAAAGCAATTACGTACTGCTTACCACGGACCAAGGCATGGCCCGCGAGGCCTACAGCTTGGCCGTGACCCCAAACCACATAAAGATCACCGCGGGAAGTTATCCATCCCTTGTCCATGGCATACAGACCCTTAGGCAGTTGCTGCCGGCTGAAATTGAGATGCGCAATGCCCCGGAAACAACCCAATGGACGGTGCCAAGCCTAACCATTGAAGACCACCCACGGTATCCCTGGCGGGGACTGATGCTGGACGTGTCCCGGCATTTTTTCGACAAGGAATACATCAAGGAATCCATAGACCGCATGGCCCTTTTTAAATTGAACGTGCTTCACCTCCATTTGGTGGACGATCAGGGCTGGCGACTGGAAATCAAGAAATACCCCAAACTCACCGAGGTGGGCGCCTTTAGGGTAGATCAGGAGGAAAAACACTGGAATGCACGGAACACCAACCAGCCCGGGGACTCGGCCACCTATGGTGGTTTTTACACCCAGGATGACATCCGGGAAATTGTGGCCTACGCCCAAATGCACGGCATTTCCGTCATGCCGGAAATTGAGATGCCGGCCCACGTGACCAGTGCCGTGGCCGCCTATCCGGAATATTCCTGCAAGGGCACGCCTGTGGCCGTACCCTCTGGCGGAATATGGCCCATTACCGACATTTACTGTGCGGGCAAGGAGTCCACCTTTGCATTTTTGGAAGATGTCATGATGGAGACCATGACGCTTTTCCCTTTTGAGTACATTCACGTGGGCGGGGACGAGGCCACCAAGACCAACTGGGAAACCTGTCCCGACTGCCAGCGCCGCATGCGCGAGGAAGGCCTGGCCAACACCGAAGAACTGCAAAGCTATTTCATAAAACGGATGGAACGGTTCCTGAGCTCCAAGGGAAGGACCTTGGTGGGCTGGGACGAGATTTTGGAGGGCGGTCTGCCCGCCGGGGCCACGGTAATGAGCTGGCGCGGCATCCAAGGGGGCTGGGAGGCCTCCAAAGAGGGCCATGACGTGATCATGACCCCGGGAACGGTCTATCTGAACCATTATCAGGGCGAACCCGATTACGAGCCCATTGCCTTTGGCGGTTATGAGCCCCTGAACAAGGTGTATGCCTTTGACCCCGTGGTGGATTCCATGTCCGTGGCACAAAAAGAGCATGTCTTGGGCAGCCAAGCCAACCTATGGTCAGAATATGTTACCAACAACGAGGAATCCGAATACATGCTCTTTCCCAGGGTCACCGCACTTTCCGAGGGACTTTGGACCCCAAAGGAAAAGAAGGACTGGGCGGCCTATGCCGCCAAGATTCCCGCACTCTTTGAACGTTTGGAGGCGATGAACGTTACCTATGCGCGCAGTGCCTATGCCGTTACCGCCAAGAGCAAGCTCACGGAGACCGGCGGCATTGCCGTGTCCCTTGCCAATGAATTTCCGGAGAGCAGCATTCGGTATGCCCTCAACGAGGCACCGCTGACCAAAGAATCCCCAATCTACACCGCGCCATTGAAGCTGGAAGGGACCACCACGGTAAAGGCGGCGGTCTTTGAAAATGGGGAAATTGTGGGAGACACCTTGGTGAAACACTTTAATTTTCACAAGGCCGTGGGCGCAACGGTGCAGTATGACCCTATCTACAGCAAGCGGTACCAGGGCACAGGGGCAGATAACCTGGTGAACGTGTTCCGGGGCAGCAAAAACTTCCACGATGGCCAATGGCAGGCCTGGCTGGAGGACGATGCCCTTCTGACCCTGGATTTGGGCCGGCCCAAAACATTTTCGTCGGTGGCCGTGGGTGCCATGGAGAACCAAGGGTCCGGTATCTACTATCCCACGGGGATCAAGGTGATGGTCTCCGAAGATGGCAAAACCTTCCGGGAGGTGGGGCGTTTGGAGCGTCCGCACCAAGACAACGGTTTTGTGAACCTGGAGACCTTCAAAGTCATCTTTGATGAACTTACGGCCCAATACATCAAGGTGGAGGTCACCAATTTGGCCCACCCACCCACCGGCGGCAGTTGCTTCATCTTTTTGGACGAGGTCTTGGTGGAATGACCAAGGCGGGGGAAAAGCGACCGCAGCCAATAAACGGGCGCAGAACAACGTTATGCACTTGGACACCATAGATGGTCTGGCCCAAAAAAGGCCAGAGCAAGCAGCAGCGGTTCCAACCTGCACAGCAGCGCATGTCTTGCTCCTATGGCCTGCATAAGGACGCACATCCCAAAAAAAGGCCTTGGCCCAAGGCATTGTGCAAGTGGGTTGGGCCAACACCACCAAACCCTTATGGCAACCCACCTAAGAAAACCAATCATAAAACCCCACCGCCCCATTGCCATGAACTTGCTCAACGTACTTTTGCGAATTAAAACGGCGGAGCAGGCCCATCATGGAAAAAAAAGTTCGGGAAATGAAACTACAGTTCCAAATTTGGAATAATTTCATACATTTGCCTATGTCATACATAATACATTTATGAAAAATCTTATCGCTGCCACCTACGCGCCCATGCAGGCCGACGGCTCCTTGAACACCGGAATCATAGGGACATATACCGCCTTTCTGGTGGAAAACAACATTGAGGGCGCCTTTGTGAACGGTTCCACGGGCGACTTTGTATCGCTCAGCACCGCAGAGCGCAAGGCCCTTATTGAAGCCTGGTCGCAGCACAGGCCCAATAATTTCTTTCTTACCAACCATGTGGGGCACACCAACCTGCGCGAGGCCCAAGAACTGGCGGACCACTCACAAGGTCTGGTGGATGGCATCTGTGTGTTGCCCCCGTATTATTTTAAGCCCAGGTCCCTGGAATCGATTGTGTACTACTGCCGGGAAGTGGCGGCCTGCGCGCCCAACCTTCCCTTTTACTATTACCATATTCCCGTGCTCACCGGGGCCAATTTTCCCATGGCCGATTTTATGGCGATGGCCGTACGGCAGATTCCCAACTTTGCCGGGATAAAATTCTCAAAGTTCGATGCGGCCGATTACCAGGCCTGCCTGGCATTTGATGGCGGTTCCAAGAACATCCTTTTTGGAGTGGACGAGCAGTTGGTGGACAGTCTCCCCTTGGGCGCCACGGGATGGGTGGGAAGCACCTATAATCATTTGGCACCGCTTTACTACGAGATCATTTCCCTTTACGGAGCCGGAAACATCGAGGAAGCCATGGCCCTGCAGGCCAAAGCGGTTTATTTTGTGCAGATACTGGACAAACTCAACGGTTTCAATGGTGCCGGCAAGAGCTTCATGCGCCTTTTTGGTCTTGATATGGGCCCCAGCCGCTACCCGCACAACACCATGGACAACGCCCTACTGTTGCAGGCCCTTTCCCTTTTGGAGAAGGAGGGGCTCCCCAAATACCTGAACAAGACATTCTCCCCACACCATATCGAAACCGAGGTTTAGGCAAGAACACCCCCTTTTTATTCTGAATACCGTAACAGAGAGACTCCTAAAAGCTCTTTTTCGCAAAAAAATTTAATGCTTTATGTTATACATAAGTCATTTTTATTTATTTTTGGGGCCATTGATAGACCAATTGATTCACTTAAACTAAACTTTATGGAACTTGTATCTTTCCAAAAGGCACCGCTAAACTCCCCGCTATCGTGGTTGTTGCGCGCCTTTGAGCAGTCATTGCCCCTTGTGGGCAGCGTATTGCTTTTTCTCTGTGCCACGCTCAGCGCCAGCGCACAGGAAAAAGACATTACCGGCACCGTGGCCGACCAGTTTGGCACCCCCTTGCCCGGCGCAAGCGTCATCGTCAAGGGAACCACAAACGGCACCACCACGGATTTTGACGGAAATTTTGCCCTGCGCGCATCGGATACCGATGTGCTCGTCATTAGCTACCTTGGCTTTGTTACCCAAGAGATGCCCGTGGGCGGCCAGAGCAGCTTTTCCATTGTATTGGCCGAAGACACCCAAAAATTGGACGAAGTGGTCCTTACGGGGTATAGCACCCAAAAACGTAGCACCATGGCCACCTCGGTTTCAAAACTGGACACCAAGGTGCTGGAAAGTGCTTCCCGCTCCAACGCCGCCACGGCCCTGCAAGGCACCGTGGCCGGGGTGCGCATTACCCAGACCACCGGGCAACCAGGTTCATCTCCCAGCATCAGTGTGCGTGGGGGAACCAATTTTGACGGTTCCGGATCGCCCTTGATCTTGGTGGACGGGGTGCCCACGGATTCCTTCTACGCCATCAATGCAGATGACATTGAATCCATGGAAGTGCTAAAGGATGCCGCCTCTACCGCCATATACGGGGCCAGGGCCGCGGACGGGGTCATCTTGGTGACCACCAAACAGGGCAAGGTGGGCAAGTCCAGCATTACCTTCAGGCAGAAGTACCGCATTAACGAAAGGCGAGACCGCTTTGATTATTTGGGCGCCGTGGACTATATTAACTACAACCGTCAAGGAATTGCCAACACCCAGCGTATTTTGGGGTCGGGCGCCTTTACCGTGTTCCGCGATGGCAGAAACGGTATGGGCACGGGCAACAACCCCATAGACTCCGAGTACACCACCATGTTCTTGGACGATACCAACCGCTATCTCTTGGATTTTGAGGGCTGGCAGACCATTCCGGACATTTTGGACCCCACGAGGACCATTCTCTTCCAGGAAAACGATATGACAGAGCTCTTTTTCCAGAACAGCTACGCCAATGACCAGACCCTCTCTTTCCAAGGGGGCAACGAGAAAGGAAAGTACTTCCTGAGTTTGGGCCGCTTGGACGAAAAAGGATTGGTGTTTGGCTCCGACTTTGAACGCTACTCGGGCACCTTCAACGGCTCCTACAAAATAACGGACAAACTCACCATCAACTCCAACGTGTTCTATGCGCACTCGGCCAACAACCCCAATTACCTGAACAACAACAATTGGGTGTTTCAGCGGGCACAGGGCCAAGCACCCACCTCACGGATCTTTAACAACAACCCGGATGGCAGCCTAAGCGACCAGCCCAACCCCGGTACCAATGTATCTTTTGGTAACCCGCTCTACTACAATGATAAGTTTGTGCGCAACAACTTGGAGCAACGCTTGTCCACCTCGGTGCGGTTGGACTGGGATGTGGTGGACAATCTGAAATTTAGCCTAAACGGCAGCCACTTTGTGATCAACAACAGCAACGAGTCCTTTAGCCGGGCCTACCTCAACGGGGGATCGCTCAACACCACCCGAAATGCCAGTGCCAGGCACCAGCGTACCTTGAGAAACCAGCTCACCGGTCTGCTCAACTACAACAACACCTTTGGCAAGCACAATGTGGACCTTCTGGGAGGGGCGGAAATTTACAAGGAAAACTTTTTTGAGCTCAATGCCGCCACCCGACTGAGCGGATCTGACGAAATCCCCACCCTGAACGCGGGCTCTGAGGCCAACGGGGTGCCTAGCTCTTTCAAGGCAGCGAGTTCAATTGTGTCGCTCTTTGGGCAGCTCAATTACGATTTTGACGACCGCTTCCTCGTGGGCCTTAGCTTGCGCCGGGACGGTTCCTCCCGCTTGGACAACGACAAGTTCGGTATTTTCCCGGGTGCCTCCGTAGGTTGGAACATCCATAACGAAAGTTTTTACGACGGCAAGGATTTCAGTAAGGTACTGAGCCGTCTTAAGCCCAGATTGAGCTATGGGGTAAACGGTAAGGTCGAGTCCCTTGGGCGTTACCAAGTGTTCGGCAGCTACGGCGAAACCGGTATCTACGATGGCCTTACTGGCTACGCCAATACCGGCATCCCTACGCCAGATTTGCAGTGGGAACGCTCCACCACCTTTAACATGGGTCTGGACATTGGCCTTTTCAGGGGCCGGGTGAACATTTTGGCAGATTACTTCATCCGCGACGTAAAGGACAAGATCGCGGGCCTTACCTTACCGCTTTGGACCGGTTTTAGCAGCATCACCACCAACAACGGAACGCTGCGCAACAAAGGTTTTGAGCTGGAGTTTGCCACCAAGGTCATTACCGGCGAAAACTGGAAATGGGACGTGGGCGGCACCTTCTACACCTTTAAGAACTTTGTGCAGCAACTGCCCGAGAACGACAATGAGAACAACCGCCAGGGCGGTACCCAAATCTGGGACGCCAATAGGGGCGAACTGGTCTGGGTGGGCGGCCTGCAGGAAGGACAGCGCGTGGGCACCGACCTGGTGGTGGCCTACAGCCAAGACTACATCTATGCCGATGATGCCGCGGTGGCAGAGCACGCCACCAGGGAAGACGTAAACCTGCGCAACCCCACCCAACGCTATCCCGGTGATGTGGCCTGGAAAGACACCAATGGAGACAATGTCATAGACTTCCAGGACAGGGTCATTGTGGGCCGTACCGTACCCAACACCACGGGCGGGGTCACCTCCAACCTCACCTACAAAAACTGGAACCTCTTTGTGGCCACGGATTTTGCCCTGGGCCACGTGATCCAGAACGACAACCGTGTTCGGGGACTGTCGCAAGTACAGGGAAACCAGAACGGACCCGTGGAGATCTTGGATTCCTGGACCCCGGAAAACACCATTACGGACGTGGCCCGTTTTGATTTTACGGACCAACAGGCCAACTTTAAACGTGGCGTGGACCGCCTTTGGGAAAAGGGAGATTACCTAGCGCTAAGGGAAGTGACCTTGAGCTACAACTTCCCCACCGAGGAGATCTTTGATGATATGCTGGAAGGGCTTAGACTGTACGTCACCGGGGCCAACCTGCACTATTTCACCCAATTTGGGGGCAACTCCGTGGAAGTGGGCGGGGTCAATAGCGGAAGCTTTCCCATACCCATTAGCTACACCATTGGCCTAAACGTAACCTTTTAAAAACAATCAGCAATGAAAAAATACTTGATTTTACTGTTAGCCCTGGGCGCCCTTGTTTCCTGTGAGAACGAAATAGAGCTGGAGCCCATAAGTGACATTCCCGGAACGGGCTTCCTGGACAACGAAAGTGCGGCCAAACTGGCCCACACCGGCCTTTACAGCTCCCTGAGGGGGTACAACTTTTCCCTTTTTCTCTTGGGAGAGGTACGGTCGGACTATTATGGGGGCACCACCCTGGAATCACCGAACAGCATCCAGCTGATCAACCAGGTCATCAACACCACCAATGTGCCCTTTGGCAACTGGGGCGGTTTTTACACCCTGGTACACCGCATCAATGATTTTTTGGCCAATGTGCCGGACATTGAGTTTAGCAACGAGGAAGAAAAACAGCACCTTTTGGGACAGGTGTACGGGCTACGGGCCTACGTGTACTACACCATGCTCAAGACCTGGGGCGCCGTTCCCATTAGCACGGAGCCCTTTGATACCACCGCAGACGTGGCAGACCTGAACCGGGCACGCTCCCCCAAGGAGGAAGTAATGGCCTTGATCAAATCGGACCTGGAGAACTCGTTGAGCGCCTTTGGTGCGGACGACAGTTTCTATAAGGGAAAGAAGATCTACTGGTCCAAAGCCGCCACCCTGACCCTGAAAGGGGATGTCTTCATCTGGTCCGGCAAGGTGCTCAACGGGGGCAATGCAGATTACACCGAGGCCAAGTCGGCCCTGGAGCAGGTGACCGGAACGGGGGTTGCACTGGTGCCCAATTTCATGGACCTCTGGAGCCCCACCAATGAGAACAACGAGGAATTCATCTTCACGCTTTCCTATGAGCGCGATCAGGCCGGCAATTTTTACAACGGGGTCTTTACCGGGAGATCTACCGAGATCAACCAAACCTGGGACTCCGAAGGCAATTCCTTGGCCAACGAGATCTTCAACGGCGGAAACCGCTACGGCCCTTCCTTGAAGCTATTGTTAAAGTTGGACGATACCCTGGACACCCGCTACAACACCCTTACCCGAATGTTCTCGGATGATGCCGGCCACATTCCGTTCGATGAGACCAATTATGTGGGATCCATCCTGAACAAGTTTTTGGGCATTGTGGATGCCGGAAGCCGCATCAGCGTAAACGATGTACCGCTGTACCGCCATGCAGACGCCCTCTTGCTTTTGGCAGAGGCCAAGAACAACTTGGGCGAAGACCCTTCGGCAGAAATGAACCTGGTGCGCCAAAGGGCCTTTGGTGCCAATTATGATGCGGCCATCCATGCCTTTGTGAACGGTTCCCAAGAAGACAACACCCTGGCCATATTGGACGAGCGCATGAAGGAGTTTGTGGGCGAAGGAAAACGCTGGTGGGACCTGAGGCGCGCCGGAGGCACCATCATTTTCGACGAGGTGGAGACCCTTTTGGAAAGCGAGGCCTTTAAGTTGCAACTGCCCATCTCACCCGATATGATCGGCAGGAATCCACTGTTGGAACAGACCGAGGGCTATGAATGATCTTTGTTGTTTGAGTTAGTTGATTGTTGCAAGAAGGTCCCTTTCAGGGGCCTTCTTTTTTATGGAAAACAACATCAACCTTACCTAAAATTCGTCCCTGAAAACCAAAAATTAAGCGTATTTTTATAGGTCGATGTGCCCCTTGCACAAAAGAGGCCCAAAGAACCGGATCCAAAGCGCCCCATCGCCGTTATGGCCATACAAAACCGAAAAATATCCCTTAAAAAAAACACACGATGAACCGCATCAAAACCCTTTTTTTCGCTTTTACCCTTAGCTTGATGTATCCATTCGCCGGCAAGGCACAGACCCTGGACCCCATCATTGAGAACCCTGCCGTGATCCAGCAGAACAAACTGGATGCCCGGGCCTCTTTTTTTCCCTTCCGGACAGAGGGGCTTGCCAGGGAAAACAACATGGAAAAAGCGGACAACCATATTTCGCTCAACGGTACCTGGAAATTCAAGTGGTCCAAAAATCCGGAAACACGTCCGGTGGATTTTTATGAAGAAAACCACGATACCTCCACTTGGGACCAGATCAAGGTACCGGCCAACTGGGAAGTGGAGGGCTTTGGCATCCCAATCTACGTGAACGCCTCCTACCCTTTTCAACGGGGCGAACTGGCCCCACCGGACATTCCGGACGGTTACAACCCCGTGGGATCCTACAAGCGCAGCTTTGAAGTCCCCGCCCAATGGAAAGGGCAGGAAATTTACGTCCACTTCGGGGCGGTAAAATCGGCCTTTTACATTTGGGTCAACGGCAAGAAAGTGGGCTATAGCCAAGGCTCCAAGTTACCGGCAGAGTTCAACATTACGCCCTATGTAAGAAGCGGCACCAACACCATGGCCCTGGAAGTGTACCGTTGGAGCGATGGCAGTTACCTGGAATGCCAAGACTTCTGGCGGCTATCTGGTATTGAGCGGGATGTGTACCTTTACGCCCGTCCGCAGACGCAGATAGCGGATTATTTTGCCAAGGCCGGACTCACCAATGATTACACGGACGGTGTCCTGGACCTGAGTGTTTCCTTGGCCCACCACGGCCCTAAAAACGCCCGCGGCCAGGTGCACGTAAGCCTGGTAAAGGACGGGGCTGTGCGCTACGCCAAGGAGTCGGACTACGATTTGGGCAGTAAGGACTGTGCCACGCTCCAATTTGGGCACACACTGCCCCAAGTGGCCCCTTGGTCTGCCGAAAGTCCGTCCCTCTACACCTTGAACATCGTCCTAAAGGACAAAAAGGGAAACACCTTGGAAGCCATTTCCAAGGCCATTGGCTTCCGCACCTCCGAAGTGAAGGACGGGCAATACCTCCTGAACGGGAAACCCATTCTCTTCAAGGGCGTTAACCGGCACGAACATGACGGCGAACGGGGCCACGTGGTGAGCAGGGAAGACATGCTGAGAGACATCCAGATCTTTAAGGAAAACAACATCAATGCCGTACGCACCGCCCACTACCCCAACGACCCCTATTGGTATGAGCTCTGCGACCGCTACGGCATCTATGTGGTGAACGAGGCCAATGTGGAATCGCACGGAATGGGCTATAATTTGGCCCGCACCCTGGCCAACAACCCCGACTGGCTTCAGGCACATCTTGCCAGAACCGAGCGCATGGTGGCGCGCGACAAGAACCACCCCTCGGTGATCATTTGGTCGCTGGGCAACGAGGCCGGGAATGGGTACAACATGTACAACACCTACCTCAAGGCCAAGGAAATGGATCCCACCCGGCCGGTACAGTATGAACGGGCCGGCCACGAATGGAACACCGACCTCTATGTGCCCATGTACAGCACTCCGGCAGAAATTGCCAAATACGCAGAGGACAAACGCTTCAACAAACCTTTGGTGCTCTGTGAGTATGCCCACGCCATGGGCAACAGCCTGGGCGGATTCAAGGAGTATTGGGACCTTTTTGAAAAATATGACAAGCTACAGGGCGGTTTTATCTGGGATTACGTGGACCAAGGCCTCAAAACCATAAAAAATGGGAAGGAGATCTATGCCTATGGCGGAGATTTTGGCCCGGAGGGCACCCCGAGCGACAATAACTTCCTGAACAACGGTCTGGTACAGCCCGATCGCCGGCTCAATCCACACATGCACGAGGCAAGGCACATACACCAGGACATCAAATTTTACCGGGAAAAAGGGGCCGGCACCCAGGTACGCATAAAAAACTGGCGCTTCTTTACCGGTACGGAAAATCTTGATTTTAATTGGGAACTCTTGGCCGATGGTGCGGTGGTGGAAAAAGGCAAATTGCCCAACATGGACATCGCCCCACAATCAAGTGAAACGGTAACCCTTCCACTGACCACCCGTTTGGACCCAAAAAAGGAGTATTTCCTAAACCTGGAAGCGCGCTTGGCCAAGGCCACCCCCTTACTTCCAGAAGGCTTTGGACTGGCCTACGAACAATTTGCCCTGAACCAACCCTTGGCACCCACCCCAAAGCCCATTGGCGGCACGCTGGACTACCAGGAAGACCAAGGGATGCTCACGGTAAAAGGGGCTGACTTTGAGGCTGTCTTCCACCTTGAAAAAGGTGCGCTTACCGCACTTCGCCACAAGGGCACCGAGCTTCTTTCCGCCGGCCCAAAAGTGAACTTTTGGAGGGCCCCGGTGGACAATGATTATGGTGCGGGGCTCCAAACGGCCTTCCAACCATGGAAAAATGCTTCCCTAGAACCAGTGAGGGCCATGGTCCCGAAAAAGACCAAAGAAGGCTACTTGCAGCTAGAATTCAAATGGATTCTTTTTGATGGCGATGCCGAATATATCCAACGCTACACCGTACGTCCCGATGCCAGCATTGTGGTGACCAACCAACTCCGGGCCCTAAAAGGGGAGCATCCCAACATGTTCAAATTTGGGAACGAAATGGTGCTGCCCGAAACCTACCGAACCGTAAGATGGTACGGGAAAGGTCCGTTTGAGGCCTATCCCGACCGGCAGCACGCCGCCACGGTAGGGGTTTACGAGACCACCGTGGCAGAACAGTACTTCCCTTACATTAGGCCACAGGAAAACGGGAACCGACTGGATGTGAGATGGGTGGAGTTAAAAATGGACAATGGTAAAGGCCTACGGTTCTCCAGTGACACCCCGTTTCAGTTCTCCGCCCTGCACTTTAGCAGGGAAGACTTGGATTCCGGTGCCAAAAGAACCCAGCAACATGCCGGGGAACTCACCCCACGAAAGGAAGTCTATCTAAACGTGGACGGTTTTCAGCAGGGCCTGGGCAGCATCAACAGTTGGGGCAGGCTGCCCTTGGAAATGTATCGCTTGCCCTATGCTTCCTATGAATACGGCTACACCATAAAACCGATTGGAATGTAAGTACATCCTCGTGTCCTTCCCTTAAAACCTGGAAGGTGCCGAACAGAAAATGTCAAAAGTCCGCCTACCTGCATGGTACGGACAGGAAATGAATTCCGCTTGCGGAAGAAAGGGGTGGTCCCGGGGGTGGTTCCATGCCGAAAACCTTCTTTGTTGTCCGAAGGGCCCGTTGAAGCCCGCTCTGGGAAATTCGGGTTGAAACAACCCAACGCCCCCACGGAGCGGACCCCTCCGCTTTTCCACAGTGAAGTGGAAAACCACCTCCCCTTGATAAAGGGGAGGAGCCGCCTCTGGGTTTTCAATTCAACCTTTACCGTTATGGCGAGTCGCGAAGCCATTCGGGCGGGCTCGCCCGAACGGTACGGGTGGGCCTGTCCGAACCTCTTGGGGCGGGGAATGAATTCCGCTTGCGGAAGAAAGGGGTGGT